>JAMONO010000046.1 GCA_027065715.1 Flavobacteriales bacterium
ATAGGCACACCGTGTTCGTCGGAACCGCAAATATAAACGGCATCGTTGCCTTTGGCTTTTTGATAACGGGTAAAAATATCCGCCGGAATATAAACACCTGCCAAGTGCCCGATATGCACGGGTCCGTTGGTATAAGGCAAAGCGGCGGTAATGGTATAACGTTGTTGTTTCATGCCGAATTTATTTTTTGATTTACAAAAATAGGAGAATTTTGTCAATAAAATTAAACAAATGTCGATTAGGTATAAATTAAGGTTTGTTTGATTAAAAAAATCCCATACTTGTAATATTAATACAAATATGGGATTTTTAATGTTTTTTTAGCCAAAATTTTTTTGAGTATTTAATTTTGGCGGTATTATTTATTTTCTGTTTTCTTTTTGGCTAATTCATCGGCTAATAACAGAGCGTTGTAAACATTTACCATATTTCCTGATTTACTCAATTGGCTGAATTTGACCAGCTTAGGTTCTCCTTTGTAGTCGTCTTCTTCGGGTTTGATAACCAATATTTGCGGTGATAATCCCGAATCCATAATAATGTGTTTGACTTCGGAAGCGCTTAATTCGGGGTAGCGTGAACGGATAAGAGCCGCTACACCTGCCACATCGGGAGAAGCCATGGAGGTGCCTTGCAAAAATTTGTAATCGCTAAAAGGAACCGTTGCATAAATTTTTTGTCCGGGTGAAAAAATATCGACGGTTTCTTTGCCGTAATTACTAAATGAAGCCACCATGGCGGGTCCATAATAAGGACCTATGGCACCTACATTCAAAAAGTTGTCGGCTATTTCTTTGCCTTTTACGTCGCCATCGTTGGGATAAGACATTTTTTCGCCGTATTGATCCATATCTTTACCGTCGTTTCCGGCTGCATTTACGATAAGCACATCGTGATCTGCTGCGTATTTGATAGCGTCCCAAACCCATTCTTTGTGCGGGCTGTAATATTTTCCGAAACTGGTATTGATAACTTTGGCACCATTATCTACGGCATAACGAAAAGCCAGTGCAACGTCTTTATCGTATTCATCGCCGTCGGGTACGGCTCTAACGGGCATAATCAATACGTGGTCGGCTACACCGTCGCCACCTATTCCGTTATGTCTTATTTGGGCGATGATACCGGCTACATGGGTGCCGTGCAATTCATCCTTTTTTGGGGGGATAACATTGGGATTGCCGTAATCTCTGTCATTTATGTTGTCGGGATCGTCCCCTTGAATTCGACCGTTAAAATTGACGTTTAAGTTATATTTTTCTTGAATTTCCACATAATCTTTAAAATCTTTTAAAGCATCAATACTCAATCCTTTTAGATACATATCTTTGGCTTTTGCCACTACCGGATTGTCAGCTTTGAGATTTTTAACTTTTTCTTCGGTCAATTTATCGGTTTTCAAAGCTTCTTTCAAAGTTTTTTCGGTATTTGCTGCCATAGCTTCGACCTGATCGTAGCGTTTTCTCAGCTGTTTTACATGTTCCAGTTTGCCGGCTAATTCTTTTTCGGCGCGTTGATACAATTCAAACATTTCACGGTCTTCGGGCGCTATCTCGGCTATGCTTTTGTCTTTCCATTGGTTGCGATATTTGGCTACAATACGGGTCATTTCGAGTTGTTCGGGACCTGCCATTTTTCCGTCTTTGGCACCCAAGAAATTCCAGCCGTGTACATCATCGACATACCCGTTGTTGTCGTCGTCGATACCGTTGCCGGGAATTTCGTCTTCATTGGTCCAAATAATATCTTTCAAATCGGGGTGATTGATGTCAATTCCGGCATCGACTACCGCTACAATGACGGTATGTGCCGGTTTGTCTTTGAGCAATTCGTTATAAGCTTTTTCGGTGCTCATACCGGGCATGTGACTGTCAAACGGGTTGGTGTGTTGCCAGTTTTTCAGGTCTTCGTCTTTGTATAGCGTAGAAAATTTTTGCGGAAGCGGTTTAGGAGCTTCAAGCATTTGTTCTTTTGCTTGGGTTGTTTTTTCGGTAGTAACTTTTTGGGTAGAACCACAACTTGCCAATATCAAACCGGCAGAAAGTGATATACCCAATAATCTAAGTTTATTCATAATAAGTATATTTTAATCGTTAAAAATTTCGTCAAATTTAAAAATTTTATCCAAACGAACTCCTTTTTCGGTGTGTTTTAGGGTGCAAATTTCATTATAAGGATCGTGTTCGAGCAATAAATACCATTTTTCGTCGGCGGCTTGTCCGAAAATTTCGATACGTTCGTCGAGGCTTAGCAACGGACGGGTATCATAGCCCATGACATAAGGCAAAGGTATATGCCCGACGGTAGGTAACAGGTCTGCCATATAAACCAACTTTTTTCCTTTATATTCAATGACGGGTAACATTTGTTTTTCGGTATGTCCGTCGACAAAGATAATGTCAAAGTTCAGTTCGTTGGAGCGGGTTATTCTGCCTTGTTGCGGTGTTTCGACAAATTGTAACTGACCGCTTTGGTGTATGGGCAAAATATTTTCTTTCAAAAAACTGGCTTTTTCGCGCGGATTGGGTTCAGTTGCCCATTGCCAGTGTTTTTGATTGGACCAAAAGCGAGCGTTTTTAAAAGCCGGTTCGTAAAAACCTTTGGGATTGCGAATAATGGAACCACCGCAATGGTCGAAGTGCAAATGTGTCATAAAGACATCGGTAATGTCATCGCGATGAAATCCGTATTTTTTTAGTGTTTCATCAAACAAATTTTGTTTGCTCGGTTTGTAATAGCCGAAAAATTTTTCGGATTGTTTGTTGCCCATGCCCGTATCGATTAATATCAATCGATCGCCGTCTTCTATTAAAAGGCTTCGGGTGGTCATTTCAATCAAATTGTTTTCGTCTGCCGGATTGGTGCGTTGCCAAATAACTTTGGGAACAACGCCAAACATAGCACCGCCGTCAAGCTTGAAATCTCCGTGAGAAATGGTGTATAATTTCATTTTAAAAGTGTCTTTTTGAACAAAGATAACTTGAAGTTTCGGGAAGTCAAAATATAAGGAAGTATTTTTATTAAAATCTTAACAGGAATGGCAATTAAGAACAGAAATCGGTCAATAAATCAAATTTTCCAAAATGTTTGTATCTTTGAAACGTATTCAAAAAAATTATTGGCAATAATTATGAAAAAAAAAGTTGTAATACCACTTCCTTCTTATGGTTTTGATCCGACGGAAGCCGCTATACCGTGGAAAATTTTATCGGATAATAATATTGAAACCGTATTTGCAACGCCTAACGGAAAAAAAGCCCAAGCCGATATTAGAATGCTTACAGGAAAAGGACTTGGTATTTTTTTGCCTTTGTTAAAAGCCGACAAGAGTGCCGTAAAAATTTATAAAGAAATGGAACAGAGCACGGAATTTAACAATCCGATAAAATATGACGAAATAGATGAAAATTATTTTGACGGTATTCATTTGACGGGTGGTCATGACAAAGGCGTAATTGAATATCTCGAATCAAAAATATTGCAGAACAAAATTGTCGGCTTTTTTAATCGCAAAAAGACCGTTGGTGCTGTATGTCACGGCGTTTTATTGGCTGCAAGAAGCATGGATAACAAAACCGGAAAATCCGTTTTATACGATTATAAAACAACTTCTTTGCTTAAAAAACAAGAACTTTTGGCTTATTATTTAACCAAACTTTGGTTGAAAGATTATTATTTAACCTATCCGGAAACAACCGTTGAAGACGAAGTAAAAAAATACTTGGCTTCACCGTCCCGTTTTATTCAGGGACCTATTCCTTTTTTTAGAGACAGTATCGATAATCAGCGCTATGGATTTTATGTTCAAGACAACAATTATATTTCGGCTCGTTGGCCGGGCGATATTCATGCCTTTTCATTGGCACTATTAAAAAATTTAAGACAAAAAAGTTAATGATATGAATACCGAAAAAAGATGTTTAGAATGTGGTGAAGTTATTTTGGGGCGTTCCGACAAAAAATTTTGTTCGGATGCTTGTCGCAATGCTTA
Source organism: Flavobacteriales bacterium (assembly GCA_027065715.1). GTDB lineage: Bacteria > Bacteroidota > Bacteroidia > Flavobacteriales > Flavobacteriaceae > WGBX01. The sequence goes on from JAMONO010000046.1 coordinate 3,992, forward strand.
TAATAATCGCAAAAACAAAATATCGGTCAATCTTATAAGAAATATTAATAACCGGTTAAAAAAGAATTGGCGAATTTTGGAAAAACTAAATCCCGAAGATAAAACCAAAGTGCACAAAACCAAATTGGAAAACGAAGGTTTTGATTTTAATTATTTTACCGGTATTTATACAACCAAAAAAGGAGCTACTTATTATTTTGTTTACGACCAAGGCTATTTGGACATAGGTAACGATTTTTTTATGTTGGTTAAGCGAAAATAAGTCAAACCATTTTTTCTTACATATTTTGTGCTATTTGAGCGGCCAAACGGGCATTATTTAAGACCAATCTGATATTTGAAACCAAGCTTTTTCCTTGTGTAAATTCTTTGACTTTTGACAACAAAAAGGGCGTACTTTCTTTGCCTTTGATACCTAATTTTTTTTGTTCGGTTATTGCTTTATCAATAGCTTGTGCCATAAAGTCGGGATCGAGTGCATCGGCTTCGGGCACCGGATTGGCTATAACCACTCCGCCTTTTAAGCCCAATTCCCATTTGATTTGCAACAAACGGGCTATTTCTTGCGGGTTATTGAGGCGGTAATCTACCTTAAAACCGCTTTTTCGAGTATAAAAAGCAGGCAGTTCATCTGTTTGATAACCTAATACGGGCACGCCCATGGTTTCGAGATATTCGAGTGTTAAACCCGGATCCAAAATCGATTTGATACCGGCACAGACAACCGCTACACGAGTTTGTGCCAGTTCTTGCAAATCTGCCGAAATGTCAAAAGTTTCGGTTGCATCGCGGTGTACACCGCCAATACCTCCGGTAGCAAATATTTTGATTTCGGCAAGTTGTGCTGCAATCATGGTTGCCGAAACAGTGGTGGCACCGGTTAATTTATTGGACAAAATATAAGGTATGTCTCTTCGACTGGTTTTGATTACACGGCTGCCTTTTCGGGCTAACAATTTGATTTCATCATCATTTAAACCTATTTTTATTTTACCGTCTATCAGTGCAATCGTAGCCGGAACAGCACCGTTTTCTCTGACGGTTTTTTCGACCAAAACGGCAGTTTCATAATTTTGAGGATAAGGCATGCCGTGTGATATAATGGTCGATTCAAGGGCTACAACCGCTTGTTTTTTTTGCAAAGCCGTTGCTACTTCGGGGTTTATGTCTAAAAATTTATTCATTGTACTAATTTATGCGTGCAAAGGTAAACTAAGTTAGCCAATTATTCGTTTTTTAACCGGATTAAATCGCTTATACGCTTGCGGGATAAAACCGGACTGACCGCTTCGTGATGTTGCACCGTTACGGCAGCCGAAGCCATACCGAACTGTGCCATGCGGTCAATAGAATAAGCTTCGGAATCGGCGTAAACTAATCCGGCAACAAACGAATCGCCGGCACCAATGGTATTGACAACCTTTGATGCAATAGAGGGCTGTTTGTCAATAATGTCATGCTCGCCATATATTACACCGTCTTTGCCTAAGGTAATAAAAACTTTGTTTACACCTTGTTTAATAAAATAACGCACCATGTCATATAAATTTTTTTCGGTTTTTATTTCCATGCCGCTCATCATTTCGGCTTCAAGCAAATTTGTCTTTAAAATATGCAAGTTTTTTAAAACCGGAAGGGCACGTAATGATTTTTTGCCCGAAACAGTATCCAATACAAATTTTTGTTCGGGATATTTTTCTATTATGGCTTGTAGTATTTCGGTCGAAAAATTGGTTTCCAAAACCGTATATTCAGAGTTTAATTTATTTGGTAAATGGTTGATAAATAACTTATTATCTAATTCATCAAACAATGACATTGCCGATATACCCAGTGCCAAATCGTTGTGTTCGTCCATTATGGCTATAAATGTTGAAGCCGAAGCATTTTTTAAAAACAAACTTCGGTCGATTGACAGTTTTTTGTTTTTGCTGTCTTTTATTAGAAATTCACTTAACGGGTCATCGCCGAATATGCTGATAAATTGCACGTCAAAATCAAGATTTATTAAATTTTCGGCAATATTGCGTCCCACACCTCCGGCGGTGGTTTTCATAGTGCCTATATTGGCATCTTTATATATCAATGTAGATTTTGTATAGCCGGTAATATCAACGTTGGCAGCACCAAAAACCGTGACGGAAACAAATTTTGACATAGAATTGTAAAATTTTTGATAAATTTACAAATAATTATTTGAAAGTTATCCAATGATATTTTGAAAATAGTTTTATGCAAAAATTTAAAAATATATTTACACGAGACAAATCGGTTATCGGTATGATTCATATCGAAGCTTTGCCCGGCACGCCGCAAAATCGTTTTGGCAATGAACAAATTATAGAAAAAGCCTTGAATGAAGCCCGTATTTATTTAAAAAACGGGATTGATGCTTTAATGATTGAAAACATGCATGATGTGCCGTATTTGAAAAATGACAATGGGCATGAAATCAGCAGTATGATGTCAATTATAGCATATCTTATTAAGCGGGAGACAGGTTTGCCGTTGGGTATTCAAATACTGGCGGGTGCCAATCGAGCGGCTTTGGCGGCAGCCAACAGTGCCGGTGCCGATTTTATTAGAGCCGAAGGCTTTGTTTTCGGTCATATTGCCGATGAAGGTTATATAGACAGTGATGCCGCACAATTGCTCAGATATCGCAAACAAATAGGTGCCGAACACATTGCTGTTTTTACGGATATTAAAAAGAAACACAGTTCGCATGCCGTAACAGCCGATATGGATATAACCGAAATGGCACATGCCGCAGAGTTTTTTTTGTCGGACGGATTAATTATAACCGGAGTACATACGGGGTCTTCTGCCAATATAGAAGAAATTAAACGGGTTAAAAAAACTACTCGTTTGCCGGTTTTGGTCGGTTCGGGTATCAATTTGGAAAATTTGAATATTTATTTGCCTTTTGTCGATGCTTTTATCGTAGGTTCTTATTTCAAAAAAAACAATTATTGGGCAAATAATTTGGAACCCGATAAAATAAAGAGGTTTATGCAAAAAGTTAATTCATTGAGATGAAGCAAAAAAATTTGATACGCATAACCGGACTGTCGGGTGTGGCAGGTGGCATATTGTTGTTTGCCGCCGATATGCTTTTATACTACAACAACAATCAAACGGATAGATTGTTGAATATGGCTCAGGCTGCCGATTGGCGTATTGAACTTAGCGGAGTATTTGCTTTGCTTGCCACTTGGTTATATTTGTTTGGAGTTGTTCCCGTATATTATGCTTTTGGCAAAAGCCGTCCGTATATACAAATAACGGTTACCGTATTGTTGGGTGCAATTTTGATAGCTTACGGAGTAATACACGGGGCTTATACGGCTATTGCCGTTTCGGCGAAATCGGCTTATTGGCACCAATTAAATATGATTGAAAATACCCGTTTGGCTATTGAAACCAATCAATTGATGCGTTTGTTGGTATATCCGGTTTTCGGTATTTTGTCGGTATTGTTTATTTATCAGGTTTTGACCAAAAAAACTTATTATCCCGTATGGATTATTCCGTTTTTTCCGCTGTTGCCTTTCTTGTTGCGAAAACAGGTTAAAAATTTATTACACGGTCAATGGGAAATCATAGTTTGGGGCGGTTATTTAAACTTAATTGTAATTTTGTTTCTATTAGCTTCTTTGATAAGTCTATGGAATAAAAACTTAGATTGATAAAAGTTTTATCTGTGAAGTTATAATAAAATTCCGTACAAATTTGCCAATAGTGTTTTTCTCTTTTACTTATTTTATTGTCTGTTCCAAAATTCTTAGGAACCAATTCAACCGCACTTTAATTTTATAAACCAATTTGGTATAATTTCTAAATAAATTGCCCTCGATATTTTTGTTTTTTGCCGAAATTATAATTTCGGAAGTTATTGGGTTAAATAAAATATATTGATTTACAGTTATTTAAGATAAACTTATCCTAATACTATAACTTTTTTATCTTTTCAATGTCTCGCGAGATATATTTGCTTCATTATAATTGTCGGCACGCATGTTTTACGTTTATATTGCATATTTTAACAGTAAATTCTCAATCGGGGTAACAGTCGACTTATATAGACGTATTAAATTATTACGGTATCAAAAAAACAAAAATTACAAAATAGTTCATTATGAAGAATATACAAATAGCAAAGAAGCCGCTCAAAGAGAAAACGAATTGCAAGATTTTTCTACCGAATTAATTGCAGAGTTGGTCCTAGATAATAATCCTATGATGATAGACTTGTTAAAAAAAACATAATAACTTGAAATTAAATACTCATGAAAAAAATAACTCTCCTTTTTGTTTTATTGTTAAGCTTGCAAGTATTTTCGCAAGAGACTTATTTTAATTACAAGGTATTAATTACAGATACAAGTGGCACGCCTTTGTTGAATCAAGCAGTGGATATTCGTATCGGTATTTATGATGAACATCCTTTGACCGGTAATATGATTTTTCAAGAAACGCATCATACAACGACCGATAGCAACGGTATAGTTGTATTAAATATCGGGTCGCAAAACCCAACCGGTTGGGATGCTTTGGATTGGACGCATACCGGCAATTATCTCAAAGTTGAAATGGATACCGGTGGCGGTTATCAACAAATATCGGTTTCTCCATTGAATTTTGTTCCTTATGCCAAATACAGTTTAAAATCAAAACAAGTAGAACAGGTAGATTTTGGTCAATTGACCGGTGTGCCCACCGGATTGTCCGATGGTGATGACGTAAACGATGCTGATCACGATGCTACCAATGAGTTGCAAACCCTATCGGTAAGCGGAACTCAATTAACCATATCAAACGGTAATACCGTAACGCTACCAACAGGGAGCGGTGGCGACCAATGGGGTAGTCAAGTGGTGCAAACCAACAGTAGTTTAAATGGAGACGGAACCTCTGCCAATCCATTAGGTATCAATACAAGTGATACCGTTTTTAACGGTTGGGACAAAAATGCTGCCGATGATTTTAGCGGTAACTTCAACGATTTATCCAATATCCCCACAGGTTTGTCCGACGGCGACGATGTCAATGATGCCGATCATGACCCGACCAATGAAATACAAACCATTAGTAAAAGCGACAATACGGTAACTTTGTCTAACGGAGGAGGAAGTTTTGTCGATAGCGACACTCATTTAACCGAAGCACAAGTTGATGCTTATGTTAGTAACAATGGTTATTTAACTACAGAAACAGATGGAAGTAATACCAACGAGCTGCAAACTTTATCGGTAAGTGGAAACCAATTAAGTATCAGTAATGGGAACACCGTGAATCTTCCCGACCAAACCGATGCCGATTTTTATACCGTAGGAACTACAACTCCCCCAAGTGCCAATACCGATGACATATTTCATCTCGGAAAATTGGTTATTGGAAAAAATACCGTAGATGACGGAAGTACCAACCAAAATGCCAAAGTAGAAATACAAAATCCGGTTTCGGACGGCTCACATCCCAGTTATGTGTTAAAAACCGAAAGATTGAATACCGGAGCAGGAGCCATTGGTAATATTTTGGCAATAAGCGATTATTCGGGTAACTTTTATTTTAGAGCAATCAATAATCAAATAACCGGAAATGGTACCGGCAATGTCAGAGGAATTGAAAATCGAATTAATATATCGGGCGACGGCAAACATTATGGAACATACAATTATTTGACGGGAAGTGGTTCGGGCAATAAATACGGTAGTTATAATGTTATAGCTTCTTATGCGGGCGGAACTCATTATGCCGTTTATGGCAAAGTAAATAAAACCGGAAGTTATGCCGGATATTTTGAAGGAAGTGTTGCCATAAAAGACGGAACTGAAGGTAACGGCAAAATATTTACCAGCGATGCCGACGGTAAAGGCTCATGGCAAGATGTTAGTGCTTGGGATACCGATGCAAGCGATGACTTTAGCGGCGATTACAACGATTTAACCAATGTGCCGGTATTGTTCAACAAAATGGGCGGAACCAACCCTGCAACTTCCATTCAAGATCCCATGTATCATAATGGGGCACTGGCATTGGGAGGCGTATTAACCAATAGCAATCAGGCTATGCTTACCACAGTGCAATCTTCTAACAATGTGGCAAATATGTATGGAATTTTGAATTCGGGAAACCTCTCCGGTTCAACATCTTTATACACAATTTATAACAAAATTTCCGGTAGTGAAGATGGAAATAGTGCCGGTGTTTATAACAGTTTCTTAACCAACGGAAACGGAAATCAATATGGGATATATAATCATCTCAACAACACCGGTTCGGGTGAACATTACGGGATATATAGTTTGTTAAATAATGAAAATAGTGCTCAACAATTTGGTGTTAGAAATTATATTTCGGGAACAGGTACGGGTGATAAGTATAGTTTGTACAGTCATTTAGAAGGTAAAGGTAGAAAGTATGGGGTTTATACAGAAATAATAGCCAATAACACTTCGGAAGCCATTGGAATGAAAAACCGTATTATCGGAAACGGAGGTAATACTCACAGAGGAATAGTTAATTACTTGTTGGGATCAGGACTGGGATTACAAATAGCTGTTGATAACAGCATCGATAATACAGGTAATGGAGGAACAGGCTATGACCATATCGGAGTGCGAAATAGTATCAGTGGTTCCGGCGGTAATAAACATAAGGGTGTTTACAACACCTTGTGGGGAAGTGCCGATGTAGAAAATATTGGTGTTGAAAATATGATTACCAATAGTGGAAACGGTCCGCACATAGGTATAAAAACTACATTAACCGGAACCGGAACCGGAGAAAAATTCGGAACTTATATAAAAATTGATAAAAATGCCGGTGGACAACATTATGGAATTTTTTCACAAGTTGAAAAAGCAAATGGTTTTGCCGGATTTTTTATAGGAAAAACAGAATATTACGGATATATGAAAGTGCTACCGCAAGAAAGCGGACAGGTTGCAAAAATCACAATAAAAAATACTTCGGGAGATGCCGATATTTATATCGACTCACATGGAACTAACAATCCTTCCACCCAATACTATGTCGATAATAACTATAAAACATCCAGTGGTTATAATGTCAGTCAAGATGCTTATTTTATTTATCACGGTGGCAATGTGTTTGTTAAAAACGGAAATATTTTGCCCGAAGGACATCGCCTACGTAATTTAGGTGCATCGGGTAATGCATGGAACAATGTATATGCACATAATTACGTTACACAAGGATCGGCAGCTTATACCGACCGTAAGGTAACGGAAGAACTTATCAAATATGCACCCAAAGCCAAAAAAGACAGTGATTTTGATGCCAAAGACAACGGATTGTATGAACTCAACCCACAATCTTTACCGGCAAATTTGCATACCGAAAACGGCTTGAAAATAGATGAAATTGCTACCTACAATTACAAAGCAAATTATGAACAACAAATTATCATTAACCGTCAACAAAAACAAATTGACGAATTGAAACAAATTGTTGAAAAACAACAAAAAATGATTGAAAAGTTATTAATAAATAAATAGTAAAAATTTTATGAATATGAAAAAACAAATTTTAACTTTAACGGTTTTATTATTTGCCGTTGTTATAAGCGCTCAAACTGGTTTTAATTACAAAGCTTTAATAACCAATAGCGGTAATGTTCTAAACACTCAAAATCTGACTATTAGATTTACCATACTCGAAAACGGAACGACTTCCGTATATCAAGAAACTCATCAAACAACAACCGATGCCAACGGTATAGCTGCCGTAGTTATAGGTGAAGGAACTGCGGTTTCGGGCAACTTTTCGGCTATTGATTGGGGTGCAAGTTCTTATTTTTTAAAAGTTGAAGTTGATACCGGCAGCGGATTTACCGATTTTGGCACGAGTGAATTCAAATCGGTGCCTTATGCCAAGTTTTCACAAAAAGCTCATATTGCCGATTATGTCAATCACAGTTTTTGGCATCAAAATTCAAACGGTATTAATTCACCCGACAAAGTAGGAATTGGACGTCCGGTTTCGGTCGATGCCAATTTGCATATTACCGATATTACTTCTGGTGAAGCTTTGATTAAAATGGAATCTGATGATGATGTTTACACTGTTTGGCAATCAAATCGTTCGGGAACCCATACCTATATGGTCGGTGTTGATGGAGGAAATAACAATTTTCAAATCAGTAATACCACAACAGGTGATCATCCATTTACGGTCAAAGCCGATAAAGTAGGGATAAACAACACCAACCCAAGTGCCAATTTGCATATCAACGGCAATATTGCCATAGTTGATGGCAGTCAAGGAAACAATAAAGTTTTAACTTCCGACGCCGCAGGGAACGCATCATGGCAAACACCGGTTGATAATGATACACATTTGACGGAGGCAGAGGTAGATAGCTATGTGGCAAACAACGGATATTTACTATTGGACGAGACCGATGCAACGACTTTGGAGTTAAACAATAATTATGCGGGAACTACAAGTGTTGCCAAAGCGATTGATATACACATGAATAACAGCGTAACTAAAAATGCCATAAAAATTTATATGGAGGGCACTACCCTGTCAGGAGGTGTGTCTTCGGCACTATATGTTAGAGATGAAGTAAATTCACAACAAAATGTTACAGGTATTTATCAAGCTTTTGCCGGAACCAATGCAACAAATTCTACTGTAATAGGCGTCAGAAATTGGTTTACCAATAGTTCGGGTTATGAAGGCTCATTAACAGGGGTGTCCAACAGAATATCATCACCCGAAAACGGCACCAATAAGGGCACCAATAATTATTTGGATGGAACCGGATCAGGTAACAAATATGGAACCTATAATTATATTTCGCCATCTGCCGGAGGCAATCACTATGCCGTATATGGAAGAGCTACCAAAGATGCCCCCAATGTATATGCCGGCTTTTTTGTAGGAGAGGTAAATGTCAGTAACGGTAACTTGAATGTAGTAGAAAAACTAACAGCGCCCGATAGCGGCGATGCCGATATGAAAGCTTATATCTACGGTGGTATAACTAATGTTTCCGCAAACAGTGCTGCCATAAAATTATCTTCGTCGTCAGGTTTTACCATTAATAAAACCGGTGTCGGAAAATGCGAAATTCATTTTACGGATACAACCGTGTCGTCATATACCGTAGTTGTTTCGGCATCTTATATGCCGCGTATTTTTTCAGTTAGCAAACATACGGGAGGAGGCTATTTTGAGATAAAAAGCTATGATTTATCGGGTAATTTGGCCGATGTTTCCTTTGATTTTGTGGTATTTAAAAAATAAAATATAATGAAAAAAATTATTATTCTTTTTGTACTGCTGATTTTTAATCTCGGTTTGGGACAAGTTCAAGTAAAAAAATCCAGTTTGGCACCGGCAGGAGGAAGTGTTTCTGCTGCCGGAAATAACATTGTTTATACCGTAGGCGAAGTTTTTGTGCAAGAAAATACGGTAAATGCACAACACATTTCGGAGGGTTTTATAGACCCTTCGATTATTCATGTTTCCGGTATCGATAATTATAGCAAACTAACCGGCATAGAAGTATATCCCAATCCTGTAAACTCCTATTTGAACGTGCAATTTGATGTTGCCTTGTCTTATGACTTGTATCTGTTTGATATGAACGGCAGACAATTGCAGCAATACCAAACCGGTGATGAGGTTAAACTTCAAAAACTTGATTTTTCAAAATTGCCGGCAGGGGTTTATGCACTGGTTATTATTGACCGTGTGCATCGACAAAAAAAGATAGTGAAAATACAAAAATTATAACAAATTGTTGTTGTGTTGCTTTTTACGGGCTTACTTCGGTAAGTCCGTTTTTTAATTGGAAATACGTAATAAATGTCCGTTTTGTGATACATGGTAAGCTTTCAACGGATATTTACCTTCTCCTTCGGTTAGTTGTCCGGTATAAAGACTGTATCGGTTGTTTTCGCAATCACATTTGCAAGTAAATTGATTGGGGTGCATTTGCGAACAGCCACTCGGATAGTGATTAGGATCGCTGGCTTCATAAGCCAAGTAAGAATTTCCACTGTAAAAAACAATGACCCCTTTGATACCGATATTTTGTATCAAAACGGAATTATTGGCGTATTGCAAAGGAGCATATTCGGGTAAGTCCAAATTTATTTCGACCGAAAATGATACATCTTGCAAATAAGGATTTTTATAATCGGATTTTTTTTTACAAGCTTGTAAACCTAATAAGACTATACTCAAAGTTATGAATTTAACGGCTTTCATTTATGAATTTTTTGACAAGACGATAAACTTCTTTTTTAGCTTTTTCCAAATTGTCGTTTATAATTATTACGTCAAATTTTTTTGAATATTGTATTTCTTCGTTTGCTTTGGCAATTCGCATAGCTATTTTTTCGGGAGTTTCGGTTTGTCTTCCTTCCAATCTTTTTTTGAGTTCGTTTATGGAAGGCGGTTTAACAAAAACAGCCAAACTATTGTCGGGATATTGTTTCTTTATGTTTAATCCGCCTTTTACATCTATGTCAAAAATGACGTTTTTGCCTTTGTTAAGCAAGTTTTCAACTTCCGATTTTAAAGTTCCGTAGTAATTGTTTTTGTAAACTTCTTCCCACTCAATAAACTCGTTTTTTTTTATTTTTTCTTTAAAACTTTCGGGGCTGATAAAATAATAGTCTTTTCCGTCTGTTTCATTGGGTCGTTTTTGGCGTGATGTCGCCGATATTGAAAAAGCCAAATTTAATTCGGGTTTGTCCAACAAATAATGAACCAAAGTTGTTTTGCCGCTTCCCGAAGGTGCCGAAAAAATAATGAGTTTTCCTTTTTTCATAAAAAAAACATGTTTGGCTTCAAAGATAAATCTTTTTTATATATTAGATTGAAATTTAAATTATGAAGAAAGAAATTTTTACGATAGCTTTTTATAATGTCGAAAATTTTTTTGATACTTACAATGATCCGACCACCCAAGATGATGCTTTTACACCCAAAGGTATTATGCGTTGGTTTAAACGACGATACCGAAACAAAACCCGTAAATTGGGTTGGGTGATTAGCCAAATCGGTAGGAGTGAGACCGGACAACCTCCTGCTGTAATAGGTTTGTCGGAGGTCGAAAACAAAAAGGTATTAACCGATTTGGTTCTTTCCAAGTATTTGAATTCTTACAATTACCAATTTATTCATTTCGATTCAAATGACCGTCGCGGTATGGATGTTGCTTTGTTGTTTCGCTCGGATATTTTTAATCTTGTTCACAGCGAAGTATTTCCTTTAATTTTGTATCGGCACAGTGGAAAACCTTATCGGACAAGAGATATTTTGTATGTAAAGCTAGCTTATAAAAACCGATTTTTTCACTTTTTTGTCAACCATTGGCCCTCGCGTAGAGAAGGGGATAGACAGTCCGATGTAAAACGTAAACAAGCTGCCATTGAACTTCGAAATTTGATTGATGAAGTAAGATATGAAAACGAACATTCCCGATTGTTTGTAATGGGTGATTTTAATACCAATCCCGATGATGTTTATTTGAAAGATTTTGTTCTGTCGGATGATTTTATCAATCCGTTTTATGATTTGTTCAAACAAGGAAATTTTAGTGTTAAGCATCAAAATAAAATATTATTGTTTGATCAAATTTTTTTCAACAAAGATATTTTTGAATTTTTCAATTGCGAATTAATCCGTTCCAATATTTTTTCACCTCGCGAAATACAAATTTGGCAAGGCAAATTTACGGGTTTGCCCTACAGAACTTATATGGGGTTGAAATATAAAGGTGGTTACAGTGATCATTTTCCTGTTTATCTAATATTAAAAAAGGGCAAACTCTAAAAGCTGCCCTTTTGATTATTTGTTTTTTGAGCGTTTTATTCAATAACAATACGTTTTACACCGTGTTTGTTGTTAGAGTTTACTTGCAACAGATACACGCCTTTTTTGAGGTTGCCAAAAATGATATTCTTGGTAAATACGTCTTGCGAATTGTTGTAAACTCGATGATAGATTTCTTTACCGGAAATATCCATTAATCGCAAATCGATTAATTTGCCTGCTTCTAATTCTATGTTGATTTGACCGTTGGAAGGATTAGGCCAAACTTTAAACAAATTGATTTTTTGATCGTTTACGCCATAAACTTCTTCACAAACTTTGATAACCCAAAAGTTAAGTGTTCCTGTGTTGCTGCTGACGTTGTCATAAACTTTTAATTTCCAATCTCCCTGTGCATTTTCACCGACAAAGGCAGCCATACTTTCAAAGGGTTTGTATTCGCCCGATATAGCCGTACTTCCGGTATCACATTGCACAACATCATCGGCATCGTCATGAAAAGTAGCATCAATATTTGTATAATTTCCCTGACAAGTATTGGGTTGAATTATTGTTATTTCAGTTTGTGCGGGACTTTCCAGTTTTACTTCCAAATCCGAAACTTTGGGGTGGGTAATGTTCATATAAACTTCTACTTTACTAATGGTTTCATTGCTTGCAATATTTATGTTGGTTTCTATTCCACCGCTATTGTTATCGGGTATATTGGTTTGGGTCGTAAAATAATTTTCGCTACAATTGATGATTAATGTGGTAAAACTTCTAACTTCCGACCAATTACCTTCACTACATTGATTTTTGGGTTTTACCCTCCAATAATAAGTATTACCGTTACTTAGATTATTGGTAATGGTGGTGCTGGTTGCCGTAGTTGTTAAATCGGTATGAATGTTGTCAAAACTTTGATTGTAGGCAACTTGAATTTGATATTCTTGAGCATTGGGCATTTCTTCCCAATTTAGGGTAACCGGTATTCTCAGATTAACGGCACCGTTTTGAGGACTGCTGAGATTTTGAACCGGAAAATTATTCTTCAAAATATGTAGTTGAATATTTTTTGACCTTGTTATGGAACCGTTAGTTCCTATTACTTCCAAATTATAAATTCCGGACGGCGCATTGTTTAATCCTGTTAGCGACAAGGTGAAATCTCCATCGCCGCTTAATGAACTCGGATTGAAATTGGCATTAACGCCTCCGGGCAGTCCGGTAATACTAAATTGAGTGGTTCCGGATGTGTTTGCATTTTTGCTATAGTGCAATAATATGTCTTTATCGGGTGAACTATCGACACATACAGGCACATAGTCACCGTTTTTGGTGTTGATGGCAAACGGATTGGTTATGCCTGTTACGATGATGGAAACAGCTTGTTTGCCGTTTCTTAGGCTTCCTTTGTGTGAAACTTGTATGGTATAAGTTCCCGAAGCATTATCTACTTGCACTTTTTCAAAATTATCCACCACATTATCACCTTTGGTTGCTGCTGCTGAAGGTGTAGCCGGATTTAGTTTCCACGGATAGTAGGTGCTATTTCCTTTTATAACTCTGATATCCAAATCATTTACCAACGCGGGAGTTGGATTGTCTAACAAATTGGCTGCATTACCTGTAATAACTTCACCAGCGGGGTCCGTCCAGCAAATACTTGCCATTAATGGAACAGTGCCGTCTGCATCAACGGTAAATGAATAGGTTTCTCCTTCGTTCAAGGTAATTTCTTTTATTATGGATTTTAGTCCGTTATCACTAATGGCTTGTGCTGCTCTACCGGTATTCATTAGTCCCCAGCCATAAGAATAATCGGGTCCGGGATTATTGCCGGCTTCATCGGCGGTGTGAAGTACCAGACCTTTAACAGTTGCCGATTTGAGATAATTTCCGTAAGATTCTTTGTAGTGTTGTTGTAATAAGATGATACTTCCGGATACACTTGGGGCTGCCATAGAAGTTCCGTCATAACTGGCTACTGATGTATTGCTATCCGAGGTACATGATGTTACATCTACCCCTTGTGATGATATATCGGGCTTGATACGACCGTCATCAGTAGGTCCCCAATTGCTAAAACTACTCATAACCACACTGGAAGGACCGGAATAATTGTTTACCCGTCTGACTGCTGCAACAGTAATATTGTTTTTGCAAGTTGAATTGCCTGTTAGCATATCATAACCACCTTTATTGGTTCCGTTGGCAGCATATTGTCGGTCATTACCGGCAGCATCAACTATAAGATAATAGGGAGCATTAAACATAATTTCGTCCCAGTTGCGAGCCTCTTGATTGTATTTACCAAACCAATACAGGTCAATTAGTCGTTGTCCGAATACATTAAAAGCTCTCATGCCGTAGGAATGATTGGAAACCAACAATCCTTGACTGGCTTCGCTAACCATTTCAGAGTCGTCATTATACCAATCATGTGCCCATGCTGTTGCTTCAAAAGCCATACCTCTGTATCGTATTTGCATATTTCCATTGGCTATCATGGTTCCGGTAACGTGAGTAGCGTGTCTGTTCAGGTCGTCCGCTGTAGTAAAACTTACTCCGTCTCTTTGAATTACCCTGCCGTTCAGAATGTTATGAGTTCCTCTGACAGGTCCGCCATCCCAAATCCCGACTATCATATTTTGTCCTTGAACATTTAAACCCAGTCCACCGCCGTTATAAAGTTTGTGTGTTCTAATGGTTTTGGCTGCGTAATAATTTTCCGTTTGATAATAAACGGGTTTACCGTCGGGTGTCAATCGCATCAATTCAAAGCCAATACCGTTTTTGCTGCCTTTAATAGGCCAGCCTTCCTCTATTGCTTTTTGTTCGGCTATTTGTTTTTGTTCTTTGGCTTGTTTTGCATATTTGTCTTTCAGAGCTGCGAGTTTGTCCAGATCATAATTTTTTACAATATCTGCTCTTTCTTTGGGTGTTTGTGCTTGTATATGCAAAACACCAACGAATAAGAATACAATTAATAATATTTTTTTCATTTTCATTAATTTTAAATATTTTCAAATTTAAGCAAATATTTTTTTTTAATATATTATTATCATATTTTTTTATGTTAAATTTATTTTTTTATAATTATTAAGCTATAATACAAAAAAAGGAGACTGCCTTTTGAGACAGCCTCCTTTTTTTTTATTATCAATAATTACATGTTTATTTCTGTTTTATCATACAGGTCTTTTAAGCCAGGGAAATTAGAATTGGCATTAATTTCATTGTCAGGATATAAGAATCTTTGGGGGATAATGGAAGTTCCTGTTCCTTTTACTTGGACACCAATTAAATTATTTGTTCTTCTAATATCTTGAAAAACTTGAAGGTTACCTATTAAAGAAATATATTTTTCTTCAAGAATTTCTTTCAATAACTGTTGTCCGTTAGAAGTTGAAGGAGGAAAACCACCAGGTGTATTGTATTTCATTTCCAAGTATGATCTAACTTCATTGAACGGTGTTAGTGCATCACTTGATGTATGATATGCGGCTTCTGCTTCAATTAATTTAGTTTCAACATATGAAATAATAGGAAAAGACGCATCAACAGCAAAATAACCACCTGTGTTAAAGTTCAAATCCAAACCATCAAAGTAAACGGCATCTCTTTGCAAGTCTCCTGGAGAATTTAATCCGGATGGTCTTCCGATAGTAAGCCATCTTTTCAGGGTTGAACCATTTCCATTATTAGAACCGGAACCTTGAACTGTCATATAGCCACCTCTTTGTTCTACGCCAAATTGATAATACATATTTTTTGCACCGGTGTTATTAGAGTGTTTAATTAATAGGTCTCCATTTGCATTTGAAATACCCATTTGAGCCTCAGTAAGTGCACTAGCATAATCTTTTTTAGCTAGATAATATCTGGCTTTTAAAGAATGAATTATCTCTTTCCAATTAAAGTTGTTACTTACAAAAACAGAGTTATATGAGTTATTTGCACTTACTTTACTCAAGGCATCATCAAGTTTGGAAATAGCAAAATCAATAGCAGCAGACTGACTATCGTATTTCGGATCTAATATGTCATTATCAGCTGCTTCAACGGCAGGGACATCACCAAAAAGTATTGCAGCTTCTCCAATAAAAAAACCATAAAATATTTCACTGACTCCTGCTAGATTTGTGTTTCCTTCACTTTCTGCTTTTTCCATCGCCAGTTTTGCTTGCGCAACGCCTCTTTGATATATTCTTGTCCACACATCGTCAAAATCTCCGGTTGTTACACCGTATTTATCATAAGTAATATATTGTCTGTCCGAACCGGTAAATTGATCAGTAAATATTCCAGCAAATCTTGCTGGTTGAGACTCATACAAATAAGCAGCTGCAAGTTGAGCCTGCCCCACAATAAGTGTTGCAGGAGCATCAGTAAAAGAGTTAGGATCATCATTAACTCTTTCAACATATTTTTTACATGAAGCCGTAAGCAATATGCTTAAAAGCATCAATATTAATAATTTATTATTTTTCATAATGGTCAATTTTTAAAATTTAATATTTGTAATAAACATAACAGATTTTGTACCAGGATTTGTGAAATAATCTAAACCTCTTCCTTTACTAGCACCTGTTAAATTAATTTCGGGATCTACTCCGACAAATTTTGTCCAGGTATATAGATTTTTACCGGCAACTCCAATTTGTAATCCTTTAATAAATGTTTTACTTAGTAACTTATTAGAAAATGTATAATATAATGAAACTTCACGCAGTTTAGTCCATGATGCGTCATGAATAAATTGCTCTGAAACAGCACCAAACCCACCTCCTAAATCAGTGTACCAATCAACATCAAGCGGAACGGGACCGCCGCCAAAATCATATATGCTTCCTCTAAAAGTAGTGCCTGCCGGTATTGTTTCGCCAGAATAGTTGACCATATCAACATTTGCAGTCGATTCTACAGCAGTTTCGGGATTAATACCGAAGAATTTTAATACAGCTTCTGTTCCTCCCCACATTTCATTACCTTGTGATGTTGCTAAAACAACATTGAATTTAAAGCCTTTGTAACTTAAAGTTGAAGCTAATCCACCAATCCAATCAGGATTAGGATCACCAATAACACCATCAACAGGATCGGCTTGTGGAAAACCATTAGCATCTAAAACTAAGTCCCCATTATCATCTCTAAGGAATCTACCTCCGTATATCGCACCGAATGGGTGTCCTTCAACTACCTCAGATGAGGTTCCGGTAAATCCGTTTAAGAATACGTGGTTAACTCCTGCCAAATCCTCAACCATATTCTTGTTTGTGGACCAATTTAGGTTTACTTCCCACTTTAAGTTATCTTTGTTGATAATTTTGCCACCAAGTTCTAGCTCAAAACCTTTATTTGAAATAGTGGCAGCATTATCATAGTAGTAATTGTATCCGGTAGATGCAGGAAGGTCAAGATAAAGTATTGCATTATCATTAACGTTATTATAATAAGTAGCACCAAAATTAATTCTGTTTTTTAAGAAAGCAAGATCTACACCAATTTCATATTCTTTTTTTGTTTCTACTGTTAAGTTAGGGTTACCTAGAACGCTTGAGCGTGCAAAAGGATTACCATACTGTGAAGCGTCCAGATAATCCCCCCATGAACTGGAAACGGAATAAGCTCCAAAACTCGTTGAATTTAAATAGGGGGCAGGTTCAATTCCAATTTCTCCATAAGAAAATCTCAGTTTACCAAAACTTAAGATATCACTATCTTTAAAAAACTGCTTGCTAAACTTCCAACCAGCTGAAAAAGTAGGATAAAAAACAGGCTCATTTACAGTAGAAGGCTGCTCATATCTACCACCTACCTCAACTACTAATTGATCAAACAACTCTGCACTAACTGTTGAATATACAGCAGATTTTTTAGTTTGTTGGATATATTTTCTTGGGCTTTCATTTGATGCTTCTGCATTTCCAAAAATGAATAAATCGGTTACATATGGATTTGTGAAGTTAGTGGTTGTTCCACCTATACTCCTAAAGTATTGTGATTCAAATTGTGTTCCAAGTGTATAGAATACTTTGATATTGTCATTTATATTTAATGAACCATTTGCAAATGCAAGAAAAGTTTGGATTTTATTATGATAAGTAACGTCATCATAATAACCTGTAGATTTGTCACCAGCAGAGTTGTAAGGGAAGAATGTTTGTCTTCTATCAGAATAATAATCCAATCCATATCTAACAGTAACACCTAGTTTTTCACTAACTTTATAGCTTAATTCCGGTGTAATTATAAAACGATTAACAGTGGTTGGATTCCTTTGCATATTAATAGTCCAACCAGGATTATTATAAATTGGGGCAACGTCTCCTAAATACCGTCTAAATGATCTATGAGATTGAGGGTGTGCAACATCAGAGGCATCATAATATACACCTAAATAGTCGCTATTATCAAAATCCGGTGGAGTTCGTAAATATCCAAGATATAAACCATTTAAATTTGAACCTTGTTGTATTCTTTCAGAATTGTTATAAGAGTAAGTAGATCTAAATTTAAAGGTAAATTTGTCAGTGAGTTTAGTGGTGTTATTTAATCTGATGGTTTTTTTATGGAAGTTTGATTTTCCTTTTATAACACCATCCTGATCCCAATTTGAAAAACTAAAGAAGTTGGAGGTTTTGTCATTTGAATAACTTAATGAAACATCATTTGCTATAACCATCCCTGTCCTAAATACTTGGTCCCTATTACTTGAATTATAAACTTCCTTACTGTTTTTACTGTTAATAGGATAGTAAACAGTCCCATCTTCGGCAACAAATCTTTCATTTCCTACCATAACATCATCTTCTCCTCCGGCTCTTTCTGATATTTTATCTCCCCATGAACCAAATGCATTAGGATACCATATACCTTTACCATCATATGGCAACCTAAACCAGTGAGTAGGATATCCTTGTCCGTAAATATCTTGTTTTTCATGTTCTATATTAACATTATCAAACGAAACCTGAGATCTTAAGTTTACATTTAAAACTCCTTTTTTTCCGCCAGAACCATCTTTGGTAGTTATAACAATAACACCATTTGCTGCTCCTGTTCCATATATAGCTGCTGCCGATGCTCCTTTAAGAACTTCTATTTTTTTAATATCATTAGGATTGATGTCGTTTAGACGAGATTGTTGAACAACCCCGTCAGTTCCACCTCCAATATTATCATTAGCAATAGGAACTCCATCTACAATAATCAATGGTGAAGCATCACCTAAAATTGTATTTTGTCCACGTATTTGAATATAAGCACCAGCACCCGGATCACCTGAATTCTGAACAATATAAACACCAGGACTTTTACCAGATAATGATTGAAGCACTCCTTGTTCTCCTGCTCTTTCAATAAGCTGTGCTTTAACTTTGGAAGAAGAAGAAAGGTCGTTTTCTTTTTTTACAATCTGACCAACAGCAGTAATTTCAACCGCAGTTAAAACATCTCCTTCTTTCAATTGAACGTTAATAACGTTCGAATCGCCTACTTTTTTTTCAACGGTATTATAACCTACAAAAGAAAAAACCAAGGTTTGTCCTTTGTCGGCTTTAATTGAATATTTACCGTCGAAATCAGTAGCAGCACCTATATCAGTGCCTTTTACAACGACATTAACACCAGGCAACGGCTCTCCCGTCCCTGCTTCGGTAACCACACCTGTGATTACTTTGCCTTGTGCAAACGATAGTTGCACAACTAACGCCAGCATGAGCGTTAAGAATACATTAAACTTTGTTCTCATCTT
This sequence comes from Flavobacteriales bacterium, assembly GCA_027065715.1. Taxonomy (GTDB): domain Bacteria; phylum Bacteroidota; class Bacteroidia; order Flavobacteriales; family Flavobacteriaceae; genus WGBX01. The sequence continues at coordinate 23,553 of JAMONO010000046.1, forward strand.
TATTTATTTTTGAGTTTATCAAATACAAATATCATAAATAAAAGTTAATTATACAAGATTCTATTGTAGTTTTTTAGCATTATTTTAAGATTAAAACCTTATATTTTGGCTAATATTTAAGTAAAATACCTGATAATCAGAATGATAGCTTAACGCAACAGGCTTTATAAATTCGAGTGTTAAATTTTGATTTTTACCATAAATACGGATACCTATGCCTGTATTTACATACTTTGTTCTTTGTTCTTCTAAATTTTCTTGAGCAATAAAATCAACTATAACATAAAATTTGTATTTGAAATAGTCGTAAACTATCTCGTTTTTTAGGCTTGCAATATTTTTTATCTCGTTGTTGTAAATGTCTTTTTTTCTATAAAAATCGGTATCGAGTTGTCGCATATTAAACAAGTTTTCGGTATTATTTATCAAATATGACCAATTTTGTTTAAAATACCATTTTTTTATTTTAATATAATACGCAAACGATGTCCAAGCTATTCCCTTTTTGCTTTTAATATCCTTAATATTTAATTCCAATGTAAGTTTTTTCGAATAAAAATCATTTACATTTTTTGGACCGTATCGATAGTTAAGTCCGATAAATTTATTTTTTATGATATTTTTTTCTTCAATTCTTTCCGTATTGTAAAAAAACGAAATTTGTTGTTTGTGATATTTCCATGTCAAAAAGGTTTTGTTTCCTATTGTAGCCGATGTGCTGTCTTGCCCTGTCGAATTAAAAATATTTTCTAAACCCAAATTACTTGACCACAGATAAGGTAATTTTATACCGAAATACAAACTTTGTTTCACCTGATTTTTTTGCCATCTAAAACCAATATATTCCCCTAGTTTTAAGGCATCAAACAAGCGGATTTTTATTTCACCTTGCAAAACGGCTTTTTTCTTATCGGCATCATAGCTCATGGAGGCTAAGCCGCTGAGTGTATTGTCTATGTTTCTTTTTATGTTGATTCTTAAATAATGTCTGTTATTATCAATTAAAACGGCAGGTTGTTCGGTTACGATAAAATGCTTGTTTTTCGTTATAAACTTTATGGTTTTTTCAATCAATCTTTTTGTTAAAACTTTGTGTTTGTTTCTTGTCATAAAGTTATTCAAATAGTTTTTTGGAAAACTTTGTCCCGTAATGATTAAACTATCCAACAAAATTTGTTTGTTTTTAATAACTTGGTAGTAAATTTTAGTTTTGCCGTTTACAATTTCTATTTTTTTCGGATAAACTTTATTGTATAAGTAACCTTCGTCAATTAATGAATCGTTATAGTTTTGCAGCCATTTGTTTAATTCGGTTTTTGTTAATTTGTATTTGCGATTTAATATATATAAATATAATGTATCTCCGATTTTTTTTTGATAAGCCGGAGTTTGAATAAAATTGCTCGATTTTTTCTTTTGCGAATATATCGCTTCAAAAACAAGAGTGTCTTTCTGCATATTGATAATTTGTTTGTGCAGTTGTTCATCTTGAGCGTAGAGTTGATACAAATATCCGGTGCCCAAAAAAGTATATATATATATAATGTATAACTTCAAAATGTTTTTAATTTAATTAGGTATGCTAAATTATAAAAGAAAAGCAACAACGCCATGTTTTTTGTTATTATTTGCTAACAAGAACGTTGGTTATCTACACTTTATTAGAAAATCATAAATATTTTTTTTCGTAAATATGTAAAAATCAGTTTGAAAAACAAAAAAATATTTCTATCTTTGCCGTCCGAAAAAGAATAAATATAAATATATGCCTACAATTCAACAATTAGTTAGAACAGGAAGAACCAAAATAACTAAGAAGAGTAAATCGGCTGCTTTGAAAGGTAGTCCGCAAAAACGTGGCGTATGTGTGCGTGTTTATACAACAACTCCCAAAAAACCTAATTCGGCTATGCGAAAAGTAGCCCGTGTTAGATTGACCAACGGAAACGAAGTAAACGCATACATTGGCGGCGAAGGACACAATTTACAAGAGCACTCGATAGTATTAGTTAGAGGTGGAAGGGTGAAAGATTTACCCGGAGTAAGATACCATGTTATTCGCGGCGCTTTGGATACCGCCGGGGTAGATGGAAGAAAACAACGACGTTCCAAATACGGAACCAAACGCCCTAAAAAGTAGTAATTGAAAAAATTAAGAAATGAGAAAAGGAAGACCTAAAAAAAGACAACTTTTGCCTGATCCCAAGTTTAACGACCCTTTGGTAACAAGATTTGTGAATAATTTAATGTGGAACGGCAAAAAATCATTAGCTTTTAATTTGTTCTACGAAGCCTTGGATATCGTAGATCAAAAAAAAGGAGAAGAAGAAAAATCAGCTTTGGAAATTTGGAAACAAGCCCTTTCCAATGTTATGCCTCATGTAGAGGTTCGCAGTCGTAGAGTAGGGGGTGCCACCTTTCAAATCCCCATGCCTATTAGACCCGAAAGAAAAGTATCGTTGGCTATGAAGTGGATGATTAATTTTGCTCGTAAAAGAAACGAAAAATCATATCCGCAAAAATTAGCCGGAGAAATTTTGGCAGCCTACAAAGAAGAAGGTGGTGCCGTTAAAAAGAAAACCGATACACACAGAATGGCAGAAGCCAACAAAGCATTCTCACATTTTAGATTTTAATATTGAGCAATAATGGCAAAAGATTTAAGCAAAGTAAGAAATATTGGAATTGCAGCGCACATTGACGCCGGTAAAACCACCGTCACTGAGCGTATTTTGTATTATACAGGTATCAGTCATAAAATAGGTGAAGTGCACGACGGAGCCGCTACTATGGACTGGATGGAACAAGAACAAGAAAGAGGTATAACCATTACCTCGGCTGCTACGCAATGTGTATGGCCATACAACGGCGAAAATTACACTGTCAATATCATTGATACTCCCGGACACGTCGATTTTACCGTAGAAGTAGAACGCTCATTACGTGTTTTGGACGGTATGGTAGCACTGTTTAGTGCAGTTGATGGTGTTGAACCGCAATCGGAAACCGTATGGAGACAAGCAGACAAATATAAGGTGCCTCGAATAGGATTCGTCAATAAAATGGATCGTCAAGGCGCCGATTTTTTTAATGTATGTAATCAAATCAAAGAAATGTTGGGCGGTAATCCCGTCCCTCTGCAAGTCCCAATCGGTGAAGAAGCCGACTTTAAAGGTGTGGTGGATTTGATCTCTAAAAAAGCCATCATTTGGAACGAAGAAGATAAAGGAATGACTTACGAAGAAGTACCTATTCCTGACGAGTTGGTAGATGAAGTCGAACAACATAGAGCCAATCTAATCGAAGCCGTTGCCGAATATGACGAAGCCTTAATGGAAAAGTTTTTTGAAGACGAAAACTCTATAACCGAAGACGAAATTATTGCCGCACTCAGAGCAGCAACCATAGATATGTCCATTATTCCCATGTTTGCCGGTTCCGCTTTTAAAAACAAAGGTGTGCAAGCCATGTTAGACGGAGTGATGCGCTACTTACCTTCACCTTTGGATATTGAAGCTATTGAAGGCGTTAATCCGCAAACCGGTGAAAAGGAATTAAGACACCCCGACATCAAAGATCCGTTTGCCGCTTTGGCTTTTAAAATTGCAACCGACCCGTTTGTGGGACGTTTGGCGTTTTTTAGAGCCTATTCAGGCTACTTAGATGCAGGTTCGTATGTGTTAAATAACCGTTCGGGTAAAAAAGAACGTATCTCACGTATATACCAAATGCATGCCAATAAACAAAACCCGATAAAACGAGTCGAAGCAGGTGATATAGCTGCCGGTGTCGGTTTTAAAGATATAAAAACCGGAGATACTTTGTCCGACGAAAAACATCCTATTGTTTTAGAATCAATGGACTTTCCCGATCCGGTAATCGGTATTGCCGTTGAGCCCAAAACCAAAGCAGATGTTGATAAATTGGGTATGGCACTATCCAAGCTGGCCGAAGAAGATCCTACTTTCCAAGTCAAAACCGATGAAGCTTCCGGTCAAACCATTATTTCAGGAATGGGTGAATTACACTTGGAAATAATTGTAGATCGTCTTAAAAGAGAGTTCAAAGTCGAAGTAAATGTAGGACAACCCCGAGTTGAATACAAAGAAGCCCTGTCGGCACCCGTTGACCACAGAGAGGTTTATAAAAAACAAACCGGAGGACGCGGTAAATTTGCCGACATCATTTTTAAATTGGAACCTGCCGAAGAAGGAAAGGACGGTTTGGAATTTATCAATGAAATCAAAGGAGGTAATATCCCCCGTGAATATATACCTTCGGTAGAAAAAGGTTTTAAAGAAGCTATGAAAACAGGACCTTTGGCAGGCTTTGAAGTCGAAGCCATGAAAGTAACCCTGATTGACGGTTCATTTCACCCCGTCGATTCCGATTCGCTTTCATTTGAGTTGGCAGCCAAGTTAGGTTTTAAAGAAGCAGCCAAAAAAGCACAACCTGTTTTGCTCGAACCTATTATGAAACTTGAAGTGGTTACCCCCGAAGAAAATATGGGTGATATAGTAGGCGATTTGAACAGACGTCGCGGACAAGTATTAAATATGGACGACAGAGCCGGTGCAAAAGTCATAAAAGCACATGTTCCCCTGTCCGAAATGTTTGGCTATGTAACGACCCTTAGAACATTATCGTCGGGTCGAGCAACATCATCAATGGAATTTTCTCATTATGCAGAAACTCCCAAGAATATAGCAGAAGAAGTAATCGAAAAAGTAAACGGATAAATTATAAGCGATGGCTCAAAAAATAAGAATAAAATTAAAATCATACGATCACAATTTGGTAGATAAATCTGCCGAAAAAATCGTAAAAACCGTCAAAAATACCGGAGCGGTAGTAACAGGTCCCATTCCTTTACCTACACATAAACGTATTTTTACGGTATTGCGTTCACCACACGTAAACAAAAAATCCAGAGAACAATTTGAGTTAAACACTCACAAACGTTTGTTAGACATTTACAGTTCTTCACCCAAGACGGTAGATGCCCTAATGAAATTGGAATTACCCAGTGGTGTCGAAGTGGAAATTAAAGTTTGATCAATTTAAAAAACAAATAAATAATAATGTTGGGTATTATAGGAAAAAAAGTAGGAATGACCAGTATATTTGACGAAAACGGGAAAAATATTCCCGTAACCGTCATATTAGCCGGTCCGAATTACGTAACCCAAGTCAGAACCGAAGAAGTTGACGGGTACGATGCAGTGCAGCTCGGTTTCGATGACAAAAAAGAGAAAAACACCACCAAAGCCCTCAAAGGGCACTTTGATAAAGCCGGTGTATCTCCTAAACGAAAAGTTGTCGAATTCCGAGATTATGAAAAAGAAGTAAAATTAGGAGACGAAATCACCGTAGATCAATTATTCAACGAAGGCGAATTTGTTGATGTCTCAGGTATTTCAAAAGGTAAAGGTTTTCAAGGTGTGGTAAAAAGACACGGCTTTGGCGGTGTCGGACAGGCTACACACGGACAACATAACCGATTAAGAGCACCGGGGTCTATCGGAGCGTCTTCAGATCCTTCCAGAGTTTTTAAAGGAATGCGTATGGCAGGGCACATGGGTAACGAAAAAGTTACCGTACAAAACCTCAAAGTCATGAAAGTTATTCCTGAAAAAAATCTTTTAATCGTAAAGGGAAGTGTTCCCGGACATAAAAATGCTTATTTAATTATAAAGAAATAATGATGGAATTGAAAGTATACGATATAAAAGGAAACGATACAGGAAGAACCGTTAAACTTTCCGAAGAAATATTTGGTATTGAGCCAAATAACCATGCCATATATTTGGCGGTTAAACAATATTTGGCTAACCAAAGACAAGGTACACACAAGGCAAAAGAACGTGGCGAAGTAAAAGGAAGTACACGTAAAATAAAAAGACAAAAAGGTACCGGAACTGCCAGAGCAGGAGCTATTAGAAACCCTTTGTTCAAAGGTGGTGGACGTGTCTTTGGACCACGCCCCCGAAATTATTCATTCAAGTTGAACAAAAAAGTAAAACGATTGGCTCGAAAATCAGCTTTGGCTACCATGCTCAAAAACGACAATATAATGGTCGTTGAAAACTTCGATTTTGATACCCCGAAAACCAAAAATTTCGTTGAAGTATTGAAAGCCTTGAAGTTAGATAATAAAAAGTCAACATTTGTATTTGTTAATCCAAATAAAAATGTATATTTGTCATCACGTAATTTGCCCAAATCCAGAGTTGTAAATGGCTTAAACTTAAATACTTATGCTATTTTAAATGCTGGAAAATTGGTATTTACCGAAGACTCAATTCCCGAAATTGAAGCTAATTTTTAAATGAAGCGTGTTATGAGTATTATAAAAAAACCGATTTTAACGGAAAAAATGATGGCAGATTCAGAGCAATTTAATCGCTATGGATTTGTAGTGGATAAGAAAGCAAATAAAATTGAGATTAAAAAAGCAATCGAAGACCTATTCGGTGTGGATGTATTGGCGGTAAGAACCATGAACTATCCCCCCGAAAGAAAAACACGTTATACAAGAACCGGTATCATTACCGGAAAAACAAATGCTTACAAAAAAGCAATTGTTCAAATAGCAGAAGGTCAAAGTATAGATTTCTATAACAATATCTAAGAAAATGGCAGTAAGAAAATTAAAACCGATAACTCCCGGACAGCGTTTTAGAGTCGTTAATAAATTTGAAGAAATAACGACTGATAAGCCCGAAAAGAGCCTATTGGCTCCCAAAAAGAAAACGGGAGGACGAAATAAAAAAGGAAGAATTACCGCACCACATCGAGGAGGCGGTCATAAACAAAAATACAGAATAATTGATTTTAAACGGAACAAGGTAGGTATTCCGGCAACCGTCAAAACCATAGAATATGATCCCAACCGTTCGGCTTTTATTGCCTTGGTTGTATATGCCGACGGTGAAAAACGCTATATCATAGCTCCCAACGGTTTGCAAGTCGGACAAACTATTATGTCAGGTGAAGATGCAAGTCCCGATACCGGAAATGCTTTGCCTCTAAAAGCCATTCCGTTAGGAACAATTATTCACAATATTGAACTAAAACCCGGACAAGGTGGCATGATAGCCCGAAGTGCCGGAACATTTGCTCAATTGATGGCGCGTGACGGAAAATATGCTACCGTAAAATTACCATCGGGTGAAACCCGATTGATTTTGGTAGAATCGTTTGCTACCGTGGGTGTAGTATCCAATTCCGATCACCAGTTGGAAGTATCCGGTAAAGCAGGACGAAGCCGTTGGAAAGGAAGACGTCCTCGTACCAGACCGGTTGTAATGAACCCTGTCGACCACCCCATGGGTGGTGGTGAAGGTCGTGCTTCGGGAGGACACCCCAGATCTAAAAACGGTATTCCTGCCAAAGGTTACAGAACCAGATCCAAAAAGAAATATAGTAATAAGTATATCATTGAACGTAGAAAGAAATAAGATATGGCTAGATCGTTAAAAAAAGGACCTTATGTTCATTATAAATTAGAAAAGAAAGTTCTTGCCAATCAAGAATCGGGCAAGAAAACCGTTATCAAAACATGGTCAAGAGCCTCTATGATTACGCCTGACTTTGTTGGACAAACCATTGCAGTTCATAACGGACGTCAATTTATACCGGTATATATAACCGAAAATATGGTAGGTCATAAATTAGGTGAATTTTCACCTACCAGAAGTTTTAGAGGACATGCCGGAGATAAAAAAAATAAAGGCAAAAAATAGGGATTATGGGAAAAAGAAAACGCTTAATGGCTCAAGCCATCAAAGAAAATAAGAAGAAAATTGCTTTTGCAAGTTTAAGTAATCACGGCGTTTCTGCTAAAAAAACAAAATTGGTTGTTGATTTAGTAAGAGGAATGGACGTAGCCAGAGCACTCGGCGTCTTAAAATTTACGCCCAATAAAAGTGCCGCAGCTATCGAAAAACTGTTAATCAGTGCCATAGCCAATTGGGAAGCTAAAAATCCCGATAGAGACATCGAAGATGCCGGTTTGTATATCAAATCCATCAGTGTTGATCAAAAAGGAATGTTGAAACGAATTCAACCCGCTCCGCAAGGTAGAGCCCACCGAATTCGTAAAAGATTCAGTAAAATAAACATAGTTTTAGGAGAAAAAAACAGTTAATTTCAAAGAAGTATGGGACAAAAAACAAATCCAATAGGAAACAGATTAGGAATCATCAAAGGTTGGGATTCTAATTGGTATGGCGGAAAAAACTATGGTGATAAAATAGCAGAAGATCACAAAATAAGACAATATATTAAAGCACGGTTACCAAAAGCCAATATTTCAAAAGTTATCATTGAAAGAACTTTAAAACTCATTACCGTAACCATAACAACCTCACGCCCCGGTATAATTATCGGAAAACAAGGTGCCGAAGTCGATAAACTAAAAAGTGAATTGGCTAAATTAACCGGTAAAAAAGTTCAAGTCAATGTTTTTGAAATAAAAAGACCCGAATTAGATGCCAATTTGGTGGCGCAAAATATTGCCCGTCAAATTGAAAATCGTATTTCATACAGAAGAGCCATCAAACAAGCCATTGCAGCTACCATGCGAATGAATGCCGAAGGTATTAAAGTGCAAATTTCCGGTAGATTAAACGGCGCCGAAATGGCTCGTTCTGAGACCTATAAAGACGGTAGAATTCCCCTTTCTACTTTTAGAGCCGACATCGATTACGCACTCGAAGAAGCTCATACCACCTACGGACGTCTCGGCGTAAAAGTGTGGATTATGAAAGGCGAAGTTTACGGTAGAAGAGATCTTTCTCCCATGATTGGTTTATCCAAAAAAGAAGGTAGAAAACCACGAGGAAATAGAAGAAGAAAATAATTTATATTAAAAAAAATTGTAAAAAATGTTACAACCCAAAAGATATAAACATCGTAAGCAGCAAAAAGGCAGAATGAAAGGGAATGCTCAACGAGGCAATCGCTTGGCTTATGGCATCTATGGTATTAAAGCCCTGGAAGCCACCTGGATGACTTCCCGACAAATAGAAGCTGCTCGTGTTGCCGCTACTCGTTATATGAAAAGAGAAGGGCAATTATGGATAAAAATATTTCCGGATAAACCTATCACCAAAAAACCTTTGGAAGTAAGGATGGGTAAAGGAAAAGGTAATGTAGAATACTGGGCAGCTGTGGTACGCCCCGGTAAAGTTTTGTTTGAGGTAGATGGTGTGCCTTTGGAAGTAGCAAAAGAAGCACTTCGATTGGCAGCTCAAAAATTGCCTGTAAAAACAAAGTTTATTATAGCACCTGAATTTCAACAAAAATAACTGAGAAATTATGAAAATGTCCGAAATAAGAAGTATGGAAACAGCTGAGTTGCAAGAAAAACTGGCCGATTTGAAAAAAAGTTACGCCGGTTTAAAATTAAGTCATGCTGTTACTCCTCTGGCAAACCCTATGGAAATTCGTAAATTGCGAAAAAATATTGCCAGATTGATGACGGAACTTAATCAAAGAGGTAACTAAAAGAAATTAAGGAAATGGAAAAATTAAAAAGGAACTTAAGAAAAGAACGTATTGGTTTGGTTACCAAAAACAAAATGGATAAAACCATTGTCGTTTCCGAAGTAAAAAGAATGAAACACCCCCTTTACGGAAAATTCGTTCATAAAACCAAAAAATATGTCGTTCACGACGAAAAAAACGAATGTAATGTGGGGGACAAAGTAAAAATAATGGAAACCCGTCCTTTGAGTAAAACCAAAAGATGGAGACTAGTAGAAATTTTAGAAAGAGCTAAGTAATTATGGTACAACAAGAATCAAGAGTTAAAGTTGCAGATAACACCGGTGCCAAAGAAGCATTGGTAATCAGAGTATTGGGTGGAACCCGAAAACGTTACGCTTCTTTGGGAGATAAAGTGGTTGTAACCGTAAAAGAAGCTACTCCTAACGGAACGGTAAAAAAAGGAACCGTTTCAACCGGTGTAGTGGTAAGAACCAAAAAAGAGGTTAGAAGACCCGACGGTTCGTATATCCGCTTTGAAGATAACGCAATTGTATTGTTAAACCCGGCCGGTGAAATGAGAGGAACACGTGTATTTGGACCCGTTGCCAGAGAACTGCGTGATAAGAAATTTATGAAAATTGTATCATTAGCCCCTGAGGTTTTATAAAATTGAACAGAAGATGAAAAAGTTTAAAATAAAAACAGGAGATGAAGTAATGGTGCTTGCCGGAAAAGACAAAGGTATGAAAGGCAAAGTACTCAAAATCATCAAAAACAAAGACCGAGTAATCGTAGAAGGTGTAAACATGATAAAAAAACATGTTAAACCCAGCACCGAAAACCCTCAAGGTGGTATCGAAGAAAAAGAAGCTCCCATTCATATTTCAAATGTAGCTTTGGTAGATCCCAAAACAGGTAAACCCACCAGAGTAAGATATGAAGTAAGAGACGGAAAGAAAGTAAGAGTTTCTAAAAAATCAAACGAGGTAATTTAAGCCATGAAAAAATATACACCAAGATTAGAAAAAGAATATAAAGAACGTATCATTGATGCGTTAATGAAGGAATTTGGCTACAAAAACGTCATGCAAGTTCCAAAACTTGAAAAAATAGTTGTAAGTAGAGGTGTTGGTGCCGCAGTGTCCGACAAAAAATTGGTAGATTATGCCGTTGAAGAATTAACCATCATAACCGGACAAAAAGCCATACCAACTATCTCCAAAAAAGACGTAGCTGCCTTTAAATTGCGTAAAGGTATGCCTATTGGAGCCAAAGTAACCTTGAGAAAAGACAAGATGTATGAATTCCTTGACAGATTAATTACAATCGCTTTGCCGCGAGTTCGTGATTTTCAAGGTATTAAACCGGACGGTTTTGACGGACGCGGAAATTATAATTTGGGCGTTACCGAACAAATTATTTTTCCCGAAATTGATTTTGACAAAATCAATAAAATCAGCGGTATGGATATAACTTTTGTTACATCTGCCAAGACCGATAAAGAAGCAAAAGCACTATTAGCAGAACTAGGTTTACCATTTAAAAAGAATAAATAATATGGCAAAAGAATCAATGAAAGCCCGTGAGCGTAAACGCGCCAAATTAGTTGCCAAATACGCAGCCAAAAGAAAAGCTTTAAAAGAAGCGGGTGATTGGGAAGCTTTACAAAAACTACCCAAAAATGCATCGCCGGTAAGATTGCACAACCGTTGCAAAATAACCGGACGTCCCAGAGGATATATGAGAGTTTTTGGTATTTCTCGTGTAACTTTTAGAGAAATGGCAAACGAAGGATTAATACCGGGCGTTAAAAAAGCCAGTTGGTAAATTTTAAAAAGTAGAAAGATGAATACAGATCCCATAGCAGATTACCTAACCAGAATCAGAAATGCGCAAAGCGCAGGACATAAAGTGGTAACGATTCCTTCCTCCAAATTAAAAAAAGAAATAACCAAAATCTTATTCGACCAAGGTTATATTTTAAGTTATAAATTTGATAAAGAAGGAATTCGTGAATTTATTAAAATAGCACTCAAATATGACAAGGATTACAACTTGCCCGTTATCAAAAAATTGGTGCGAGTTAGTAAACCCGGTTTGAGAAAATATGTCAGTGTTGATGAAATGCCCAAAGTTTTAAACGGACTGGGTATAGCCATTTTATCAACTTCCAAAGGTGTTATGACCGATAAACAAGCTCGTAAAGAGAATGTTGGCGGAGAAGTTTTATGTTACGTTTATTAAAAAAATTGAACTATGTCAAGAATAGGATTTAAACCCATTACCATACCCGAAGGGGTAACCGTCGATATCAAAGACAATATGATAACGGTAAAAGGTAAATTGGGTGAACTTAAACAAGAAATAAAAGGAGGTATCGAATTTGACATCAAAGATGGTGTTATCGAAGTTAAAAGACCTTCCGAAAGCAAACAACACAAAGCTTTTCACGGATTATACCGTTCTCTGTTGTTTAATATGATTGAAGGTGTTTCAAAAGGTTGGACCAAAGAATTGGAACTGGTTGGTGTCGGTTATAAAGCCTCCAGTCAAGGTCAGTTGTTAGATCTTTCGTTGGGCTTTTCGCACAATATTTTAATTGAACTGCCCAAAGAAGTAAAAGTGGAAACCGTATCCGAAAAAGGTAAAAATCCGATTGTCAAATTGACTTCTTACGACAAGCAGTTAATCGGACATATTGCCGCCAAAATCAGATCGTTCCGTAAACCCGAACCTTATAAAGGAAAAGGTGTGAAATATGTAGGAGAACAAATCAGAAGAAAAGCAGGTAAAACAGCCTAATAAGTAAGAACTATGAAACTAAGCAAATTAGATAGAAGAAGAAGAATTCAAAAAAGGGTAAGAAAAATTGTCAAAGGAACTCCTCAAAGACCTCGATTGTCAGTTTTTAGAAGCAATAAAGAAGTTTATGCACAACTGATTGACGATGTAAACGGCGTTACCTTGGCTGCCACTTCTTCAAAAGACAAAGAAGTAGCTTCACAAAAAGGAACCAAAATTGAAAAAGCCGCTTTGGTTGGTGAAAAAATAGCCAAATTGGCTTTGGAAAAAGGTATTGAAATCGTTACTTTCGATCGTTCCGGTTTTTTGTATCACGGACGCGTTAAATCATTGGCAGAAGGAGCCAGAAAAGGTGGATTAAAATTTTAAGATATGCTTGATAAATACAAAGATATAGAAAGAGTTAAACCCGGTGGTTTAGAATTAGAAGATCGTTTGGTAGCCGTAAACCGTGTTACCAAAGTAACCAAAGGTGGTAGAACTTTTAGTTTTTCTGCCATAGTAGTTGTAGGAGATAAAAACGGAATAATAGGCTATGGTATGGGAAAATCAAAAGAAGTTCCCGATGCCATTCAAAAAGCCATCGATAATGCCAAAAAGAATTTGGTTCGCGTACCGGTAATCAACGGAACCATACCACATGAACAATTAGGAAAATTCAGTGGTGCACGAATTTTCTTAAAACCGGCTTCACCAGGAACCGGGGTTATTGCAGGAGGTGCGGTTCGTGCGGTTTTAGAATCTGCCGGTGTGCATGATGTTTTGACCAAATCTCACGGCTCTTCCGACCCTAATAATGTTGTTAAAGCTACGCTCGATGCGCTGCTCAAGATGAGAGATGCCAAAACAGTAGCCAGACAACGCGGGATTTCTCTTGATAAAGTTTTTAACGGATAAAAATTGTGAAGATGACAAAAGTAAGAGTAAAACAAGTAAAGAGCACAATCAACAGACCTAAAGATCAAGAACGAACACTTGAAGCTTTGGGATTGAGAAGAATTGGTCAAGAAAGAATACATGAATTAACCCCTCAAATAAAAGGGATGATTGACAAAGTGAAACACTTAATCACAGTTGAGGAAATTTAATAAAACATTATCGAGATGGAGTTACATAATCTTAAACCTGCAAAAGGTTCAGTAAAAAAAGATATAAGAAAAGGTAGAGGTGAAGGCTCAAAAAAAGGAGGAACCGCTACACGTGGACATAAAGGTGCCAAATCTCGCTCGGGATATTCAAGAACTCCCGGATTTGAAGGCGGTCAGATGCCTTTGTATCGTAGAGTTCCCAAGTTTGGATTTACCAACATAAACAGAGTTGAATACCAGGCCGTAAACTTGGATACCCTGCAAAAACTAATCGATGACAAAAAAATCAAAGACGTAGTCACTTTTGACGATTTTGTTGCTTTGGGACTGGTCGGAAAAAGAGAATTGGTCAAAATATTGGGACGGGGCGAAATCAAATCGCCCGTAACGGTTTATGCACATAAATTTTCAAAAACGGCACAAGAAGCCATTGAAGCTGCCGGTGGTAAAGTTGAACTATTATAATTGAATTTTCATGAAGAAGTTTATAGATACTATTAAAGCAATCTGGAGCATTGAAGAGCTTCGTAAGAAAATAATTTTTACTTTGGGTTTAATTTTGGTTTACAGATTCGGTGCCCAAGTTTCATTGCCGGGTATTGACCCGACGCAATTGGAAAACTTGCGAAATCAAACCGAAGGTAATACACTGTTAGACTTGTTAAACCAGTTTACAGGTGGAGCTTTCTCTCGTGCTTCCATATTTGCTTTGGGTATTATGCCTTATATCTCAGCTTCTATTGTAGTTCAATTGATGGGGATTGCGGTTCCTTATTTGCAAAAACTGCAAAAAGCCGGTGAAAGCGGTCGTAAAAAAATCACCCAAATAACTCGCTGGCTTACCATTGCGGTTACCCTTATTCAAGGACCCAGTTATGTTTACAATTTATACAACCAATTGCCCAAATCGGCTTTTTTAATTGAGCAAACTTGGTTATTTGTAACCATTTCGGTTATCATATTGTCTGCCGGAACCATATTTGCCATGTGGTTGGGAGAAAAAATAACCGACAAAGGTATTGGTAACGGTATTTCTTTGTTGATTATGGTTGGTATTATTGCCCGTATGCCTTCGGCTTTTTTACAAGAGTTTGCTTACAGGGTAACGAACCAAAACGGTGGACCTATGGTGCTTTTGTTTGAAATAGTCGTGTGGTTATTGGTAATAGCCGCCAGTGTTATGTTGGTAAGGGCTTATCGTCCGGTTCCCGTTCAATATGCTCAAAGAACCGTAGGAGGCGGATATGAAAAAAACATTTTTGGTGCCCGTCAATATTTACCTTTAAAATTAAATGCAGCCGGTGTTATGCCTATCATTTTTGCACAAGCCTTGATGTTTTTTCCGGGCATGTTGGCTTCATTATCCGATTCGGAATGGGCAAACAGCCTAAAAGCCATATTCAGCAATATGTTTGATCCGTGGTATAATGTCGTTTTTGCAATAATGATTATCATATTTACCTATTTTTATACCGCTATTACGGTGCAAACCACCAAAATTGCGGAAGATTTAAAACGAAGCAACGGCTTTATCCCGGGTATTCGCCCCGGAACCGATACGGCTAACCGTTTAGACGAAATATTGTCCAAAATAACTTTGCCGGGCTCTTTATTTTTAGCCTTAATAGCAGTATTTCCTATTTTTGTATATTATATTTTTCCCGGTATGCAAGTTTCGTGGGCGATGTTTTACGGAGGCACTTCCCTGCTTATTTTGGTAGGGGTAGCTATGGACACCATACAACAAGCTGAAGCCTATTTGCTAAACAGACACTATGACAGTTTGATGAAATCCGGTAGAAAAAAATAAATTATGGCAAAACAACCCGCAATAGAAGTTGATGGAATCATCAAAGACGCATTGTCAAACGCAATGTTTAAAGTCGAATTGGAAAATGGACACGTTATAACCGCCCATATTTCGGGCAAGATGCGTATGCACTATATCCGGTTATTACCCGGTGATAAAGTAAAGGTTGAACTTAGTCCTTATGATTTAACCAAAGGTAGAATAACTTACAGATACTAAGTTTTTGTAATAAGACATTAGTTTTGAAAGATAAAATTTAGAAATGGCAATTAAAAACAAAGTTGCCGACAAATCGAAAAAAAAAATACAAGATGAAAGTAAGAGCATCCATAAAAAAAAGAAGTCCGGAAGACAAGATTGTCAGACGAAAAGGACGTTTGTATGTTATAAACAAAAAGAATCCGAAACATAAACAAAGACAAGGATAATTATGGCAAGAATAGCAGGGGTAGATTTACCGAAAAACAAAAGAGGCGTAATTGGTTTAACCTATATCTACGGAATAGGAAAATCGAGAGCTAAAGAAATTTTAGCCAAAGCCCAAGTAGATGAAGATAAAAAAGTTAAAGATTGGGACGATGCCGACATTGCCGGCATACGTAAGGCGATAGCTGACTACAGAATTGAAGGAGAATTGCGTTCTGAAGTTCAGTTGAACATTAAACGATTAATGGATATCGGTAGTTACAGAGGTATTCGACACAGATTAGGCTTACCTCTACGCGGTCAAAGAACCAAAAACAATTCACGAACCAGAAAAGGAAAAAGAAAAACAGTTGCCAATAAGAAAAAAGCAACTAAATAAAAAGTAAGTAGAGATTATGGCAAAATCGAATAAATCATCATCTAAAGCAAAAAAGAGAAAAGTAAAAGTGGAGCCTAACGGCAAAGCTTTTATACAAGCTACGTTTAACAACGTAATTATTTCTCTTACCAATAAACAAGGAGAGGTAATTTCATGGTCTTCTGCCGGAAAAAACGGTTTTAGAGGCTCCAAAAAGAATACACCTTATGCCGCTCAGGTAGCTGCCGAAGATGCTGCCAAAGTAGCATACGAAGCAGGATTAAGACGTGTAAAAGTTTATGTAAAAGGCCCCGGCAATGGTAGAGAATCTGCCATTAGAACTATCCATAATAGTGGTATTGAGGTAGTTGAAATTATTGACGTAACACCCATTCCTCACAATGGTTGTCGTCCCCCTAAAAGAAGAAGAGTATAATAAATTATTGAATTATGGCGAGATATACAGGACCTAAAACCAAAATAGCCAGAAAGTTTGGCGAAGCTATATATGGAGAAGATAAATACTTCGACAGAAGAAAGTACCCTCCGGGACAACACGGTAATAACCGTCGAAGAGGTAAAAAATCACAATATGCCATTCAATTGGCAGAAAAGCAAAAAGCTAAATATACCTACGGTATTTTAGAAAGACAATTTAGAAATTTGTTTGAAAAAGCTTCACGTCAAGGAGGTAATACCGGTGAAGTGCTTTTACAATTAGTAGAATCGAGACTTGATAACGTGGTTTATCGTTTCGGGTTGGCACCGACCCGTCGTGCTGCCCGCCAGTTGGTTTCTCACAGACATATCACCGTAAACGGCAATGTGGTAAATATTCCGTCTTATCAATTAAAACCCGGTGATGTGGTCGGCGTGAGAGAACGTTCCAAATCTTTGCAAGTTATCAACGACTCGTTGGCACAAAATAAATCAAATTACGAATGGCTCAAATGGAATGACGAACAAATGGAAGGCGAATTTGTAAACCGTCCCGAAAGAGTTCAAATTCCTGAGAATATTCAAGAACACTTGATTGTCGAGTTATATTCTAAATAATAATAACAAATTTATGGCAATATTAAATTTTCAAAAACCGGATAAAGTATATCAAATACATTCGGACGATTATAACGGTAAATTTGAATTCAAACCACTCGAACCCGGCTATGGTTTAACCATAGGTAACGCACTTCGTAGAGTTTTGCTTTCTTCACTCGAAGGACATGCAATTACTTCGTTGCGAATTGACGGTGTGGATCACGAATTTACATCAATAGACGGCGTTGTCGAAGATGTAACCAAAATTGTGTTAAATCTCAAACAAATTCGTTTCAAAAATCAAGTCGAAGGTATTGATAAAGAATCCGTAAAAGTTTCAATCAAAGGAAAAGAAGTGCTTAAAGCCGGTGATTTGCAAGAATTTATTTCGGGTTTTCAAGTGCTTAATCCCGAGTTGGAATTGATACATTTAGACCCTAAAATCGCTTTGGATTTCGAATTTACCATCGAAAAAGGCAGAGGTTATGTAACCGCCGAAGAAAACAAACGCAGTGATGTGCCTTTTGGAACTATCTTTTTGGATTCAATTTTTACACCCATAAGACACGTTAAATATTCGATTGAAGATTTCAGGGTGGAACAAAAAACCGACTATGACAAACTTATTATCGAAATAGAAACTGACGGTTCCATACACCCCAAAGATGCTTTAACCGAAGCAGCCAAGATATTGATACAACATTTTATGTTATTCTCCGACGAACGTATTTCTATTGACGATGATATTTCGTCGGAAGCCGAATCGTATGACGAGGAATCTCTGCACATGCGTCAATTGTTAAAAACTCGTTTGGTAGATTTGGACTTGTCGGTTAGAGCTTTGAACTGTTTAAAAGCCGCCGATGTCGAAACCCTTGGCGAATTGGTACAATACAATAAATCCGATTTGATGAAGTTTAGAAACTTCGGTAAAAAATCAATGACCGAATTAGAAAAATTGGTAGATAAAAAAGGTCTTACTTTCGGTATGGACCTTTCAGCTTATAAATTAGACGAATAACATAGAAGAAATAAGGTATGAGACACGGAAAGAAATTCAATCATTTAGGAAGAAAATCAGCACATCGTAAAGCCATGTTGGCTAATATGGGAACTTCGCTGGTGAAACATAAAAGAATCAATACAACCTTGGCAAAAGCCAAAGCCTTGCGTGTATTTTTGGAACCATTGATTACAAAATCCAAAAATGATACCATGCACAATCGAAGAGTTGTATTTAGATATTTGCGAAGCAAAGAAGCCGTAACGGAACTTTTTAGAGAAATATCAACAAAAGTTGCCGATCGCCCCGGCGGATACTTACGTATAATTAAACTGGGAAATCGTTTGGGAGACAATGCCGAAATGGCTATGATAGAGTTTGTCGATTATAATCCGACCTATAATGCCGATAAACCCACCAAAAAGAAAACCCGTCGCAGAAAGAAAAAAGCCAAAACCGAAAATACGGCGGCTGAAAATACTGCTCCCGCAGAAGAAAAAACCGAAGATAAATCAGAGGAATAAACTTTCCTTTATGAGAACTATATTGAACCGGATACGCCAAGCGCATCCGGTTATTTTTATGTGATAAATACTTCATAATGATCAGGGTATTTTAATGGTGTTGTATCTTCGCTAATGCTTTTTTTTAAGGATACGAACTATCATAGTTTATTCATTTGGAAACAAAATTGCTAAAAATGACGCAACCTTTGACCGGAAATCAATTTGTAATGTGAAATGACTTAAGTCATTCTTTACTGCAATTATCAATTTATCATATCACCGGTTCATCAAAAATATCGTAACTTTGTGCCGAACATAAATAAAAACATTGCTTTATGAGTTTAATAACAGATATAAAAGCCAGACAAATATTCGATTCGCGTGGTAATCCGACGGTTGAAGTCGATGTAATAACCGAATTCGGTGTATTGGGACGTGCTGCTGTGCCGTCCGGAGCTTCTACCGGAGAACACGAAGCGGTGGAGTTGAGAGACGGGAATGATTCTTATATGGGAAAATCGGTTTTTAAAGCCGTTCAAAATGTCAATGAAATTATAGCCAACGAACTGGTTGGGTATGATGTGGAAGACCAGTTGGGTATAGACAAAATTCTTTTGGCTTTGGACGGTACCGAAAACAAATCCAAACTGGGAGCTAATGCTATTCTCGGTGTTTCTTTGGCAGTTGCTAAAGCCGCTGCTATTGAGGCAAATATGCCTTTGTATAAATACATAGGTGGAGCAGGAGCCAAAATTTTGCCCGTTCCCATGATGAATATTGTCAATGGAGGTTCGCACTCCGATGCACCCATTGCCTTTCAAGAATTTATGATTGTGCCGCACGGTGCCAAAAGTTTTGCACAAGCCATGCAAATGGCAACCGAAGTATTTCATAATTTAAAAACTATTTTAAAAAACAGAAAACTATCAACAGCCGTAGGTGATGAAGGTGGATTTGCTCCTACTTTTAAAGGAACCGAAGATGCCATTGAAACCATTTTGTCTGCCATTGAAACAGCCGGTTACAAGTCGGGCGATGAAATTTCGTTGGCTTTGGATGTTGCCGCATCGGAATTTTACAAAGACGGTATATACGATTATACCAAATTTGAAGGACAGGGTGCTGCACAACGAACTTCTCAAGAACAAGCCGAATATTTATTGGAGTTGGTCAATAAATACCCCATTATATCCATTGAAGATGGTATGGACGAAAACGACTGGGACGGTTGGAAAATTCAACAAAAACTTTTGGGCGACAAAATACAGTTGGTAGGTGATGATGTGTTTGTTACCAATCCAAAAATTTTGGCTCGGGGTATCAAAGAAGGAATTGCCAATTCCATTTTGATAAAACTCAATCAAATCGGATCTTTGTCCGAAACCTTAGACGCCATCAATATGGCGCACAAAGCTGGTTATACGGCTGTGGTTTCACATCGTTCGGGTGAAACCGAAGATACCACCATTGCCGATTTAGCCGTTGCCATGAATACCGGACAGATTAAAACCGGTTCACTTTCCAGAACCGACCGAATGGCAAAATACAATCAGTTACTCCGTATTGAAGAAGAATTAGGTGATACGGCTGTTTATCCGGGCTTGTCGGCTTTTAAAAAATAAAAAAAGCTAATATTATAAAGCAAGAGGCTGTCCCACAAGACAGCCTCCTTTTTTTGTTGATGCCCGTTATGAGCATCACTCTATGAAAAAAACCCCCTACTCTTTTACAATATTATAATTTACAATGTGATTGTTAATTATAATTTGCAACAGGTAATTGGCGGAAGGTAGTTTGTTTAACTCAATTGTTAATTTACCGGTTTGCGCACTTCGGTGTATCAATTCTTGTCCTATCAGATTATAAAGGTATATTTCGATAGGTTTTCGTGTGTTTGATTGGATATGCAACAAATTATTAACCGGATTGGGATATACGGTAAGAAGTCGGGCATATTCTTCTATATTAACGGCTTCATGTACGTTAATGGTATAATCTTCTACTTCTCCGTCAAAACCTTGATAACATGGTGTTGCAAATGTATTATATCTGGCGGCAACACGCATACGGGTATTTCCCAATGCGGCATCTGACGGAATAGTAATGCTTAATGGCGATAAACTTGTTAAACCGTCGGTTACATCATAGGCTGTTCCCAAATCGTATTCTTCACCGGCATCGTCAAAGTCAAGATCTTGGTTCCAATCTATCCAAACTTTGGTATAAACCGTGTATGATCCGGCGGTATTTACTTGAATGTTTAAATCATAAGCGCTTTCTCTGTGAACGTCGGTTATCATTGAAGTAAAATCCGAATAGGCGTTGCCGTTAGCATCGGTGTCTTTACCTGTGGAATTGTCAATGGTATTAAATTGAACGCGTGTTACGGAAGTATCAAAAGTAGTATTTCCGTAAGCGTAACAATAATCAGGTATTATTTCGGTAAAGGTTGCGGTTACGGTTTTGTTGCTGTCCATAGTAATGGTTGCGGGGTTTGTTGTTCCTGACAAGTCGCCGCTCCAACCTGAGAATTCCCAACCCGTATCGGGTGTTGCGGTCAGTGTAACCGTTGTACCTTCGTCATAAGTTCCGCCAGCGGGCGAGAGATTTACACTACCGTTTCCGGTGGTATTTACCGTAAGCGTATGTTGAATTCGGGTAAAGGTTGCGGTTACGGTTTTATCGCTGTCCATGGTAATGGTTGCGGGGTTTGTTGTTCCTGACAAGTCGCCGCTCCAACCTGA
>JAMONO010000047.1 GCA_027065715.1 Flavobacteriales bacterium
GGGCGGTTTTGCAGGTGTGCTTATGGCGGGATTGCTCGGCTACGTGTTGAGCAAATCATTATACGAAACCCGGGGTGTTTTTTGGGCTTGGTGGATACATTTTTGGCAAGATGTCATCATAATGGGAGCGTTGTTTTTGTTAAAAACTTGATAATATTTTGTTTTCAAAAAACATTAGAATTAACAACTATTATTGAATTTTTTAATACAATTTTCGATGGTTCGAAATAGGAAAAAAATAATAATTTGAAATATTTTTTTGAAGCAATTAAACTTTTTAGGAAAAATAAAGTCTATATTTAAAAAAAACCAATTAATAATATACATAAATATGAAATTACTTCTTACTTATCCTATCATTTTGATATTTGGTCTGTTGATACAAGCCCAACAAACCTTTGTGCCCGATGATAATTTTGAACATTTTCTCGAAACCCACGACGCCAATATGAACGTTGTCCCCATAGGCGACCCGAACAGCTTGGGAAACGGTATCGATAATGATAATTTGGTAACTACCGCAAAAATTGCTCAGCTAACCACCCTTTTGATTGCAGGAGAAAATATTACGGATTTAACCGGAATAGAAGATTTTAGCGCTTTGGAATTATTAAATTGCAACAATAATCAAATAACTTCATTAAATATCGGCAACAACACTTCGTTAAAGATACTAAGAGCAAATACAAATCTTTTAACGAACTTGGATATAAGTCAAAATATTAACTTGGAAGTTGTGGATGTAAACTACAATCAAATTTCCGATTTGGATGTAAGCCAAAACCAACAATTACTGTCCCTTTCTATTGCAAATAATTCTTTAAACAATATAAATGCAACCACTCTGACTAATCTTGAAATATTAAATTGTTCGGAAAATAACATTTCACAAATAGATGTTAGTAATAATATTGCTTTAAGAGTTCTTTATGTAAATGACAATATGCTTACAAGTATTGATGTATCTCAAAATGCAAATTTAGAAGATTTGAATTGCGGCAATAATCAATTGACAAATATTGATGTTACAACTAACCCCCGTTTAACTTCGTTGGGTTGTTATGAAAACAGATTGTCGGATTTGGATATGTCGCACAACCCTGAATTAACAGTTTTATTTGCCAATAACAATCAATTGACTTCTTTAAATATGCAACATGGAAATACATCGGGATTTATGAGTTATTTTGCTACCGTACAAAATCCTGACTTGAAGTGTATTTTGGTCGATGATGTGGCTTGGAGCATGTCTAATTGGGCTATATCAATTGACTCATGGACAAATCTTGTAGAAACCGAACAAGAATGCATGACTCTGGCGGTTGAAGAACCTGAAAAAGATTATTTAGAGTGCTACCCTAATCCGGTTTACGACAAACTTAATCTAACTGTTTCTTCCGAAGGCAAATTGACAATTTATAATATTGCAGGGCAAGTTGTTGCAAATCAACGATTTGGTTCCGGTAATAATATAATTGATATGTCTCAATTAAAACAAGCAATATATATTGTCAAAATTCATTTTAACAATAACCATGTTATTTATAAAAAAATTATTAAAAATTAATTACCAATGAAAATATTACCGTATTTATCCTTAATCGTTATGTTGTCTTTGTTTGGTTGCGCTCGTGAAGAAACCGAAAATAGCAGTAAAAATGTTTTGTCTCAAATTACTATTCCCGTTCGGGTTTACAATTATCATTTTGTTTACGCTACCGATTTGTCAAGCACTTTTACAAAAAATGAAATACAATTGTATTTTGATAAAGTAAACCAAATATGGAAACAAGCAGGAATACAATACAACATACGGTCTTTTGAAACGATAAATATAAATGATTTGATTTTTTCCAATACAAACTATGAGAATTATTCAAATCGCGAATTTAGAATAATATTGGAAGAACTGTCGGAAGCCAATATATCAACCAATTCTATGACAAATGAAGGCGTTTGGACTTTGGTTTTGATTAATAAATTTGCTCATCCTGCCGGAGGTGTTTGGAGCAAAAGAACCGAAACGGTATTTTTTGCTCAAACCCAAAACGGTGTCCCCGTAGTAAAAAACATATTGGCACATGAGTTGGGACATAGTTTGTCTCTAACGCATGTTGATGCCGACCAAAATCCCGATAATTTAATGAAAACAGGAGACGGAAATCCCGAAACAGCCGAAAAACTAACCGACGAACAAATAACAATTGCCAGACAAAAGGCTTTGTATTACTTAAACAGATAGGTATTCATGGTTTGGTTTTGATATATTGTTTTCATAAAAGGCTACAATTTGTCAAGAGTATCAGTTTGAAGTTGTTTTGTCAATGGTTACTTACAAATTGATTTTCTTGCGGCTAAAGAGTATTTTTCTAAACAAAAATATCATAACCGTCAAATACAAAACATAAGTAATAAAATAAGCTATAACTACTCCTTTGAGCTCGTAAACCGGTAGTAAAACTTCGGTTAAAAAGTAAAAAACAACCCAAAATCCTATTTCGGTAACAACGTAATATCTAACGTGGGCTCTTGCCAACATCAAATAAGAAAGACTTAGTGAAATGATTTTTATCAAATCGCCCCCCAATTGCCAAACAAATAAATTTTTCATTGGCAAATAGGCTTTTGAGAAAAAAATAATTACAGCCCATTCGCGAAGCAAAAACAAAACAAGCATACCGATGACAAACAATGGAAATATTTGCGTAAAAAATTTTTTAAGTTCTGTTTTAAATTCATCATTTGTCTGTATCTTAGCCAGTTGCGGATAATAATACAAACTAAAAATCGGTGTAACAAAGGCTAATAACAGCCCCGAAATTTTTTTTATTCCGTCCCAATATCCGGCATGAATACCATTGTCGTTACTATAAAAAGCAAAAATCTGATTTCTTATCAAAATACTGAATAAAGGTATAATGACAGCAGTTACCAATGCCATGATAATGTATGCGTATAAACGTTTGTAATGTGCTGATTTTGACTGTTTTAACGAAAATTGTAAAACTTCTACCATGTCAGTTCTGATAAAAAACAACGTAGCGATAAAACTAAATATTTGTGTAACCAAAACCAATAACAAGGCACCGTAAATATTGTATTCGGCAATGAGAAACCACGCAATAACAGCAGCAGAAATGTTACCAATAATGTTAATGTAAGTTATTTTGCGATATTTTTGAAATCCGTTTAAAATAGCCAACAAAATAATATTAAGTGAAAATACCGGCAACATAATACCGGAAAGTATAATCAACAAACTAAAATCACGTTCTCCAAACAGCGATTTATTGATAAACCCCGAAAAACTGATTATTAAAATGCTGGTAATAATAGAGGTAATTAAAACAATTTTGTAGGCGGAAGCCAAAAATGACGATAGTTGTTTTTTGTTGTTTTGATATTTAGCCGAATATCGGGTTACGCCTTCGCTGATACCCAAAGTCGAAAAGCCTTGCGCAGTCTGTAAAAAATTGCGAAATTGTTCCGAAACACTTGTTCCTTCGGGTCCAATAAATACGGCAATCAATTTATTGATAACCCAACCGCTGACAATACGGGTTACAACCGAAAATCCGTTAAAAACCGAAATTTTTAACCAAATGTTTTCTTTTACTATTTTTTTTATCTTATTCAAAACCGGTTAATTATTTCAATTATAGCAAAAATTTCATTACGAGTCAAATGTTCGGCAACCGGTATGCTTATTACCTCGTTGTGCAACTTTTCGCTTATGGGCAATTGTAGGTTTTTCCACTCGATATAAGCTTTTTGTTTGTGAGGTGCAACAGGATAATGTATCAGTGTTTCCACTCCGTTTTGCATCATATATTTTTCAAACTTTGCTCTTTGTTCTGTGCGTAATACAAATTGATGAAAAACATGGGCTTGCATATCGGTTATATGAGGTAAAATTACATTCGGATTACCAATGTTTTTTAAATATAACGTAGCGTGCTCGCGTCTTTTTTGATTGATTTGATCCAAAAAGTCAAGTTTAACGTTCAAAAATGCCGCTTGAATTTCGTCCAAACGCGAATTGATACCTTTATATCGATTGATATATTTGCTTTCTTGACCGTAATTGGATAATTTTTTTACGATTTCGGCTATTTCGGTATCATTGGTGGTTACGGCACCGGCATCTCCCAAAGCACCCAAATTTTTGGCAGGATAAAAACTAAAAGCTGCCGCATCACCCAAGTTACCCGCTTTTTTATCGCCCAAAACAGCGCCATGAGCCTGTGCGGCATCTTCTAACAACAACAAACGATGCCGGTCGGCTATCTGACGTAGTTTATCCCAATCACTGATTTGTCCGTACAAATGAACTCCCAAAATAGCTTTGGTTCGACCGGTGATTTGTTTTTCAACTTCTAACGGATTCAAATTATAAGTTTTTGGGTCGGGTTCAACCAAAACCGGTTTTAACCCGGCTTGCGATATGGCTAGAATACCGGCTATAAATGTGTTTGCCGGAACCAAAATTTCATCTCCGGTTTGCAGTTGTCCGGTTATTTTGTAAGCTTCCAATAACAATCGAATGGCATCTAAGCCGTTACCGGTGCCAATGGCATAACGGCTACCGCAATAATGGGCAAATTTCTCTTCAAATAAACGCTTCTCGTTTCCTTGAATATAATAACCCGAACTTAAAAAAGATTCAAACTTTTTTCGAAATTTATCTTCGTAAATATGATTAATATGTTGTAAATCAAGAAATTTAATCATTGCAACAAATCGTTTAAGCTTTTGTATTGTGCCGTTTGTATTTCAAAATGCAATTGGTTGATAATCCGGCTGTTAAAACTTTCTTTCCAATAAACCAAACCGCTGTTCAAATTATTGCCCGAAACTTCCGAACT
Source organism: Flavobacteriales bacterium (assembly GCA_027065715.1). Lineage (GTDB taxonomy): Bacteria > Bacteroidota > Bacteroidia > Flavobacteriales > Flavobacteriaceae > WGBX01. Next base: position 4,866 of record JAMONO010000047.1, read on the forward strand.
ACCGAAACTAATGTAATTGTAGTTTGAAAATTTTTGTATCACTCGATAAGTAAGCCATTCAACCGCTTTACGCTCTTTGTGGCCGGCAACCGAATGTATATATTGAAAATGCATCGCTTTATTGACCAAATAAACCAAAGCGCCTGCCAACATTTTATTGTTTTGTATCAAACCGTAAAACTTAATTTGTTCGGGAAAACGGTTCATTAACAATTGTATTTCCTTCAAGTTGTGCACCGGACGGGTTTGATAACGTCTTTGCAAATTGTTTTCAACTATTTGCCAAAAGTCCGTCAAATGTTCCAAACCCGAAACAAGTGTATAATTTGAAATATCAAGTTTTTTTAAGTTTTTTAAACGGTTGCGATTGGGTTTGTAACCGTTGTCTTTAAACATAACAAAGAAAGGTTTTATCAATTTGATACTTGCTTGGGTCTGAAAGTAAATATAATCGTTGCTTTGGTCTATAACCGTTTGATAAATAAACGGAATGTTTTTTATGTATAACGATTTGATTTTTTGTTCAAACAAATATTGTAATACTTCTTTAACAATACCGGCTTTGTGCTCAAATTTAAGTTTTTTTTGAAAAATTATATCGCTGTATGTTAATCCGTTGTGAGCAACAACTTGCAATTTGACTTGATGAGCAGGCAAAACGGCACGTAATTTTTTTTCTTCAAAAATCAACAGCGAATAATCGGTAAATCGGTGAGCATGATAATCCATATAAGCCCGTTTATGCAAAAAAGTGCCGTTGGCACTGCGGTCAATTAAATCGTCCCATGCCGGTTGATACTTCGGATTATATTTTACAATATTGTATTTCATTGGTTTAGCAAGCTGTCAAACTCTTTTTTTATCGATTGGGGATTGCGACGGATTTGTTTTTTGAATTCGTCAATCAAAAGTTTAATCAATTTTTCACGGTCATATTCCACACCGGTCAAGTTTTTCATTGATACGGCTTGTGGCAAATTTACAAAATTGTCCTGATTTACATTTAAACCGATGCCTATAATACTTCGTTTCCATTGTTTTTTGTATATAACATTTTCTATTAAAATTCCCCCCAATTTTTTATTACCTGACATAATGTCGTTCGGAAGCTTGATTTTTACATCGCAAATGTTAAATTTTTGCAAAACTTTGACAATACTCAGAGCCACAGCTTGATTGAGACGTTGCTGCTGCGATAAATCCCAATCCGGTTTAAAAAAAATACTCAACAATAGATTTTTGCAACAATCTGATTGCCAAGTATTTGAATGTTGTCCTCGTCCCTTGTTTTGATAATCGGCATATACATAAAAAAAATTGTCAATACGATTTGTTTTGCTGTAAGATTTTAAAAAATCATTCGTCGAATCTATGGTATCAAATTTGATATATTTCATATAAATTTTTATAAATTGTCGGTTCGGTAAACTTATCACAAAAGTTTTGCTTTCCGGCAAAAAATTATCATCTTTGCCTTTTGATAAAAAACTATAAAAAAATAAATACGAATATATGACAAAAACCACAAATCCGGATACTTTAATTCATAAAATAATTGAAGGTATTGAAGAAGTCAAAGGTCAAAATACCACCATTATCGATTTGAGAAATATCGACAATGCCGTAGCCAAATATTTCATTATTGCCGACGGAACTTCCAATACACAAGTAAACGCTATTGCCGATTCCATTAAAAAAACGGTTAGTAAAGCACTACAACAAAAACCTTGGCATATTGAAGGTGAAGACAATTCGGAGTGGATATTAATGGATTATGTCGATGTGGTAGCCCATATCATGCAAAAACCCGTTCGGGCATACTATAATTTGGAAGAACTGTGGGGTGATGCCAAAATCATGCAATTAAAAAACGATAATTAAACGAAGTAGCTTATGAGCCAAAACGAGAAAAAAAATAAACAACTTAAAGATAAAAATCTTTTAAAGAACAATAAACCTTCTTTTAAATTCAATGTTTTTTGGATTTATTTGGCTATTTCTGCCGTCATCTTTATGGTTATGATGAACAGTAATGACGGTTCCGATGACAAAATATTGAGTTATAATCAGTTTGAAAATATGTTGCAACACGGCAAAATAAAAGAAGTCGTGATTGAAAACAAGCGTTTGGCTAATATTTATGTAACCGATGCCGCCAAAAAAGATAAACAAAAGGAAGGAAAAAATCAAAGTCCTTTCAGCTTGGGACAAACCCCCGATTATATAGTTGAAATAGGAGATTTAAAACATTTTGAAGAAAAACTCGACAAAGCCAAATCCGAAGGGATACCCGTTGAATGGCGTTTTAAAACCAAAACCGATTATATTATGGGCTTTTTGCTCAATATTTTGCCTTGGGTTTTCTTTATTGGATTTTGGTTTTATATGATGAAACGCATGTCGGGAGCCGGCGGCGGCGGTGGTGCCGGCGGTGGCGGTATTTTTAGTATAGGTAAGTCGAGAGCCGAACTGTATGATGCCAAAAAACAAGAAAAAACCACTTTTAAAGATGTTGCCGGATTGGAAGGCGCCAAAGAAGAGGTTAAAGAAATAGTCGATTTTTTAAAAAATACCGAAAAATATACCAAATTGGGCGGTAAAATACCCAAAGGTGTTTTGTTGGTAGGTCCTCCCGGAACCGGAAAAACTCTTTTGGCAAAAGCCGTTGCCGGAGAAGCCAAAGTGCCTTTTTTCTCATTGTCGGGTTCCGATTTTGTCGAAATGTTTGTAGGGGTAGGTGCCTCACGTGTGCGAGACTTGTTTAAAAAAGCCAAAGAAAAATCACCTGCTATTATCTTTATTGACGAAATAGATGCCATAGGTCGTGCACGCGGCAAAAATAATTTTACCGGTAGTAACGATGAACGCGAAAATACTTTGAACCAATTATTGACCGAAATGGACGGATTTGGAAGCAAAGACAATGTTATAGTTATAGGTGCTACCAACCGTGCCGATGTGCTCGATAAAGCTTTGTTGAGAGCAGGGCGTTTCGATCGACAAATTTTTGTAGATTTGCCCGACTTGAACGAACGTAAAGAAATATTTCAAGTACACTTAAAACCCTTAAAACTTTCCGACGATGTCGATGTGGATTTCTTAGCCAAGCAAACGCCCGGTTTTTCGGGTGCCGATATTGCCAATGTATGTAATGAAGCAGCTTTAATTGCTGCCCGTAAAGGTAAAGAAAAAGTCGAAAAACAAGATTTTTTAGATGCAGTTGATCGAATTATAGGCGGGCTCGAAAAGAAAAACAAAGTTATCAAACCCGAAGAAAAAAAACGTGTTGCTCATCACGAAGCCGGTCATGCCACTGCCAGTTGGTTGCTCGAACATGCACACCCGCTGGTCAAAGTAACCATTGTGCCTCGCGGACAATCCTTAGGTGCCGCTTGGTATTTGCCCGAAGAAAGGGTATTGATCGAAAAAGAACACATGCTCGACGAAATGGCGGCAACACTCGCCGGTAGAGCAGCCGAAGAAGTGGTTTTTGGCAATATATCAACCGGAGCGCTTAACGATTTGGAAAAAGTTACCAAACAAGCCCGTGCCATGGTAACCGTTTACGGCTTAAATGACAGAATAGGCAATTTGACTTATTATGACTCAAGCGGACAAGAATATGGTTTTACCAAGCCGTATAGTGAAAAAACCGCCGAAATTATCGATGAAGAGGTATCCAAACTAATAGAACAACAATACCAACGTGCCAAAGATCTGTTACAAAAAAACAAAGATAAACTGATAAAACTTGCCGAACGTTTACTCGAAAAAGAAGTTATCTTTAAAGAAGATCTGGAAGAAATCTTAGGTAAACGTCCTTTTGACGATGTCGAAGAAGATACAACCGAAATGAAATCAAAAAAGAATGAAAATAATGAAACGTCCATTGAAGATACGCATCAATCTGATGAAGATAAATCCTAATTGTCAATATTATTACCAACTCAGCCGGCAGATATTCAATTTGTCGGCTTTATTTTTTATATTTGCAAGTGAAATTAAATTATTTTAACAAATAATAATGGATTTTTTCAAAAAGATATTTTCTCCCAAGTCAAAGACGTATGACAATTTGCAAGAAGAACAAGAGGAGGCAAAAACCGCTCAAATGCCCGATGACGAGCGTTTTGTATATAAATTTATTCAAAACGGCGGTAAGTTTTTTTATCCAGAAGATATGGAACAATTTCGAATGGAATTGTTAAAACTATTGAAACATTTACAAATTGACGAATATGCCGTCTTGGAACGTTCTTATTTTCATTTTCTTCAAAAATTAAAAGTTCCGGTTAAATTCGGCGTTAAAACCGATGATGTTTTACTGGGTGGGTGTGAAAGTTTAATTGCACACGAAGGAGCCATCATGACCACCGATAAGCATACCGGCGAATATCGTAACGGCGAATTACCTCAAAAGCGTGTAATCGTGGCACTTTCGGATCAAATAGTGTCTGCCAAAACACAAGCACTGAGCGCCATTAACAAAAAATACGATTCTCCCCCCGCCAATATCCAAACAATGAGTATATTTGCACCCGACAAAAACACCTTAACTGGCGGAAAATGGTTTGAGGTGTATTTGTTTTTAATCGAAAATTAATTTATGAACGAACTTTTAAAACGCAGTTTCTTCGGGCTGATTTATGTCCTGGTGGTATTATGGGCTATACAATCTTATACTTGGACGGCTATGTTGCTGGGTATTTTTATGGTCATCGGTCTAAAGGAATTTTCATACTTGACAGGTTTCAATTACAAAACCGCTCTTTTACCTTCACTATTTATATTTTTATTGGCTTTTATATCCTTTCATCAATCGATAAATGTTAAAGTTTTGCGAGTGGCTGCCGGTTTTAGCTTGTTGGTCTTGTTTATTCCTTTGATTTATTTTATTTTTGACAAAATTTCGAAGGAGATGCTGGCAAAAATCTATTTGGCAATTTTGTATTTGGCACTACCTTTTGCTTTGGCACTTGATATTGAATCAAAATTGTTAATGGCGATTTTTATCATTATCTGGTCATCGGATAGTTTTGCTTTTTTATTTGGAAAATATTTTGGCAAACACAAGTTGGCACCTCATATTTCACCCAAAAAAACCATTGAAGGTTTTGCCGGCGGACTATTGGGAAGTTTGTTAGTTGGATATTTGATTTATAGTTTTACCGGTTGGCAGATAAATTTGAATTTATGGCAATTTTTGCTGTTGAGTTTAATGATTGTAATATTCGGCACCTTGGGTGACTTGTTAGAGTCACGTTTCAAACGTTTGGCAGGTGTCAAAGATTCGGGTAATATTATCCCCGGACACGGAGGTATATTAGACCGTTTGGATAGTTTTATCTTGGCAATACCTTTTGTTTATGCCTATTTATTAATTTTTGTTTAAACAATGCAACTACACAAAGAAGGATACAGAATAATAGCATGGTCATTTTTGATTATATTGATTTTTAATTACGTCATACATCAATATGTCGATATTTATTGGCTCAACTGGATTTTTTCGATTTTGTCATTGGTAGCTTTTATGCTCATAGTTTATTTTTTTCGTTTTCCTTCTCGTCATGTCAAAGCCAAACCCAACGAAGTGGTTGCTCCTGTGGACGGTAAAGTGGTGGTGATTGAAGAGGTTTTTGAACCCGAATTTTTTAAAGATAAACGCTTGCAAATATCCATATTTATGTCTCCGCTCAATGTGCATGCTACCCGGTATCCCGTAAGCGGCAAAGTTATTTACAGCAAATATTACAAAGGAAAACACTTGGTAGCTTGGCACCCCAAATCTTCCGAATTAAATGAACGAACAACCATTGTAGTGGACAATCCGGTTATAGGTCCTGTGATGTTTCGCCAAATAGCCGGTGCCGTTGCCCGTCGTATCGAAAATTATTCAAAAGTAGGCGATACGGTGGAACGAGGTGCCGATGCAGGTTTTATCAAGTTCGGTTCTCGGGTTGATGTTTTTTTGCCTCTAAATACCGACGTGGACGTTGTCATGAGTGACAAAACTCGCGGTGGCGAAACTATTATTGCCGAAGTTCAAGTTTCGTGATTTTGACCTGACAATTTGATAATTGCTACTTTTGGTTTTCGACACCGATTTACGATAATGTTGTCATACGACATTGTGGAAGAATGTAAAATTATTATCCGAGTTTTTGCATACATTAATTGATTTTACAAGTGATCTGTGAATTTAATTCAAAATGTTTTGGTTCTGAATTATTAGGATTTGACTTTGTTTATTGAAGATTTAATAAAATTATGGCACGCTATTTGAAAATACATTGTCAGAGCCGTATGTTTAATTAAAAAATTTTGAATTATGAAAAAGTTAAGTTTAGTATTGAGTATGGCACTTGTGTTTACGACAATGTATGCACGAGCCGACCGAAGACCCGTCAGACATCGATTGGACGAACCGGTTAAAGTTGTAGTAAGGGGCATCGAATTTTTTGTTTTTCCCAACGGCGAATTTGATTTTAATGCACATACAACGCATCACAAACCATATTATGGAGGTGATTATGCCGTTAGATTGGATCGCGACAGGTGGGGACGTATCAGACGAATAGGCAATGTATTTTTAAACTACAATGATTATGGACAAGTAGCTCGTATCGGACATGTATTTATCAAATATAACCGACGCGGATTGATTTATCAAATAGGTCATAAATACTTACGCTACCGTCGCGGCGGATATATTGTTTATGCTCAACGTCCGTATTACGACCGTCCGTCGTATATTTATCGACCTGCATATTCTTATTATCCGTATCAACCGACATACCCGTATAACGATACTTATTATTCGAATGATTATGATGAGGCTTATAACGAAACCTCCGAAGTTTATTATTTGCGAAACAAAAAGGATGAAACCACCGGAACTTATCATACACAAAAAGTAAAAGTTAAAAATCGTCGTTGAGAATAAATTCAAAAAGCCCCGTTCACGGGGCTTTTTGGCATCCTGATTGTTTGTTGTTTGTTTGTGTTGCTAGTATGCTACGATTTTTTCAATCCAGAATGCTACAAAGCCGGCCAAAAATCCTAAAAATGCCAGCCATGATATTTTTTTCATATACCAAAAGAAATCTATTTTTTCCATACCCATAGCGGCTACACCGGCAGCCGAACCAATGATAAGGATACTACCTCCGGTTCCTGCTGAATAAGCAATCATGTGCCAAATAATGTGATCAATAGGATAATCGAACATGCCCATAGAGGCAGCTACCAGCGGCACATTATCGACAATTGCCGATAGTATACCCAACAATACCACTACAATTTCGGTATTGGGTAATGTTTGTTGTAAGCTTTCTGCCAAATAGCGCAATGTTCCCATTTCAACTCCGTTGATAGAACCGTAAACCATGGCTTCCAGAGCTCCAACTGCCATTAATATACCCAAAAAGAATAAGATACTCGACATTTCGATGCGAGAAAGGGCTTTGTGTGCCGAATACAAATGTTTGCGTTCTTCGGTAAAATCTTCTTCGGGGTGAATGTATTCGGAAACCAACCAAACAATACCTAAGGACAACATCATGCCGAGATAGGGAGGTAAGTGTGTAATCGTTTTGAATACGGGCACAAACAATATCATACCCAATCCCAGATACAACATGGTTTTGCTGCTGAGTAATTTTTCGACTTCTTCCAATCCTTCTTCGTCGGCTTCTCCTTTGACACTCCCGTTAAAGATCGGCAAAAATGAAGCGATACCAAAAGGAATAACAAAGTTGAGTATGGAAGGTATAAAAACATGTTCTATCAAACCGGCAGCGGTTACTTTTTTGGCAATCCAAAGCATAGTGGTTGTTACGTCGCCAATAGGAGACCAAGCACCACCGGCATTGGCGGCAATTACAATTAAGCCGACAAACCACAATCGGGTATTGCGGTCTTTGATAAGTTTACGTAACAAAGTAACCAATACAATAGTTGCCGTTAGATTGTCAATGACGGCAGACAGAAAAAAAGCCAATAATCCTATAATCCATAATAGTTTGCGTTTGCTGTTGGTCTTAACATATTCTTTTAAAACTTCAAATCCGCGATGTAGGTCGATAATTTCGACTATGGTCATGGCACCTGTAAGAAAAACCAAAATTTCGGCGGTTTTTGCCAAATGATGCATCAATGTATTGTGAAAACCTTCTTGTGCGGTTTCTCCGCCTTTTATAAAATTGTAAACATGTCCTTCGGGGTCGATAATTGAAAACCAGCCTTCGTGAAAGCCGATTGCAAGAAGTGCCCAAAGTATGGCTGCCGTAAGTAGCGCGGGAACCGTTTTATCGAGTTTGAATGTATGTTCGGTTGCTATAAAAAAATAGCCCGCAATGAAAAGTATAATGATTAGTAAGGTCATTTCGGATAAAATTTTTGATGAAAACGTAACAAAAGTATAATAATTTTCTCAGAAAAAAATAATTTTTGTCAGTTTATTTTTTTATCCGGTGTCGCTTGTGTTTACGTAAGATATTTGTAGCTTACATTCAATAAGTTAAGCAGAACCTAATCATCAGCAAATAATTTATGGGATCGCAAATCAATATATCCGGTAACGGATGGTTAAATTCGGAGTTTTTTTTACAAAACGGTTCTGTTGCCGGGGTGCAGATATCTTACATTTTTTTTAAAAAATTCAAATCCAACACCTTCTTGCGGAAAAGATTCCAAATTGATGATTTGATCCACATGATGCCATTTGCTGTCGTAAACAATGGTATCGCGGGTAATAAATGTG
>JAMONO010000048.1 GCA_027065715.1 Flavobacteriales bacterium
CTTCAGGCGTAGGTATTTTCTTGTCTTTATCGTCACTCATATCAATAATTCTTTATTGATACAAATATACAAATTATTATTTGATGATTTTTTTGTAAAAATGAGTTATTTATATAAAATATGTGATGACAAAATCCTTAAATTGCTACAACTGTGGCTATTTTGGGTAAGATAGCAGCTTATTTATGTTATATATTTTTTAACAAATCTTGCTTTTTTGTTTTAAATTCAGATTCACTTATCAAATCCAATTCAAACAGTTTTTTAAGGTTTTGCAACTTTTCGGTTAACTGTTCCGTAGTGATTTGATTGGTTACATTGTTTTTTTGATTTGCAAAAGTTTGCAGTTGCATTAAAACACCTGTTACATTATGAGGGTTGTTAGCTGCATCACGCATTGCTTGTATTTTTTGATGTTCTGTATAATGTATTCCGGCTAATTTTGCAGCTAATATTTCGGCTTGCACATCAGATATTTTAGCTATACGGTCCAATGTTTCAGTATCAAATCGAGTGCCTTCAATACGAAAATCTAAAACTTGAAATCCTAAATCTTCAAAAATATGTTGGGTTTTTTGGGTTATTTCTTTGGCAATTTCATTTAGGTGACTGTCAATTTTTACATAGGAAAACTGTGCATTTGCCAAATAATCGGTAATGTTTTGTGTAATTCTGGACAAAAATATTTCTTTTAAATCTGAAGCCGTCAGCAGTTCTTTTCCTACTACTATTTTTTCAAAAAAGTTTTGTGGTTGTGTTATGCGAATACTATAATTACCAAAGGCTGACAATAATATAGGGAAGGTATAAACCGGATCGGTATAAGCAATGGGAACCCGTGTGCCCCAACGCATATTAATAATATCTGCCTGACGAAAAAACCAAATTCCGATTATATGCTCACTTCCCTCACGCAAGCTTAGTAATTTTTTTAAAGTCGTAATAAAGGGTTTATTATCAGCCTTTAAATCGTAAATTCCGGAAGTAGTCAATACTTCTTTTATCTTTCCTTTGTCTGTTATAACACAAGCTTGTCCCGGTTGCAAAATAAGTTTTGAAGCATTTTTGATTTCCTCACCTCTATCTGTAAATTTTATAAAAATATGATTGGGGTCAGGGTTTTGCCATTGAATGACCGACCTAAATTGATTGATAACACCCATAATTACGAAATATTAAAATTTGTTTGTTTCTTTATTAAAAAGTTACTTTGTCACATCAAATAATTTGATTGCACAACACTACGACAAAACTTTTGCATACACAATTTACGAAACAAATAGACATAACAAAAGTAGTATGAGAACCTAAACATCAGTTGGTTATGTCAATATTTATCACAAGTGAACAAAGTAACTTATTATGTTTAAAATTCGATATCGTCGGCAATTCCGGAACCTTTATTTTTATAAATATTTTCAAAAAAAGTTTCCCATTTTTGCATTAAATCCGTATGCAAATTATTGATACGTTCCATTTCAGCAAGTTCTTCTTCCGATGCATCACCTTTAGCATAATTTGCAGACACATCAATTACATTTTTTTTAAGATAACCGGACCAATGCATAGCCAACTGGCTATATTCTGTCATTGACAAATCATATTCTTCTTTTAAGTCCACTTCAAATCCATAATTAGATGCAATATGAATATGCTGTGTGATTTTAATAAAATCATCCCATTCCGGATATTTTTTCAATACCTCTTTCGGACCTGATGCAGCGCCTGCTACATTGGCAAACCTGCCCTGTTTGGGGTTGGTAAATACTTCGCCGTAAAACTGCATATCTTCCATAGACATTGAAACCATTTGATTTCCCCAAAACTCTTGTGCTTCAGCCCATAACGGTTCTTCAATACCCAGCACCTCACAAACCTTAGCTACAGGCATTCCTGCTGCTAAATTGGCATTAGCCAATGCATAATCTTTAAAGGTTACTCCGTGTTTTTCCATTGTTTAATAATTTGATTAATATATATAGTAAGTGAAAAGTTTAATAATCTAATACCCGTTTGCGTTCATCATAAAACCAACGCATTTTTACATCGACATCATAAGCAATGGTGTCTTTATATTCGGGTAAATATTGACTTCTAATTGTATAATAAGTCGTCCAAAAAGTTCTTTCGGCTTTTTCTCGTTTATTAAAAAGTTTAATATTTTTCTCTTTTTCTTCACCGGTTCGTGGTGAAGGCAGCTGTTTTTGTGCTTCAATAACTGATTGCATTGCTTCCCACTGTGGTAAAGCTTTGTATTTGGCTATTCGTTCTACCACCCAGCGCAACTGTAAAACTTGCTCATTTGGGGTAAAAGTATTAACCGTTTCACAATAAGAACAACCTACATAATGTGTTCTAAAAATATCTTTCCGAACTTGTAACTCGGCTCCACATTGGGTGCAATAAAAATCTTTATCCAACTCTTGTATGGTATGCTGATAAAAAGCTTCGGCTATCTTACCCTCAATTTCTATTTGAAAACGATCTATTTTTCGGTATAAATCGTTCCTAATATCACTTCCTTTTACACTTTGATCAATAATTTGCCAGTGTTCAACATATTGTAACATTTCAGGTTTTACTTGTTCTTCAAACACCACATCTGTTTTATTCACCAAATCCATCAATTGCGACTTAATACCTTGCCAAGCTTGCATTGTTGTATCCAAATCTTTATCGGATTGATTTATATTGGTTAACAATACTTCTTCAGCTTGTAGCAAAGCTTGCTCAAAACGTTGAATTATTTTTTGTAAAAACTGATCCCATCTATCTACCACAAAAAGATATTCTTGCCGAAGCGGTTTTTCATTAATCGATTGCTTTTTGTTAAAAATACCCATTGCTATTTATTTTGATTTTTTAGACTTAGCTTTTTAACATTGGTCATAAAACGGTATCCGCAATAGTCACACACAACTA
>JAMONO010000049.1 GCA_027065715.1 Flavobacteriales bacterium
TTTTATAGGGTTAAGTGAATAATTTTGTGCAAATATATAAAAAATACCCTAATATTTTTAACATTATTGGATTTTATTTTTTTTACAAACATCTTTTTCAAAAGATTACTTAACTTTGTGTTCAAATATATATTGATGAAAATAAAACTTTTTATTACCGATATAGACGGTGTGTGGACTGACGGAGGAATGTATTACGGCGATTCGCCCGAGTGTGAAATGAAAAAATTTAATACGTCCGACAGTGCCGGTGTGCTTTTTTTAAAATTGGCAAAAATAAAAACCGCCATTATAACAGGTGAAAAAAGCAAAACGGTTCAAAGAAGGTATCTAAAACTCAAAATGGACGAACTTTTTATGGGGGTATCCGATAAGGTAACTGCTGCCGAATTTATTAAGAACAAATATGCTTTGACATGGAACGAAATAGCTTATATCGGCGATGATATCAATGATATTTTGTTGCTTAGAAAAGTGGGATTGAGTGCTTGTCCTTCATCTGCCGAAGATTATATCAAAAAAGAAGTGGATTGGGTCTTGAGCAAAAAAGGCGGTGAAGGTGTTTTTAGAGAATTTGTTCAAAAATACTTACAACACGAAAATATGTTGAAAGAAATTATCGACCGGTATTTATTCCAAATAGAAAACGAAAAAAAATGAAAAAAATAGCAATAATACAAGCCCGCATGCTCAGTAGCCGGTTGCGGGGCAAGTCATTAATGTCTGTCAATGGCATACCGTTGTTATACAGGGTTATCCAATCCGTAAAAAATATCGGTATATTTGATGATATAATTGTAGCAACAACCCGATTTGTAGCTGATGACCCGATAGAAGCGGCTTTGAAGGATTTTGCGCCCGGTGTTAAAGTTGTCCGAGGCGACTCGCAAGATGTTTTAAACCGGTTTGCCGAAGCCTTGCATAATTATCACGAAGAAGATATCTTAGCCCGTTTTACTGCTGACAATCCTATTTATAACAAACAAATTACCCGTTCGGTTTTCGATTTGCATCAAAAACAATCGGCGGATTATACCTATATTGACGGATTATCACCTCTGGCACCCGAATTTTTAAAAGTAGGTTTGATAAGAGAAGCCAATCGATTAACACAAGACGAGTTTGACCGTGAGCATGTTACGCCTTTTTTTAGAAAAAATGCTCAAAACTATAAAATCATAAAATTGCCAAAAAACTGGAAAGATTTGCGTCCCGAATTAAACCGATATTTGACAATTGATACCCGCGAACAGCTCGAAATCATCGAAAAAATGATGAAAACTTTGGATTTTGATACCCGTTCGCCTTATTTGAAAGATATTTATGATTTTTTGGAACGGGAAATCAAACCGGAAATATCCCGAAACAAATTTCATGTCTTGTTGGACGGAACACCCGTTGGCGAAGATTTACCTGCTTATATTGTTGCCGAAATTGGACAAAATCATAACGGAAGTATCGATTTGGCTAAACAATTAATTGATTTGGCGGTCGATGCCGGTGCCAATGCCGTAAAATTTCAAAAAAGAGACATGTCCTCGGAACTAACCAAAGCCGCTTTTGATAAACCTTACGATAATCCGAATTCGTTTGGAAAAACCTACGGTGAACACAGATTGGCTTTGGAATTGAACGAAGAACAACATAAAGAATTAAAAGAGTATGCCCAAGCCAGAGGTATAACCTACTTTGTTACGCCAACCGATATTCCTTCGGTTGAAATGATGGAACGTCTCGATGTCCCTTTTTACAAAGTTGCTTCGCGCGATCTGACCAACTTGCCTTTATTGAAACGACTCGCAAAGACCCGCAAACCCGTTATTATTTCAACCGGTATGGCAAGCCTCGAAGATATTGACGATGCTTTGGAAATCTTGGGTAAAGACAGAAAAGATATTATTATTTTGCAGTGTATCTCTCAATATCCCGCCGATTTGGAACGGGTTAATTTGAAAGTGATGGATACGCTAAAACAAAAATACGGCAAAATTACCGGTTACTCCGATCATACAACCGGTATGGTTGCAGCGGTAACAGCTTCGGTTTTAGGTGCTTCTGTTATTGAAAAACATATTACTTTAAATAAAGCCATGAAAGGCAGCGACCATGCAGGAAGTGCCGAAAAAGATGAATTTATGCAAATGATCAAATGCATCAGAGATGCGCGAAAAACTATCGGCGACGGAATTAAAACCATTGACCCTGTTACCCAAGCCGCCAAAGAAAAATTGGCTCGTAGCCTGGTTAGTAAAATACCCATAAAGAAAGGAACCGTTTTGACCGAAGATATGCTTGTGTTAAAAAGTCCCGGAACCGGATTAAAATGGAAAGAAAAAGATATGATTTTGGGTAAAAAAGCAATTGTGGATATAGAAGCGGATGTAACTTTGCAAAAGAATTTTTTTGAATGAAAGGAAAATAATTAATATTTTTCGGTTAATTTTTTACTTTAAATCTAAAAATAATCACCAATTGACCAATTTTAACAGATTTTTATAAACTTACCGATTGCAATTTTTTACTTTTATAAGCAAATCAAAGATTTGTCTTATGAAAAAATATATTTTGACTGCTTTTATCGGCGTATTTTTTTTGTTTTCGGGACGAGGACAAAATTCTGAAAATCTTTCAAAACTTTTAAAAGGAGTATCTATGCGCAATATCGGTCCGGCTTTTATGTCGGGGCGAATTGCCGATATCGCCATTCATCCCGAAAATCCTCATATTTGGTATGTAGCCGTAGGTTCGGGGGGTGTTTGGAAAACCGAAAACTCGGGCACCACTTGGCAGCCTGTATTTGACCGACAAAAATCTTATTCGATAGGTTGTATAACAATTGACCCCAACAATCCGCATACCGTTTGGGTAGGAACCGGTGAGAACGTAGGAGGGCGACATGTGGGTTTTGGCGATGGAATTTATGTTTCTTATGACGATGGAAAAACCTGGCAAAATACCGGTTTAAAAAAATCGGAACACATATCGGAAATCATAGTGCATCCGGACAATTCCGATATTATTTATGTCGCCGCCCAAGGACCGCTATGGTCCCCCGGAGGACAACGGGGTTTTTATAAATCTTCCGACGGAGGAAAAACATGGAAAAAAACTCTGGGAGACGATATGTGGACAGGAGTTACCGATATAGCTATTGACCCGCGTAATCCCGACCGAATTTATGCTGCAACTTGGGAACGACATCGCACTGTTGCCAACTATATGGGTGGCGGACAAAAGACAGCCGTTTACCGTTCGGAAGACGGAGGTGAAACCTGGAAGAAAATCATGAAGGGTATTAACAGTAATAAAAACGGGAAAATAGGTATTGCCGTATCACCCGTTAATCCCGATGTTATTTATGCCGCCGTAGAACACAATCGCCGCAAAGGAGCTGTTTACAAATCGACCAATCGGGGCGAAAGTTGGGTAAAACAATCAGATGCCGTATCGGCAGCCACAGGCCCGCATTATTATCAAGAATTATACGTTAGTCCGCATCGTTTTGACCAAATTTATTTAGCCAATGTTCGTATGTTGGTTTCAAACGATGGCGGCAAGCACTTTATTCAAATGAAAGAAACTCATAAACATTCCGATAATCATGTGTTAAAATTTAGAAAAGATGACCCCGAATATATGTTGGTAGGAACAGACGGCGGTTTATACGAGAGTTTTGACGGAGGTAAAAATTGGCGATTTATCAACAACTTACCCGTAACCCAGTTTTACAAAATCGCTTTGGACGATACACAACCGTTTTATTATGTTTACGGTGGCACACAAGACAACAGTACGGAACGCGGTCCTTCGCGAACAGACAATTTGCACGGCATTGCCAATCGCGACTGGGAAGTGGTTTTATTTGCCGACGGACATCAACCGGCTACCGAACCCGGCAATCCCGATATTGTTTATGCCGAATGGCAAGAAGGAAATTTGGTGCGAAAAGACATGAAAACCGGCGAAATGACTTATATTCAACCGCAACCGGCTGCCGGTGAACCTTTTGAACGCTTTAATTGGGACGCTCCTATATTGATAAGTCCCCACAATCCTCAACGAATTTATTACGCATCTTATCGGGTGTGGCGCTCCGATAATCGCGGCGATGATTGGACAGCTGTATCGGGCGATTTAACTCAATATGATGAACGTTTTGATAAACCTATTATGGGCAAAAAACAAAGTTGGGATTCGCCTTGGGACGTTTATGCCATGTCCACCTTTCATACGATTACTTCTTTGGCAGAATCGCCCTTGCAAGAAGGTTTAATATATGCCGGAACCGACGACGGACTTATTCAAGTAACAGATAACGGAGGTAAAACCTGGCGCAAAATACTAGTCAGTCAATTGCCCGGCGTACCCCTTCATGCTTTTGTCAATGATATTAAGGCGGATTTGTTTGATAAAAATACCGTTTATGTAGCACTCGACAATCATAAAGAAGGTGATTTTACACCTTATCTTTATAAAAGTACCGATAAAGGAAAAACCTGGATAAAAATTACGGGTAATTTAACCAAACCTTTGATTGTGTGGCGTTTGGTTCAAGATTATAAAAATCCGGATTTGTTGTTTATAGGAACGGAATTCGGCATTTATGTCAGTGTAAACGGCGGAAAAAAATGGCATAAACTCAATACGCAAGCCAACATTTCTTTTCGTGATTTGGCTATAAAAAAAGACTATGACGATTTGGTAGGAGCAAGTTTTGGTCGTGGTATTTTTATTTTTGACGACTACGGTTTTTTGCGTGACATAACCTCCGAAAATTTAAAAAAACAAGCGGTTCTTTTTAAACCGCGTAATAGTTGGTGGTATTTTCAACGAGGTATATTGGGACGTGAAAAAAAAGGTAGCCAAGGAGCCGGTTATTTTTTGGCTCCCAATCCGCCATACGGAACTACTTTTACCTATTATTTGAAAAATACTTACAAGTCTTTGAAACAACAAAGACAAGACCAAGAACGAAAACGTGAAAAACAGCAGCTAAGTATCGATTTTCCCGGGTGGGACAAATTAGATGAGGAAATGAACGAAGAAAAAATTAAAGTTTTTGTAAATATTTTGGGACAAGACAATCAAATAATAAATCGAATTATTGCCAAAAATCAAAAAGGTTTTCACAGAGCAACTTGGAACCATACGCATTTTTCAAAATCACCTGCAATGCGTTCGCACGGAGCGGGTCAAAACGGAGGTGTGCGTGTTGCTCCCGGAACCTATGGTGCATATTTGAGTGTGGTGTTACCAAACGGAGAGGAACAAATTTTGTCTGATACCGTTTCATTTAAGCTAAAAAGATTGTATAAAGGAAGTTTAAAAGGAAAAAATCTAAAAGAAGTTACAACTTTTTGGCAAGAAGTTGACGATTTGCGTAGTCAAATCAGACTGTTGGATAAGGATTTTGACAGGCAAAAGAAAGCGTATGAAATAATGAATGAAGCTTATTTTAGGGCTCGTAAAAATGATGCAAGTATATTGAAAACATTGCGCAATCTGCATAAAAAAATGTTAGCCTTGGAAAAACGTTTGACGGGTAGTCCGGCAAAAAACGAAGTAGGTGAAAAAAATATGCCGGGCTTGTTTTATCGATTGAACAAATTAAACATGAATACGCGTATGTCGTCATACGGACCTACCGGCACCGATTTGAAAACTTTGAAAATAGTTCGCGATGAATATCAAAACGTAAAAAATCAGTTACAAATCAACCGAAAGCAATTAGTTCAATTGAAGAAACGAATGACACAACTCGATATTCCGTTGATTGATATGGAATTGTGCCCGAAACCTTAAAGATGTATAGAGTTGTAATACCAAATTGGTTTATGTTTCGGGCTAAAAATAAACCAATTTGGTATTATTAGTCTCAGTTGTCTTGTATAACCCATTCGCCACTATCTAACAAAGTGCGGGCTTTTTTGTATTTGATTTGTTTTTTTTCACCGTTGTTTACATTCATAATGGTAACAATTTCATTACGTCCGTAAGTTTTTCCTTTTCTGATAGGTGAAGTGATTTCTTGTCGTTGTCCGCCCTGCATGGCTTGTCGGTTGTTTGCCGCCATTTCTTCCAATGAAGGTATGTTGTCGGTACGACTTTCTCTTAGTTTTTGTTTGGGGCGACGAGTTTGACGGGCTTCACGTACTTGATTAGGGTCTTGTGTAGGTAAATCGCCTTTAAACAAAAACGATAAAACATCTTTGTTCACTTTGTCCAGCATGTTTCTAAACAGTTCAAAAGCTTCAAATTTGTATATCAATACCGGATCTTTTTGTTCGTAAGATGCCATTTGCACAGATGTTTTCAATTGATCCATTTTGTGCAAGTGTTCTTTCCAAGCTTCATCGATAATAGCCAAAGTTATGTTTTTTTCAAAATCGTCCACCAATTTTTTTCCTTGCGATTCGTAAGCTTCTTTTAGGTCAGTGGTTACTTTTATTTCGCGGGTTCCGTCGGTAAAAGGCACGACAATTCTTTTATAACGGTCGCCTTCGTTTTCATAAACTTCTTTGATGACAGGGAAGGCAATTTGAGCCGAACGGGCTATTTTGTCTCGATAATGTTGTGTTGCCACTTCAAAAACTTTATTGACAATTTCATGGTCGGATAAATACAAAAATTGTTCTTTGTCAATAGGAGCATCGATGGCAAAAGTAGTAATGAGTTCTTGTGCAAACTCATCGTAGTTTTTGGTGGGTTTTGTTTTTTCGACTATGGCTTGAATGGCTTCGTATATCATATTGGATATATCGACTTTGAGTCTTTCGCCATGTAGTGCATGACGACGCCGTTTATAAACCAATTCGCGTTGTGCGTTCATTACGTCGTCGTATTCGAGTAATCTTTTACGAATGCCGAAATTGTTTTCTTCAACTTTTTTTTGGGCTCTTTCTATTGATTTTGAGATCATGGGGTGTTGGATAACATCACCTTCTTTCATGCCCATTCGGTCCATTATTTTGGCTATTTTTTCGGATCCGAACAAACGCATCAAATTGTCTTCCAACGATACGTAGAATTGCGACGAACCGGGGTCTCCTTGACGTCCGGCGCGACCACGTAGCTGTCTGTCCACTCTTCGCGAGTCGTGTCGTTCGGTTCCTATTATTGCCAGACCGCCTGCTTTTATTACTTCGGGCGATAATTTGATGTCGGTTCCACGACCTGCCATATTGGTGGCAATGGTTACGACTCCCGGATTGCCGGCTTCGGCAACTATTTCGGCTTCGCGTTTGTGGTGCTTGGCGTTCAATACATTGTGAGGTATCTTGACGTAGTGCAACATTTTGCTCAAAAGTTCGGAAGTTTCGACCGAAGTGGTTCCGACCAATACGGGTCTGCCTTGTTCGGTGAGTTCTTTTATTTCTTGAATAATGGCATTGTATTTTTCGCGTTTGGTTTTGTATATTTTGTCGTCTTTGTCGATACGAGCCAAAGGTTTGTTGGTAGGCACTTCGACTACGTCGAGTTTGTAAATATCCCAAAATTCGCCTGCTTCGGTAATGGCGGTTCCTGTCATACCTGCCAATTTGCGATACATACGGAAAAAGTTTTGCAGTGTAACCGTTGCATAGGTTTGGGTGGCGTCTTCAATTTTGACATTTTCTTTGGCTTCAATGGCTTGATGTAGTCCGTCGGAATAACGTCGTCCGTCCATGATACGACCGGTTTGTTCATCGACAATTTTTACTTGTCCGTCCATAACGACGTATTCAACGTCTTTTTCAAACAAGGTATAAGCTTTGAGCAACTGATTTAAGGTATGCAAGCGTTCGCTTTTGGCGGCATATTCTCTAAACAGTTGGTCTTTTTTCTTGGCTTTTTCTGCGGGTTCGTCGTCCGATTTATCAATTTTTCCGATTTCTTCGCTGATATTGGGTAAGATAAAAAAGTCGGGTGCGGTATCTTTGGATAAAAATTCGACACCTTTGTCTGTGAGTTCAATCGAATTGTTTTTTTCGTCAATAACAAACAACAACTCTTCATCTACCTGTGGCATCAGTGCGTTGTTGTTTTCCATATATTTTGATTCGGTTTTTTGCAACAATTGTTTGACTCCTTCTTCGCTTAAAAATTTGATAAGAGCATGGTTTTTGGGTAAACCTCTGTAAACGCGTAACAGGTGAAATCCGCCTTCTTTGGTATTGCCTTCTTTGATAAGTTTTTTTGCCAAAGTAAGTTCTTTGAGCATGTTTTTCTTTTGTTCTTGATAAATTTTTTCGATAAAGGGTTTGAGTTCGTTAAATTCATGCCGGTCGCCTTGTTCTACGGGACCTGAAATAATTAAAGGGGTTCGAGCGTCGTCTATTAAAACCGAATCGACTTCATCGACTATGGCATAGTTGTGTTCGCGTTGCACCAAATCGTCAATGGTATGAGCCATATTGTCGCGCAGGTAGTCAAATCCGAATTCGTTGTTGGTTCCGTAAGTGATGTCGGCGGTATAGGCTTTGCGTCGTTGGGGGGTATTGGGTTTGTGTCGATCTATACAATCTACTCGTAATCCCAGGAACTCAAAAATGGGTCCCATCCAAGCGGCGTCTCGTTTTGCCAAATAGTCGTTTACGGTTACCAAATGGGCACCGCGACCGGGGAGTGCGTTGAGGTAAAGTGGCAGGGTGGCTACCAGCGTTTTACCTTCACCGGTCATCATTTCGGCTATTTTTCCTTGATGCAGAACAATACCTCCTAGTATTTGTACGTCGTAGTGCACCATATCCCATACTACTTCTTTGCCTTCTGCATTCCAACGATTTTTCCAAATGGTTTTGTTGTCGTTTATCGTAATGTATTCGCGGGTTGCCGACAGTTCTCTGTCCAAAGGTGTGGTGGTTACTTCCAGTTCTTCGTTTTCTTTAAAACGACGGGCGGTTTCGCGCACTACGGCAAAAGCTTCGGGAAGTATGTCATTTAGAACTTTTTCTTCTATTTTGTATATTTCATCTTCGAGTTTGTCTATTTGGTCGTAAATTTCTTCTCGTGCTTCCAAGTTGTTTTCTTGTTCGGCTTTTAGACGCAAGTCGTTTTGTTGTTTTCTAAGGTCGGCGGTTGCATCTTTTATTTGATTTCTAAATTCTTGGGTTTTGTTTCGGAGTTCGTCCAACGAGAGTTGTTTTAAGGCGTTGCCAAAGTCGTTTACTTTGTTTAACAGCGGTTGCATTTGTTTGATGTCTTTGGATTTTTTATCGCCCAAAAATACTTTTAAAAGAGAATTGACTATCTTCATTAGTTTGAAAGTTTTTTGTTAAAAAGTTTATTCATAAACAGTACCATGCCTTTAAAAGGTGACAAATATGCAGGTAAAGTGTTGAAATAAATTTTATGGTTTCAAAAATATAAAAAAAAAGTCTCTTTTGGGAGACTTTTTAGTATTTATTAACGTAAAAACGTTTTTAGTATTCATCTTCGTTCCAAAGAAAATCTTCTTCGGTCGGATAATCGGGCCAAATATCTTGAATGGTTTCAAATACTTCTTCTTCTTCTTCAATTTCTTGCAGGTTTTCAACCACTTCAAGAGGTGCGCCGGTTCTGATAGCATAATCTATCAGTTCGTCTTTTGTTGCAGGCCATGGGGCGTCACTTAAATAAGAAGCTAGTTCTAATGTCCAATACATAGTCTATAAATTTTTAAAAGTTGGCAAAAATAATAAAAAATTTTTAACTTTTCAATAATTATTTTGGTATCCAAGGAATTTCCTCGGCTTTCAAATCCATAGACAATTTTCGTGCCAAGACAAACAGGTAGTCGGATAAACGGTTTAAATAGGTTATCAGGTTTGGCGACAGTTTTTCTATTTGATTTAAATAGGCGGTTTTGCGTTCGGCACGTCGGCAAACGGTTCTGCAAATATGACAGGTTGATACTTGCGGGTGTCCGCCGGGTAAGATAAAATGTGTCATAGCGGGAAGTTCTGCTTCCATGTTGTCAATTTTTTCTTCCAAAAATTTAACATCTTCGTTGTCAATGGGTTTGATGTCCAAACGAGGTTTGCCGCCGGGTAGGTTTTCTTTTTCGGGGTCTAGTGCCAAGAATGAGCCCAGTGTAAACAATTTGTTTTGAATTTGCACTATTTCGTCGTGATAAGTCGGGTCTATTTGATCACGCAATAAACCCAAAAATGAGTTGAGTTCGTCCACGGTTCCGTAGGCTTCTATTTTAATATGATGTTTGGGTACCCTTGTGCCTCCTATCAGTAAAGTGGTGCCTTTATCGCCTGTTTTGGTGTAAACTTTCATTTTGATGAAATTATAATTTGATGTTGGATTGGTCGAAAATGTAAATTATATTCACTAATGACAGGATTTTATTTTCCTTTGTTGGCTTCGCGTATGTATTTTTGTAGTGCCATGGTCATAGAAGGTGTTTCGGGGGTGGGTGCCATAATGTCAATTCGCAAACCTTTGTCTTTTGCCGCTTGTATGGTCGATTTGCCGTAAACTGCAATACGGGTATCATTTTGTTTGAAATCGGGAAAATTGTGATACAACGATTCTATGCCCGAAGGACTGTAAAATACCAATATATCGTAGTAAACGTCTTTTAAATCGGACAAGTCGCTGATACAGGTTTTGAAAAATGTAGCCGATTTCCAATCAATACCTATTTCGTTTAGGGCTTTGGGTATTTCGGGTTTGAGTTTGTCCGATGAAGGCAGCAGAAATTTTCCGTCGGGATTTTTGCTGATGATATTTGCCAAATCTTTTATGGTTTTATTGCCATACGATATTTTTCGCTTGCGATATACAATGTATCGTTGTAAGTACAAAGCAATGGCTTCCGATTGACAATAATACCGCATGGTGTTGGGAACCGTATATCGCATTTCTTCCGCCAGTCTGAAAAAATGATCCACGGCATTGCGACTGGTAAAAATAATGGCATTGTATTCGGGTAAATTTATTTTTTGTTTTCTGATATCACGTGCAGTGGCACCTTCAACGTGTATAAAAGGTCTGAAATCTATTTTGACTTTTTCATTTTCGGCTAAGGCTATGTAAGGTGAGTTTTCTGACGTAGGTTCGGGTTGAGAAACTAAAATTGTTTTAATTTTCTTCTTTTTTAAGACTGTTTTTTCACTCATAGAATTTGAAAACTTATCCACCAAATCAATATGATTAATGGTAAAATTTCTGATAGGCAAAGATACAAAAATAATTGATATGTTTTCATATTTGTATGTCGCATCATGTTTTGAATCATATTGAGCCAGTTTATCACTAACCAAACGATTGATATGACAATGATTAGATATAAAAACACATGTGTTTTGACCGGCAAAAAATAAAATAAAAATGAGGCTGCAAAGAAATAAAAGTTGATGTATGTTTCGTAAATTACCCTGATGATGTTAATTTTATTGCTTTCTTTTCGTTTTTTGGGCAAAATATAAAACAAAATTGCCATTAAGTTTTTACCTGTAAAATACGTTAATATTCCGTAAAAAAGACTGACCGTCAAATGAAGGTATGATAAAAAATCAAGTTGTCGAACGGTTTGTAAAAAGGATAAAAATGAAAGAAGTATTAACAGATAAGTGCCCAAACGCAAAAATATATTGAGTATGTTATATAATGAAAACCAACGTTGTGAGTGCGATTCGTATTCGAAAACATATACATTGGGGCGACTGATATTTAACCTGAAACGGGATTTGTAAAAAAAATTGTTAAGCAAGAGCACCATTGCCGTCAAGAAAAATATACTTATAAAAAAGTTGTTTTGTTCCCATTGTATTTTTGATATAAGCCGGTAATCCATTGAAAAAATTGATTTGCAAACAAATTTAAGACATTTGTGTTAAAACAAGTCTGTTTTTAATATAATTAATCGTGTCATTAGTTCTATAAAAAGTGTCATTCGTAAAGTCAAACGTGCATTTGACACATTTTTAACCGTGAGTATGGTATTTTGTTATACATTTGTATTAGAAATAGAGGAAAAAGTAGTTTTTTTCATATTTCATTGTTTTATTTGTGTTGTTAATTGAGTTAAGCTGTCCGTAAAGAACGGGCGGCTTTTCTTTTTTTATTGTAATTAAATGGCATTAAACTGACGGGTGATATTTTTTTGAAAAAAATTGCTTGACAACGGATAGCTGATTTTGTAATTTTAATACGGTTAATTATAAAATTTGTCATTATGAAAAAAATACTATTCTCATGGGGAAGTGTTTTATTGTTGTTAGGCAGTTATGCGCAGCAGTTACCCAATAACAGTTTTGAAAATTGGGATACGGAACACTTTGACGATTTGTCGTATTATTACGATTCAAGTGATGAAGGTCATCATAATTTGATTAAATCAACCGACCGTGTCGAAGGAAATTATTCGGCGAGATTGGAAAGTATTATTGAAAACGGTGATTTTGAAGTAGGCTATTTTATCAATTTTGACCCTGATGATTTTTCGGGTGGTATTCCTTATTCGGCTCATGTCGATACCATAAAGTTTAATTATAAAGCATATTTGGTAGCACAAGATTCGGCTTTGGTTTTGGCATTTTTTAAAAAGAACGGTACTATAATAGGAGGCAAGTTGGTAAAAATTGCAGCCGACAGAAACACTAATAGTTGGTCGGAATATACTTTTGCAACCGATATGCCGCAAGGTATGACACCCGATACTTTGATGTTTGGTGCAGCCAGTAGTAACGCTATTAGCGAAATAGGGATGGAAGCAGGCAGTTGGATTATGCTCGACAATTTCAGATTTATTTCAAACAACGGTTCCGCACCCGGCATTCCCAATGACGGTTTTGAAGAATGGAATGACAAAACCATTGAAAAACCTCAGGGATATCAAACTTCTATCGAGTGGGATTCTTCAACCATTACGGTTGAAAAAAACAGTGAAGCAACCGATGGTTTATACAGTATTAAACTAATTAATAAGATTAATGACGCGGGTGATTTGACCCATGCAACGGTTACCAACGGTGATATTTTTTCGTCATGGCCTTATTCCGGCGGTATGCCGCTTGTCAATGTGCCCGATGCCGTTAGTTTTGATGTAAAAGCACATCGTATAAACAACGATGAGGCTGGTATTACTTTTATTTTTAAAAATCAGGGTAATAGCGTGTACGAAGACGGACGAACTTATCGTTTTGACATAAACAATTTTCAACGCGATACTATACAATTTAATATCACACAACCCGTAGATACATTGACCGTAGTGATGTGGAACGGTGATGTAGAAAATTCAACCATTCAATTTGACAATATTGTTTTGTACTATCCGGTTGGAATCCAATCCAATCTTAAAATTTCAGAGTTGAAAGCTTTTCCTGTGCCTGCTCGCAATTTTTTGCAATTTGAAATAGAAGCAATTGAACCGGAAAAAATTCAAATTGAAATTGACGATATGAACGGCAAACGAATAGTATCGAGAACATTTATTTTGCAATCCGGTACTAACCGCTTAAAAATGGATACCGGTATGTTACCACAAGGAAATTATGTATATCAAATATCCGCTTCCGGTGGTCAAATAGCCCGAACTTTTATTAAAAAGTAAATATATCGATGCGGTAATTTAAATTTTGGATCGCCTCAAAAATTTAGTTTTGTGTTATGCGGCAACAGCTTGATTTTTGAGGCGATTTTATTTTGGTTTTTTATTTTTATTGGGGCGTATGTGAGGTATTTTATTAGGTAGTCGATCTAAATCGGGGAGGTGTCGCAATCTCATATTGTTATCGATAATTTCTTCTTGTTGATAAACAGACATTTGTTTACTTTGAGCTTCAAAAACCGGTTCGGGTGTTCCGGTCAGTTGTTTTTTTGAGGTAATTTGTTCATTGCCTCGCCAATTAAAACCTTTAAAATATTTTTCTTTTTCGGGAAAATCTTGATAAGGGTAAATTATACCTTCCGGTTTGTCATACAATCTGATTAAGGCTATTTTGCCTTGTTCAAATTCGATATATATGTGACTCGACTTGTTTTTTTCGATACCGGTAAGTTGTCCGTTATCTTCGCGTAAATAATAAATAACCTCGGTGTTGCCGTATATATCAATGGTTTTGAGATGACCGTCTTTAATTTTTCCCAGTAGTTTTTTGCCTTTTATTTGATTGTATCCTATGCTGTCTTTTTGTATGATAAAGACTTTTTGCGGTATAATCAACGAATCGAGTTTGTTTAAGCTGTCGTTTTTTAGCAAAATAATTGTTCCTGTGATTTGACTTTTGTTGCTCCACAATACCGGTTTTTTCATCAGTTTCATGGTTTTTAAGCGGTCGCTTCTAAATAGCGAATCGGCTTTGCCCGAAAAATCGTTTGAAAAGAAACGCACTTTGGGATAAGCCCACAATTTACGCCGGTTTTCTTTTCCGGCTGTGATTATTTGGCGGGCACGCATATACAAAGTGTCTTTTTCGGAAACGGATACCACTAATGGTTTTTGACTTACTCTGGTCGAATCGAGTTTTGCCCAACGCTGGGCATAATCGGCAAATATCCAAGTATTGTTAATTGAATCAAAAACTACCACATGCCGATTGCCTGTTGCATATTCTTTTTTTCGGTCGTAATACAAACTGTCGGCTTTGATACTGGTGTGTTTGTGTTTGATAAAAGCGTTTTTGACAAACCACGAAATGTCTTTTTGTGAATCGTAATGTCCTTTTTCGGCATAGATATAACTTTGTTCGTTGTAAATTTTGGTTGGACCGAAAAAATCGGAAATACCGGTTTCGGTAAAATAGTCGAGGCGGTAGGAATCTATTTGGTAGTCGGGGTTGTTGATATGCACATTGTTGATAAAACGAAATCGTTTGTCGTTTAAAAAATATTTACCGATTTTGCTGGTTAAGGTATTGACACTGTCGCGGATAATTCCTCCTGTGGTATAGTATGAAATTTGTTTTTTTCGGTCCAAATACAAGGTGTCGGTGTGCAGGTTCATTTTGGGGTCGGTCAGAATTACATTGTCGTAGGCTTCGGCAAAACTGTCGTTGCCGTTATATTTAATGTATCCTGCACGCATGCTAACCGTATCACCTTGTTTGAGCAATACATTGCCTACGGCTATAGCCGTATTTTCTTTTTTATCTACAATGGCTTTATCGCAATACAAAAAGGCTCCGTTGTGTTGAATTTGAACATCGCCCGACAATAATTGTTTACCCGGATATTTGTTGCTGGTAACAGCATGGTCGGCATATAATATATGTATAAAATCCGTCGTATCTTTGACTTGATTTTGAGCATATATACCGTAATAAAGAGATAAAAATATAACGAAAAGATTATTTTTTGAATAAAGCTGCATTGTCTTTAAATGTCTTCAAGTTGATTTTAGCATTTCCCAAAAGTGTGGTTTCCGATTCGTTCGACAATTTTAATACTACCGAGTTGGAAACATTAATTTTTACTTTGGTTTTTTCGGAAGCGGTAAGGACGGCTTCTTTTACTTCGAATTTGGTCGATTCGTATTCGGCTTTGGTTTGCACAGAGAGTTTTAATTGTTTGGCGGCGCCTTCCAATTTGCAATAGGCATGATCATCCAAATCTATACCGGCATCTTTGACACTGAGTTTGCCTTTGAGTTCGGCATTTTCGGTTAAATGTATGGTAGCGGCTGAGGTGGTCGCGTCTATTTTGATTTGGCTTTTGTCGGTAGCTTCTATTTGTAAGGTTTGTTGGATATTAAGCCATAAGTCGGCTTGACTTTTTTCAATGGCTTCAATATATAATGACTTTAAGTTTAGAACTTCTTCGTTGTAAACTTTGCCTTTTTCCGTTAATTTTATTTTATGAAAGTTTTCGGGGACAAATACCGTTATTCGCAAACGCTTTTTTTTGACAATATCCATTGATGTATAAAATTTCAACACTTCGTTTTCGACGGAAAAGTGAATTACGTCAAATAAATTGTCATCTGTTTCGATTACCACTCTTGTTGTGTCAGTGGTTTTTTGTAAAGCAACTTCAAATTTTTCGCCTATTTCGATAGCGGTAAATTTCGGAATTGTAAATTTTTTGATTAGTACTTCGCGGTTTCCTTTTATTTTGGCTTTTTTTTGGGCGGAAACACCTATGCTTAGCAGTGCGATACTTAGGATTAATAATTTTTTCATTGTATATTTTATTTAAATTTGTTGTAATGTATAAAAAATACCGACAATAATGTCATGTTCTTTGATTACAAACATCAAGCCAAATTGAGTTCGTTGATACGAATTAGTTTTTGTAACAAATTTTCCAGTTTATCCAACGGTAACATATTGGCGGCATCGGATTGAGCTTCTGTCGGATTGTAGTGGGTTTCCAAAAAAATACCGTCCACACCTACTGCCATACCGGCTTTGGCAATGGTTTCTATCAATTCGGGACGTCCTCCCGTTACGCCGTCGGTTTGATTGGGCTGTTGCAACGAATGGGTAATATCCAAAATAACCGGTGCAAATTGTTGCATAACGGGTATGCTTCTGTAATCGACAATTAAATCGCCGTATCCGAACATGGTGCCTCGTTCGGTAACGGTAACTTGTGTATTGCCGGAAAAAATTACTTTATCGACGGCAAACTTCATGCTTTCGGGACTCATAAATTGTCCTTTTTTCAAATTGACGGTTTTTCCGGTTTGAGCGGCGGCTACTACCAAATCGGTTTGACGCACCAAAAAAGCAGGTATTTGCAATACATCGACATAAGCTGCCGCCATGGGCGCATCGGAAGGCAGATGAATATCGGTTACCGTTGGAATGTCAAAAGTTTTGCCTACTTTTTCCAATATTTTTAGTGCTTTTTCATCGCCTATTCCGGTAAAACTATCCAAACGCGAACGATTGGCTTTTTTAAAACTTCCTTTAAAAATATAAGGTATTTTATATTTTTCCGACAGATTTACAATTTGTTCGGCAATTCGCATTGCCATTTCTTCGCCTTCAATGGCACATGGTCCTGCCAGCATAAAAAAATGTTTGGATTGGAGATGTTTTATTTTGGGTATTAGGTCTAATTTCATATATTTAACTTTTTAAAAAAAAAGAAGCGGTATAAAAGTATGAAAAATTTATCAATCACCCGAAAAATAATTTTGGTTTTCAACGACTTGTTTGCCCTATTGCTTTTATTGGCATTTATAAGTCCTTATATGCCGCAGGGGGTATTGTCTGTTTTGTCGTTAAGTGCTTTGATATTTCCTTTTTTAGTGCTTATTAATGTTTTTTTTGTGATATATTGGTTGGTGCAATTCAAAAAATACTTTTTTATTTCGCTATTGGTTTTATTGATAAACTTCAACAATATTCAAGCTGTTTATCAGTGGGAAGGCAAACACCCTATTGAGCCCAAAGGTTTTTTGATAATGAGTTATAATGTGCGATTGTTTAACGCTTATAACTGGATAAAAAAACAGGCGGTTGATGTTGATATTTCCAATTATTTAAAAGATCAAAATCCACATATATTGTTGTTGCAAGAATACAGGAATGACCCTAAAACCGACTTTACGCAATACCAATACCGTCATATAGTTTTAAAAGGCAAAAAACACAAAGCGGGTTTGGCTATTTTTTCCAAGTTTAAAATTATAAATTCGGGAAATTTGGATTTTGCCGATACTTATAACAATGCCATTTGGGCTGATATTGTGGTTCAAAACGATACTTTAAGGGTTTATAACTTGCACTTGCAATCGTATAAAATTGTCAATCCTGATACTTGGGTTGAGCAAGATAAAGCTCTGATAACCGGCAAGTTGCAAAAAGTTTTTGACAAGCAACGGGAGCAAGCCGATAGGGTGCAACAACATATTGCCGACAGTCCGTATCCGGTAGTGGTGGGAGGTGATTTTAACAATACGGCTTTTTCGGCGCCTTATCGTATATTGAAGAAAAACAAAAACGATGCTTTTGTTGAGGCAGGTGAGGGTTTCGGAATTACTTGGCGTTATAAATTGTTGCCTCTTCGAATTGATTTTATTTTGTCGGATAAAAATCGTTTGGAAGTTTTGGCTTTCGAAACCCTCAATCATATCAAATTTTCCGATCATTTTCCTATCAAAGTCCGGTTAAGGTTTAAAGAATTTTGACCGGCAAAGGCTTGCTTTATGAGTTTTTTGTGATACATTCATTCGGTATTGCCAAAATAATTTTTTTTGTGTTATTTTCAGATGTTGTGATTGATTATTTTTTTTTGGCAAAAGCCTGCATGCGTTTTTGCCATTCGGCTGTTTGCGACAAAAAGGCAAAATTGTCGGCGGCATAGAGTTTGGCGGCTTCTATTTCGCGTGCGGTATTGTAATTGACTGTTTTTTTTGTATAAAACAGTGCCAGTTGAGGTGCTTCCATTATTTGCTTGGCTTTATCGACTGCTGTTTCCAACAATTTGTCGGGTGGAGCAACATAATTTACCAATCCGATTTTAAGTGCTTCTTCGGCTTGCAACATACGACCGGTCAGTAACAAATCTTTGGTGCGACCGTCTCCGATTAAGGCTTTGAGATACAATGTGCAGGTAGCGGGCAAAATAGCACCGAGTTTGACAGCCGGGTAACCTATTTTTGCCGTTTCGGACATGATGCGAATATCGGTAGCCGTGGCGTAGCCCATACCACCTCCCAAAGCAATACCGTTGATAATGGCTATGGTGGGTTTTGAAAAATGATAAATTAACTCCGAAGTGCCTTCCAATAGCAGGGCAAAATTGCGGGCTTGTTCCACATTTTTTAAATCGAGGAGTGCTTTTAAATCCACTCCCGACGAAAAAGCTTTGCCGGTTCCGGAGATTATAAGCACTTTTAGAGCTTTATTTTGGTTTTCTTGTTTTAAAAGTTTTGATAATTCTTGTAATAATTCCGTGTTAAAAGCATTGTATTTTTCGGGACGATTAAAGTGTAAAAAACCGATGCCGTTTTTTTCTATTCGATAAGTTATATGTCTCATTTTTAATGTATTAAATTGTTTAAAAACAGCAGATTGATATAATTTTGTGAAAAATGTGCATAAGACATCGACTGTTTTCGATTTTTATTTGGTGCAAAATTACATTATTTCGTTTCAATACGGGTAAGTTTTTATTAAAAAATCATTTTTAATTGTATGCCGCCGGTATGAATGGCTTGATGATTTTCCGATATTCTAAAACCATATTGCAAATTTAGTAACAGATAAGACTTTATTTCTTGTTGTAACAGGCTGTTCAAAACTATATTTTTTCCGGTTTGTAAGCCTTCGAGCATCTGATAGGCAACCGGCGAAAAATTATTTCCGGTCAGTTGATTTTGAACAAATTGCAATTCGATATCAAAGCGGTTTTGTTTGTTGGTATGAAAGTAATGTAAACCGGTTTTATAACGTTGAAGTTTTTCATTGCCCCAAAGGTTTTTTTGATAATCGTAGCGGGCAAATAGATTAAAAGATGACCGGTTTAATTTGTGCCAACTCAAATTTTGTTCTATACTTTTTGATTGTAAACGAAAATTTTTTGAACTGTAATTTTCCGACCGGTTTTCTGTATTTTTTTGTTCAAATTTTTGTTTCCAAACAAGCTGTTTGTTAAAACTGTGAGCGGATTGAAAAGTATATTTTTCGGACAAGCGAGTTTGCAGTCCAACATATAACAATTGTTTTTGCTCGATGAATTGATAGGTAACATGCAAATGATATTTTTTTCGGGATCGGTTTAGAAACCAGTCTTGTTGCCAGAGTTGTTGTTTTGATAAAGTAACGGCGGGATTTAAAAAGTGTTGAAAATCAAACTGTTCTATCGGTGTATCGTATTTTAATTGAAAACGAAATATACCGAAAATTCTTTTAAAAAAAGATTTTTTTTGCCAAGTGCCGGGGTTAAAACTAATTTCGCTGTTAAAAAGGTTGTTGCGAGTAGCTATATAGTTTTTTGAGGGCAAAATTACTCTGATGTAACGAGCTTGGTCGCTGTAAACCGCTACTTCAAATTCGTTTATTTCTTTTATTCCGTTTTGGTTGTAGTCGTTCCACGTATAAACTCCTTGTCCGGGAGGTGTTTCAACAAAAATAACTTCATCGCGTAAGGTATTTCCGTTGTAACTGCCCAAGTGTATGTCGGTTGCAAAAAGTTTGTCAATAAAAGTTTGTTTCCAACGCAATTGTATATTGAAATAATTATGTAAACTGTCTTTTGCGATATATCGGGTATGACGCCATTGGGAAAAAAAGTTTAATTTGCCTGTCGTATAATTTTTTATTAATTTGAAACCGGTTATGTCGGATATTTGCATCTTTTGCCAAAGTTGTTTAATTATGCTGTCGTTTGTTTCGTGTCGCCACAAAATTTCATATCCGGTTCGACTGCTGTCTTTTTTCAAATATTTGAATTCGATATATTGTTGTTTGTAATTTAAACTGTCAAGAATATTTGCTCGGTTTAGATTTCTTTTGTCATAAAAAAAACCACCGGTAATTTGATGTTTGTCAAAGTTATAGGTTAATTGTTGTTGCCATTTTATTGCTTCCAAATTTTCACCTGTCAAGCGTTTTAGCCATGTCAATCGGGTTTTGGTATGCCATTTTTTCCAATAAAGTTCGGAATGAGTATAAAATTGTCCCGATTGCAAACTGTCGCGTAATTGGTAATAACGGTAACCGCTTTGCCAGTTGTTGCGATTAGTATTGTAATGAACACTCATGTCAAGAAAATGTTGTTTACCAAAAATACTGTCTGTTTGCCAGTCTCTGTTAAATTCGGGAGAACGGTATGGGTCCAAGGGAGCAAAATCGGGGTGAATGAAATCGTAGTTTAAAATTGTTTTGAGATTTTTGTCATGTTTATGCCAAATATTTTGTATCCAAGAGGTGTGAATGGCACCACCTGTATTATCATTATCATTGATATTTGAAAAAGTATTTTGGTCGTAGTTATTGACAATTCCGTCCAATATGATTTGGGTTTTGTTTGAAGGTCGGTAATTTAGTCCGAAACCGAGATAAGCTTTTTGTTGCGGCGGAGTTAAACGAAGGTAGGGGGTATAATCGCCTTGCAGAGAGCCGGCATACTCATATATTTTGCCGATAGCCGTTACTTTTTTTATTTTGTAATCACCTTTGTTTTTGCCTGCATAGGTAAATTTTACTTCATATAAATCGGGGACATCGGCGTCTGTATATTCAAAATAAAAATTGTTGCCGTCGGATATTTTTCGATACAAAATTTTGTTTTGGTTAAAAGCGGACGGCATGGCTGCCAGTGTCCACATATTTTGGGGCTTGTCACCGGCGTTGCGTAGTTTTTCGACTTGATTTTTGGTCAAATCGTATAACAAAGTTTGATTTTTGATGTCGCCTTCAAAGAAGTTTATGACCGACCAAGTGAGTTTGTTACTTTGGTGCCTGTATTTGTTATAGCTCAGATATCGGACATATTGTTGATTTGAATAATTAAATTCTACCGTGATACGATGGTTGGCAATAATAGGAAAAGTAGGGTTGAAACGGAGTTCGGCGGTTTCGTAATTGATAGTATAGTCAGCACTTTCACCTCGTTGGAGTAGCTTTCCGTTTACATAGACTTTTTCGCTTTGCGGAATAATGAAAATATAAGTTTCGTCGTGATTGCCTTTGAGCAGATAAGGACCTTGATTACCGTCAATGCCGTTAAATCGATTAAGCGCAAACCTACCTTCGACATAGGCACCTGATATTTGCAATTGATTGCTGTCTTTTCCGAATTGCAATGACAAACCTTGTGTTTTGCGGTTAAACTTTAAAAAATAATTGTTTTGTTCGTTCCAAATTAAGTCTCCTCCCGTTGCTTCCCATGCCGGTGCGGACAGTTGCATGTAAATTCGGTTAAATTCTTTATAAGATTTGGAAATACCGGCATAAGCTTGTGGCAGGTTGTCGTCGGACAATACGGCTTTTATTTTGATTTTTTCCGATAGTTTTCCTTCTATTTTTAAGTCCAATCCCGAAATCATGACCAAACTTTGTCGGTTGCCGGCATTAAATCCGCGGGTAATACTACCTTTGGTTTCAAGTCCGTCAAATGGTTTTCTTTCGGGAGGTGAGCCGGTTGGCGGTAATATCAAACTTTTGATACTGTCTTTTTGAATTTTGACCGGTTGGTATCTTTGGTAAGTTTTGCGCAAATATTCGGGAAATACCCGATATTTTATTGCCAAAGTTTTGTTTTTGAGGTTTTGAAAATTTTTTAGATATAAACGCGCATTAACAAAATCGATGCGGTAAGTTGT
This sequence comes from Flavobacteriales bacterium, assembly GCA_027065715.1. Classification (GTDB taxonomy): domain Bacteria; phylum Bacteroidota; class Bacteroidia; order Flavobacteriales; family Flavobacteriaceae; genus WGBX01. The sequence continues at coordinate 22,193 of JAMONO010000049.1, forward strand.
TTCGGGTAGTTTTCGGTTGTTAATAAAAATAGCAAAGTCAAAAGGTTGAATACTAAATGTGTCAATTTGTATTTCGGGTTGAAATACGATGATTTTTTTAAATCGTAGGTTTTCGGACACATTTTGACCATGTGTCCACAGACTGACAAAAAGCAATAAAACAAAAGTAGGTTGCTTCAAGGTTTTTTTATGAATTTAAACGCAGTTGCTAAATTAATATTTTATGATTTGTCTGTAAAACGGGTTTAAAAAAAAGTAACACTTGTCAGAGCGAGATTGAACATATCGGGCTTTGACAAGTGTCAAGTGTGTTTTTGAGTTGATATGTATTAGTATTGGCTTGCTTTTTCGATAACTTCAACAAAGATGTCTTTTAAACGATGTGTTCCTACGGCTTCTTTGAGTGCTTCCAAAGGCAAAATATTTTCTTTGTTTAAGACGTAGGTTGTGGCAGCCAAAGCGGTGCTTTTGCGATTTGCCATTTTGCCGAAAGCTACCGGAATAATATTGGAGTATTTTTCTTTCAATTCGTCCGTTACCAATTTTTCTTCAATATATATTTTGCTGTCTTTGTTGAGTTTGTTTTTTACTTTGATCAAACCATCTTGGGTAACGATTATAAAGTAATCGGGTTTTTCAAGTCCGGTATAATTGATGGGATTATGGTCAAAGATGACTTCTGCCACCGAAAACCCGGTTCCAACGGTAATAGGGTATTCGCCTTTCATGGTTGCTTGCAGTCCGGCATACATACCTGCCATAGCCAAAAAACGGGCTACCGATTGGGCGCCGCCTCCGGCACTTCCGGCTATTAAAATTCCTTTTCGATTGGTTAGATTAGCTTTATATTTGGGAGTTATACGCGGGGTTTTGTCTAGCAGTGAGGTAGTTAGTTGGTCTTTTATTCGGGTAGCAGGGCGTTGGTGTTCCAAAATATTTTCTTCTTCAACTACTTCAATGAGTTCATTCATACGCTTCATTCCGTAAGAAGGACACAAGCTAGCCGCTTCGACCAGCGAAAACCCTTTGGTTTTGATAGCTTTTTTCAGGGTATCTTTTATTTTGTTGGGGGCATTAACCCGCACGGCAAAGCGGGCTCCGGAAGCATGAGCCAGTTGCACCAAATCAAATGGCGGAATATCTTTTTCGAAATCGATGATTTCTTTAAATTTTTGTGTAGAAAGTCCGCTTATTTGTCCGCCGGTCATACCGTAAAGCAAGTTGTTTAGAACGATTAATGTCATATCGACATTGCGACGGGCAGCTTCCAAAATATGTTGTAAGCCTATGGTGGCACCTCCGTCTCCTATAAAGGCTATTACTTTTTTGTTTTGTTTTTGAGCTACTCCCATAGCAACACCCAATCCCAGAGCGGGCGAGCGTCCGTGTAAACCGTGAATGGTATGGGTGGCAAACAACGGGTCGATTAAGCCGCTGCAACCGATATCACTGACAACAATAATATCGTGTGCCGTGTAGTTGAGTTCTTGCAGGGCTTTGTTGAGGGCATTGATTGAAATACCGTGACCGCAGCCCGGGCAAAACGGAAATTTTTTATCGGTGAGAAAAGTATTCGGATTTTTTGTCATTGTCTTTTTTTTTAAAGAATTATGCTTGTATTACACCGCTTACAATTTCGTCGGGTGTAATCATATTACCCATTTTATTAATTTGTTTGACGTGTGGAAGCGGTCGGGCTCCATACATGATTTCTTTGAGTTGTCCGGTTAAATTTTCTTCGGCTATGATGATTTTTTTGTAGCTATCCAGTATTTTATAAATTTCGGGAGATACCGGTAGTAGCGATTTTAAAATCAACAAATCGATTTTTTCGCCTCGATTTCTCAGTTGAGTTATGGCATCACGGGCGGCATCGGCTGTTATTCCCCAAGTCATTAGTATTTTTTGACTGCCTTCTTGTTTGTCGAGTTCATAGAGGCTTATTTCGTCAATACGTTTTATAAATTTATCGTGAAGTCTTCGGGTATTTGCCAGTGCTTCGGGGTCGTTTTTGCGAATATTGGCGGCTTCGTCGTGTGTTGAGGCGGTTATTCTGACTAAATGTTGGTCGTTACCCAAAGGAATAAATGGCGGCACCAAATTTTTGCCGGCTTTATAAGGAAGATATTCACCTTCAATTTGAGGTTGTTCTCTTTTGACTTTATTAATGGGTTTGAGTTTGTTTAAGTCAAAAGATTTTTGATACATTACCATTTCTTTTGATGTTAAAAGAAAAACGGGAGTTCTAAAATTTACAGCTGTTTCGACGGCTTTTGCCGATAGTTCCCAAGCATCTTCAAAGTTTGAAGGAGAAAATACGGGGACGGGATAACCGCCCGAAATAATGCCGTTGAGAATAGCCAAATCACCTTGTGCTCCGGTAGTTGCCGAGCCCGTGCTGGGTCCTAAACGTTGGGTAATGATGATAATCACAGGTAATTCCATGGCATAAGCCATGTTGATGCTTTCTACCATTAATGCTATACCGGGGAAGGCACTTGATGTGGCAGGAAGTCGTCCGGCAGCTGACAGTCCGGCCATCCATTGAAAAGTGGTAATTTCGTCAGGTGCGGCATAAAACTGCGGAAAACGTTCTTTGCCGTATTTATACATCCAGTTTGAAGGTGTGATGGGATAGGCGACAAATGTGTCGGCACCGGCTTGAACCAAAGCTTCAATCATGAGTTTGGAGCCGTCTATAAGTGTAGTTTGTGGCGTTTTTGTTTCCAATTTTGTAAAATTTTTTAGACAAATGTATATATTTATCGGTTAAAATAAAGTGCAAATGTCAGTTTTTTTCTTATACAAAAAATAATTGTTATAAGTTTTCCAAATGAATATTTTCCAAAAAAGCAATGGATTGTTCAATATCTATGTGCAGATTTCTATCTTCTTCAATAAATGGCACTTCTTGGCGATAGGCTTTTACAAAACTTTGCAAAAAACTTGATGTTTTCATGGTTCTAAATTCGATGGCTTGGGTGGCGGTAAGAAGTTCAATGGCTAAAACTTTTTGCACATTGTTGATAACGCTGTATGCTTTGGTGGCTGCATTGGCACCCATACTTACGTGGTCTTCTTGACCGTTGCTCGATTCTATGGAATCGACACTTGCCGGTGTGCAGAGTTGTTTGTTTTGGCTTACGGCACTGGCTGAGGCATATTGCGGTATCATTAATCCCGAATTTAGCCCCGGATTATTGACCAAAAAAGCAGGTAAATTTCGTTTTCCACTGATTAATTGATAAGTTCTTCTCTCGGAGATATTGGCTATTTCACTCATTGCAATGGCAAGCATATCTAATGATAAGGCTAAGGGTTGCCCGTGAAAATTACCTCCCGATATAATTTTGTCTTCATCGGGAAAAATAAGCGGATTGTCCGTTACGGCATTGATTTCGTTGATAATGGTTCGTTGCACGTAGGCAATAGCGTCTTTACTGGCACCGTGCACTTGCGGAATACATCGAAATGAATACGGGTCTTGCACGTGTTTTTTGGGTTGTGCCAATAGTTCACTATCATGCAATATATCTTGAAAAAATCGGGCGGTTTCAATTTGTCCGCGATGCGGACGAACCTCTTGCACCAACATATCAAAGGGTTCAATACGTCCGTCAAAGGCATCGAGAGAGAGTGCCGCTATAACGTCAGACAAGTAAATGAGTTTGCGGGCTTTAAAAAGATTGTAAACGCCGTATGCTCCCATAAATTGGGTGCCGTTTAACAGTGCCAATCCTTCTTTGGCTTGAAGCTTGATTTTTTGCCAACCGAACTTTTTTAGAATTTGTTCTCCGGTATATTTTTTATTTTGATAAATAACTTCACCTTCTCCCATTAAGGGTAAAGACAGGTGTGCCAGTGGCACCAGGTCGCCCGAAGCTCCTAATGAACCTTGTGTATAAACTACGGGATAAATTTGGTGGTTATAAAAATTTATCAACAGTTCGACGGTTTCCAATTGTACCCCGGAATGTCCTTTGGACAGAGATAAAATTTTAAGCAACAACATCAATTTAACAATAGGCTCAGGCACTTGTTCCCCAATACCGCATGCATGACTTCTGACCAAATTTTCTTGCAATTGATTTATTTGGTTGTCGTTAATTTTGATATTGTGCAAAGCCCCGAAACCGGTATTGATACCATAAATAGGACGGTCGGTTTGTTGAAGTTTCAGGTTTAAAAAATTACGGGCTTTTCTTATTTTTTCGCATGAATCTTCGGATAGTTTCAATTTTTTGTTTTCGGAAAAAATATGCCAAAGATCGTTCAGATTTAAAAAATCGGAGTTGATAAGATGATGTGTTTCCACGTTTTTGCGTTTTTATATTTTGCCCAAATATACAATTTTATATGCAAAATGAAACTGATTAATTTTGTAGAGTGGAATTTATTTTACACCTGTTAAGTAATTGATATACAGACTTATAATAAACAAAACGGGCTGTCTCGAAAGTCATTGATTTGGTATTAAATATTGATTAATGATAAGATTTATTATTCTTTAATTACAGGGTTTGAAATGATAAATTATTTGTTTTTTGAGACAGCCTTATAACATACCATTAGAAATTATTCTAAGTAGGCAAGGTAAGAGGTCGTATATGACTCCTATGTTTTTTGAGACAGTTTTTTGTATTATTAATTGAATGTTTTTATTCGGTTTTGACCAGTTCAACATCAAATATTAAGGTGGCATTGGGAGGGATAACACCGCCGGCTCCCGATTCGCCGTAAGCCAGATACGACGGAATGATGAAAGTGGCTTTATCGCCTTCTTCGAGCAGACGAATACCTTCGTCCCAACCCGGAATTACATATCCGATCCCTATGGGGAATTCTATTGGTTCGCCGCGTCCGTATGAATTGTCAAAAACGGTGCCGTCTGTCAATTTGCCTACATAGTGAACAGCAACATTTTTGCCTTTTTCGGGTTTTTTGCCGCTACCGCTTTTGTGTGTGATTTTGTATCTCAAGCCCGACTTGGTTCTTTCAAATCCTTCGGCAAGTTTGTTGAGTTTGGCATCGGCTTCGGCTTTGGCTTTTTTGATACGTTCTTCTTTGGCGTTGTTAAATTTGATAAATTCGGCAGGTGCGTCAAATTGTTGGGCTTTTTCACCGACTCTGATTATTTCAATTGATTGCATTTGATCGCCTTGTGATATTTTATTTACCACGTCTTGTCCTTCAATTACTTTGCCGAAAACAGTATGTTTGCCGTCGAGCCATGGGGTTGCTTCGTGGGTGATAAAAAATTGACTGCCATTGGTGCCGGGTCCGGCATTAGCCATTGATAAAATACCGGCACTGTCGTGTTTGAGTTCGGGGTGTATTTCATCATCAAATTTATATCCGGGACCACCGGCTCCGCTTCCTGTCGGGTCTCCTCCTTGTATCATAAAATTGTCTATGACGCGATGAAAACGGAGACCGTTATAGTATTTTTTGTCTTTATGAGCTTCGGCAACGGTAGGGTGATTACCTTCTGCCAAAGCAATAAAATTGGCAACTGTTCCGGGTGTTTTTTCATATTCCAAACGGGCTAAAATGTCGCCTTTATTTGTTTTTATTTTGGCATAAATTCCTTCGGGTAAATTGTTGATATTCATATTGTTATTTTTATTTTTTTATGTTTGCAATAAGAGGCTGTCTCAATAGAGTTTTGTTTAAATATTTTGACAATAAATTAGTTGTAAAGTTGCTGATTTTTTGGTTAAAGATTTTTCACTGTCTTCCAAACGATATGTTTCGATAGACGATGTATTTTGTTTTAATCGGTACATCACTAAAATATACAGTAGAGCAAAAAAATCTATACTATTACATTATCAATCGAACTCCACCAAGTTCTTCCAATCTGTAAGGGAATTTTTCGTCGGGTGATCCTATAAACATAAAGTTAATGGGTATTTTCCATTTTTCGGATAATTCTTTGATGAGTTCCGGACCAAATTCTCCTTCAATAGGTACAAATTCGATATCAATTTCGGGGTATTCTTCATCTAGTATTTTAATATTTCGTATGAGTTCTTCCGAAGGTTTTTCGCCGGGTTTTAAAACTTTAACGATTTTTACTTTTTTGGTATGTTCGTTATCGCGTATGTACAGCATGGCTTTGTTCATGTTGGCAATACTTTTGCCTTTGGTAAAAAACACGAATTCTTGAGAGTTTATTTCGTTAATCAACTTGTCGATACCTTTGTGTAAACGCAAGAAAAATTTTCTAATAGGTTCAAATATGTATTGAACAATGTTTAGCAATAGTTTTAGCAGCATGGTTCTGTTGAGCATAATCATAACAAAAACAAGAGTTGGCAGGAAGTATATAAAGAATATGTTCATATTTTCACTTCCTTTGATATGGTTGGGTAAGGCTTGTTCCAAATCAGGCATCAAGGTATTGCCTATCAGAGCGATTAATACAGCCGTAAAGGCAACCATTATACCCAGCCAGGGTGCTCTTTCGGGACGGGGCAAATGTTTTCTTTTGACTTTTAATAAAATGTTACCGACCACAAACAACAACATCACCGATAAGAAAGATATGGTATAAACACCTGCCAAAGTAGTTACTTTACCATTGGACAACAAGAGTACCGAGACGTTAAGCAAAAAGAAAAAGATAATGATACGGTATGAGGCGTTTCGGTTGTTCTTTTTTAAGAAATAATTGGGCATAATTCTGTCCAAAGTCATTCGTTCCAACAAACCGGTTACACCAATGTAACTGGTCAATACGGCACCGGACAGCACCAAGAAAGCATCGATGGAAATAAACGCTGCCAACCATTCGCCGGCTGAGTTTTCACTTAGTTGGATTAATAAGGTGTTTTCGTCCACTTGGTTGATTGGTAGTGCCGATAGTGCCAAAAAAGCCATGAGCGGATTGAGTATGCTGACTACTATCCACATATTTCGCAGGGTTTTTGGAAATACACCTTGTTTTTGTTCTTCGACAAAGTTTGCCGAACTTTCAAAGCCCGAAATACCGAGCATGGAAGCGGCGAATCCGAAAAATATTGCTTCCCAAACATTGCCATACCGGTTTGACGAATTCCAATTTTCCAGAAAGATATCCCAACCGTGATTGGCTATGTAAACGATAAGCGACAAAATCAAAGCGGTCATAACCGTTAAGTGAAAAATAAAGATAGCAATAGCTACTTTGGAAGATTCTTTGATACCCATGATTGCCAATCCGGCAAATGCCGCCAGTAAAACAACGGTTGCCACAATAACAAAATTGTTGTATTCAATTTTGTTTAGGTGTAAGTTTTCAATTAAATAATGATGTATGGGTTGTAATCTAAATAAATAATGTATGGCTTCGTTGGCTGAAATTACAGCGGTTGCCATATAAGACAACAAGGTTAAAGAAGCGGCAATACTCGACATGCGTTTGCTGGTAGTGTTGAGCAAGGCGTTGTAAGCACCACCGTTTAACGGCAAGGCGCCTACTACTTCGCCGTATATTTTTCTAAAAAAGTATAAAACCAAAGCAACAATGCCCAAAGTAATCCAAGCATATTGTCCGGCATAGGTAATAGCCAATGCCGATACATATAATACTGACGAACTGATGTCGTTACCACTGATTGCGGTAGCTGCCAGTTCTCCTAATTTTTCGTGTTTTTTGAGTTCGGGTTTATTAAAATGTATAACATTATCTCCGGTGTGATTGCCGTGAGTGGTGTTTGATTTCATATTCATAATAAAAAGTTATTTGCAGTTGCGAAGTTAATAAAAAAGTGTTAAAATGATAACTTTAGGCACAAAAAAACCTGTCAAAAAAAAGACTTTGACAGGTTAAGTATATTGTATCGGCTTGTTTATTTGTTAAACTTAGCGTATTTTTTCTTAAATTTATCAATACGTCCCGCAGTATCGACCAATTTCATTTTTCCGGTATAAAAGGGGTGTGAAGTTCGCGAAATCTCCACTTTTACCAACGGATATTCAACGCCGTCCACTTCAATAGTTTCTTTGGCTTCGGCAGTAGAACGGGTGATATAAATTTCGCCGTTAGACATATCTTTGAATGCAACCATTCTATAATTATCGGGGTGAATTCCTTTTTTCATCTTATTCTTATTTTAAGTTCCTTATTTAGAGTGTGCAAATTTATAAACTTTTTTTGAATATACAATATTTATTTATGTATTTTTTCGAGTAAAAATATCGGGGCAAAATAGTTTCGGACGGTTTTGTGTATAATTCAATAACAAATATCAATAAAACTTTGTTGCTGCTATTTTTTTATTTAATGTTAAATCAAAAAAATTAAATAAAATACATTATCGAAACCGTTAAAGCATACAAAAGAGAGGCGCCCGTTACACCGTTGAGTTTTTGGTTTTCTTTGCGACTGTTATAGACAAAAAGCGGCAATAAATTGGTTAGTATGCTCAGTGCCAACACTTGCGAAAATAGATTTTCGTGCCATAATTGTTTTAATCCCGTTTCAAATCCGGACTGTAATACGAGTGTTACATAAAAATATAAACCTATAACAGGCACAATCATGCCTATGGCAAAACCTTTGAGAAAATTTGATGTCATGATTTCTTTTTTTAAATATATTGCAAAATTTGTGGTAATTACTTACCTTTGGAACAAAGTTACGTAAAAAATGAGCAAAAAAGTAAAATTTTCTCTTGCTGCAACCCTTCAATTGGGGTTAATCGCTTCCATAGGCGATTTTGTAGGTTGGTCTTATATGAATTTTGTTTTGGCTGCCACTATTGTTTTTTTTCTTTTAACGTTGATTTTCTTGATATACGACCTTTCCAAAGATTAATTTTGTAACAAAAGACACATATTGAGAGTGTATTTTTTTAAGGATTTTTCAAAATACATAAAATACTGACACAAATCATTTTATATTTGTGTATAGTGTGTTAATTTTATAGCTATAAAAGACAAAAAAGTCTTTTATTTGGAGAAAAACTATTAACCAAAATTAATCACTATGTTATCAAAAAAACAAGCAAAACTATTTTTTTTGGTTGGAACGTTTGTAACCTTTGCAATCTTTATCGGATTGACGGTTTTTTCACTCAAACAAGTGCAAACAAACATTCCGCCCGATGTAGCCCACGGTAAGCATCTGTGGGAGAAAAACAATTGTATGGGTTGCCATACAATTATGGGAGAAGGGGCATATTATGCACCTGAACTGACTAATGTTATTGAAAGACGCGGCGAAGATTATGTACGCGGTGTTTTAATGTCTCAATCGCCATGGCAACCCCGTGGTCGTAAAATGGTGGCTTATGCCATGAGCGAATCCGATGCCAATGATATGATTGCTTTCTTTAAATGGATAAGCAATTTGGATTTAAACGGCTTTGAAAAAGTTGATAAAAAAGTATCTCCTTTGGCAAAAGACAATATGAAAAACTAATTTTAAAAACGAATTATCATGAAATATAAAACACAAAAAGTTGCCTATTGGTTTTGGGCATTGTCCATGCTGTTGTGGACTATTCAATTGACCTACGGCTTTATTATGGGATTTGCCCGTGTAGGAATGGACGGATTACATCAGTGGATACCTTTTAATACGGCTCATACCGTTCACTTGAATACATTGGTGGTATGGTTACTTGCCGGTTTTATGGGAGCTGCATATTATATCATTCCCGAAGAAGCCGAAACCGAACTTTGGAAACCCAAGTTGGCTTATCTTCAATTAATAGCTTTGACCGTAGTTGGTGTAGCTGCTTTAACCGGTTATCACTTTAATATTTGGGAAGGACGTAAGTTTTTGGAAATTCCGAGAGAACTTGATTGGCTTGTGGCAATCGATGTAATTTTGTTTTTGGTTATTTTATTGATGACTATTATCAAAGGAAAGAAAAAATCTACTACGGCATGGGTATTATACGGTGGTTTGGTAGGTGCCGCTCTATTGTATTTGCCCGGTATGATTACCTTTGACAGTCAAGTATTGGATTCTTTCTTCCGTTGGTGGGTAGTTCACCTTTGGGTTGAAGGAGTTTGGGAATTAATCATGGGAGGTATTTTGGCTTTCTTGTTGATTAAACTGACAGGAGTCGATAGAGAAGTTATCGAAAAATGGTTGTATGTGGTTATCGGATTGACATTTTTGTCAGGTATTTTGGGAACCGGACACCATTATTATTATATAGGTGTAAACAAAATTTGGTTAATCGTAGGTGGTATCTTTTCTTCATTGGAACCGCTTGCTTTCTTAGCCATGACCCTTTGGGCATTAAATATGTATCGCAAAGGTGAGAAAAAACACCCCAATACCGTAGCTATTTATTGGACATTGGGAGCAGCTATTGTTTCGTTCTTGGGTGCCGGTTTGCTCGGTTTGGCTCACACCTTACCTCAAACCAACCTTTATACTCACGGAACATTGGTAACAGCCATGCATGGGCACTTGGCTTTTTGGGGAGCTTATGCTTCCATAGTATTGGCAATTATGTTTTATGCCTTGCCTAACTTAACCGGACGTAAACTATATACCCACGCCCGTGGAAAAGCAGCTTTTTGGCTGACCAATATCGGTATTTTTACCATGGTTTCCGCTTTTGCAGCCGCCGGCGTGGCGCAAGTATATCTCGAAAGAATATTGGGATACGATTTTGGCGATGTGCAAAATGAAATACAAGTTCATTTTTGGGTGTTGATTATAGGAGCCACCATACTTTCAACAGGAGCCATTATTTTAATAATCGATTTTATTAAATACGGATTACCTACTGATGAAGCACTTGAACAATAATCCTAATTAACCAAATTAATCTTCATCAATATTAAGAGATTGTCAAGCAATTGGCAATCTCTTTTAAAATAAGATAAAATGGCTTGCAATAATTATTACAAATCCAAAGTACAATTGTAACCGATTAATGACATAAAAGATAAAAATAACGAATATGAAAAATATTTATTATCAAGCTGTTGGAAAAGAAAAAGAAGTCTTTGAAAAAGCTTTTCAAAACAAACTTCCTTTTTTGTTAAAAGGTCCTACCGGAACAGGCAAGTCGCGTTTTGTAGAATATATGGCTGAAAAATTGGGAAAAAAATTACTGACCGTAGCTTGTCATGAAGAAACCTCATCGACCGACCTTATCGGCCGTTACATCATAAAAGGGACCGAAACAGTATGGCTCGACGGTCCATTGACCAAAGCCGTGCGTGAAGGATACATAATCTATTTGGACGAAATAGCCGAAGCACGCCCCGATGTAATTGTTGCCATTCACCCGCTAACCGACCATAGACGCGAACTGTATATCGACAAATTGGGTGAAACCATCAAAGCTCATGACGATTTTATGCTGGTGGCTTCGTTTAACCCGGGTTATCAACGCGGTTTTAAAGAATTAAAACCTTCTACCAAACAACGTTTCATAGCTATGAGCTTTAATTATCCCGAAGAAAAAACAGAACAAGAAATACTAGTCAATGAAACCGGAATAGATAGCGATATAGCCAAAAAATTGGTTAATATCGGAACCAAAATTCGCAATCTGACCGAATTGGGGTTATCCGAAACCGTTTCGACCCGTTTGTTAGTCGATGCCGCAAAATTGATTAAAGCCGGACTACCCAAACGATTGGCTGTGCATGTTGCCGTAGTCGAGCCGTTAAGCGATGAGCCCGAAATAATAGAGGCTCTGCAAGATTTGACCAATCTGTTGATATGATTTGAAATGAAAATTTTGATAATAGGAACTAAACGGCAGATATTACATTCATGGCTTGACATAATTAAAGTCTTTTGACAATTGAAACACAAATACTTCGATTACAACAACAATGATGCAATCATGCAATTCATCAATTAATCATACCTCAATAAATCTATAAACAAATGAGTTGGGACGAAATATTAAGCGGTATTTTTGACGGATTTTTTAAAGTAAGCGATAAATTGTCCGAAAGACGACGCAAAGCTTTAATTACAGCTCCTAATACGGTTCGCTTGGACGATATAAAAGCCAAATTAAGTATCATTGCCAGAGCGCTTACCGGAAAACCCGTTAATATATTTCCGGCAGAACGAGAAGGCGGATACAAAAACGACCATTTCTTTTTACCCGAATTTTATGCCGTTTTTGATAATTTTGACGACAATTTGCAATTTTATTTATTTCGTACGCTGTATCTCACAATACAAAAACGGCTTCATTTCAATTGGAAACAAAACGAACAAAAATCTTTGGAAGAATCCAGACAAAAAGCTTTTGAAACCGCTCCGAAAGTCCTAAAAATTCTATTTGAAGAATTTCCTTCTATGCAAAATGTTTATCATAACCTATACGAATATTATTCAAAAGCTCAAAAACAACCCGATTATTCGTTTATTTACGGCAAATGGATGCGAAATTTGCCCGAAGACGAAGAAGTCAATCAATTAAAAAATATCAATCGCAATGTAAAAAAAGCCATCGAAGACGAAATTGAAACCATTTTACAAGCCAAACCGGTAGAAGAAATGGAAACCATGCAAGTTGATAAAAAACAACAAGCCGACCAAGTGGTGCACAATTTTTTTGAAAAAGTTGAAACACTCGAAGAACACAAAGGAGGAATTTGGAAAGATTTTGACGGGGACGACGAATTGGAACAACATCAAAATGCCCTTGACCAATTACAAATGAGCCGAACGGTTAGAGTAGATGAAGATACCCATTCGGTATATCAAACGGAGTTTTTAGAAAACATTACGGTATCCGAAAGTGTAGAAATAAAAGCCGAAGATTATTTTTTGACTTATGACGAATGGGATTTTGCCAAACGTTCATACAAAAAAAATTTTTGCAAATTGTATCCAAAAAAAGTAACGCAAACCGATGTAGCATATTATAAAAAAACCATTGAAGAAAATACGGTTACTTTAACCGGATTGCGCAAAATGCTAACCAATATCAATAATCGATATCAAGAACAACGACGCCAACCACAAGGAGACAATTTTGACATCGATGCCTTAACCGATATGTTTATCGATATTCATTCGAGGCATACACCCGACGAAAAAATTTATTTATCAAAACGAAAACGCGAAAAAGATTTATCCATTTTACTGTTACTCGATATAAGTCTATCCAGTGACGGATATGCCAATAACAACCGTGTGATTGATGTAGAAAAACAAGTCAGTATTTTGTTTGGTGAAATACTAAACGAGTTTAAAGTGGACTTTTCCATTGACGCTTTTTATTCCAAAACACGCAATTACAGCACTTTTGTCAATTTGAAAGCCTTTGATGAAAATTGGCAACGTGCCAAATACAAAATAGGAACAGTGCAACCACAAGGATATACCCGTATCGGAACAGCTTTGCGTCATGCAGGTACTTTGCTTGAAAAACGCCCGACCAAAAACAAATGGGTAATTCTTATTTCCGATGGAAAACCCAACGATTACGACCGTTATGAAGGCAAATACGGTATCAATGATGTAAAACAAGCCTTACGCGAACTCAAAGAAAAAAATATCAATTCGTATGCACTGGCTATCGAAGCCGAAGCAAAATATTATTTACCGCAAATGTTCGGACAAAATCATTATCAGATATTGACTACACCGGTTGAATTGTTGCAATCTTTGGTAAAATTATACGAAAAAATAAGACATTAACAACAGAACAAAATCGATTACGATAAAACCAAAACATTATGAAAAGTTCAAAAATTGATTACAAAAACATTTTTTATCCTCCGGGGGGTATATTAATTTGGATATTAATAGCGGTCGAATTGATAACCTTTGGTGTGGCTCTTATAGTTTTGGCGGTTTACAGTCGCGAAGACCCCGAAGCTTACCACAGCGCACGCTTACAACTCAATGCAACTTACGGAGCTGTAAATACATTGTTTTTATTGACAAGCGGTTTTTTTATGGCGGTTGCCGTACAAAAAATTCATGCCGGCAATTATGCAAAAGCAGCTTTCAATACCAAAATGGCCATGTTAGGCGGTTGGCTCTTTATCGCTTTAAAGTCGGTAGAGTATTACGAAAAAATAGAACACGGGTTGGTTATGGGCAAAAACACTTTTTTTACGTTTTATTGGTTACTGACCGGTTTTCATGTCATACATGTATTAGTTGGTTTGGGCATACTGTTTTTTATGTATAGAGGTATGAAAAAATCCGTTTCCAATGTGCTGGATGTAGAAGCGGGGGCATCGTTTTGGCACATGTGCGATTTGATTTGGCTCTTATTGTTTCCTATGTTATATTTGGTTTTTTAACAATAATATTTTTGTCATGGCATTTTAAAAAATATAAAAAACTTTTTTATAACACTATAACCAAACCATTGTTAATAACAAATGGAATAATAAAGAAAAACAGTTGTATGTTCAAACAAAAATTTTTTTAATTTTACCGGACATTTGGCAAGAGATTTTTTATGGACGAACAGCAACAATTTAACGAACAAGAAAGTATAAAAAAAGTAAGCGGAAAGTTTCGTGAGTGGTTCCTCGACTATGCTTCGTATGTAATTTTGGAACGTGCAGTGCCGGCTATTGAAGACGGTTTTAAACCGGTACAACGCCGTATTATGCACTCTATGCGCGAACTGCACGACGGACGATACAACAAAGTTGCCAATTTGGTAGGACATACCATGCAATATCACCCGCATGGGGACGCTTCCATAGCCGACGCCATGGTTAATATGGGACAAAAAGACCTGCTTATTGATACACAAGGAAACTGGGGAAATATATTGACAGGCGACAGTGCGGCGGCCTCACGTTATATCGAAGCTCGGTTGAGTAAGTTTGCACTTGATGTGCTTTTTAATCCCAAAATTACTACTTGGGCAGCTTCTTATGACGGTCGAAAAAAAGAACCGGTACACTTGCCGGCAAAATTTCCCATTGTTTTGGCACAAGGAGCAGAAGGTATAGCCGTAGGACTTTCAACAACAATTTTACCGCACAACTTTATCGAATTGATAGATGCTTCCATAAAAGTATTACAAGGCAAAAAGTTTATTTTATACCCCGATTTTCCTACCGGTGGAATGATAGATGTAAGCAATTACAATGACGGAAAACGCGGTGGCAAAGTTCGAATCAGAGCTAAAATAAATGTTGAAAACAACAAAACTCTTGTTATCACCGAAATTCCTTATAAAACCACAACAGGAAGCCTTATTGACAGTATTATAAAAGCAAATAACAAGGGAAAAATCAAAATTAAAAAGATTGAAGACAATACGTCCGAAAACGTAGAAATCAGATTGCATTTACCCCCCGGCGTTTCACCCGATAAAACCATTGACGCTCTGTATGCTTTTACCAATTGCGAAATGTCCGTATCGCCGCTTGGTGTAGTTATTGAAAACAACAAACCCTTGTTTTTGGGTGTAAGCGAAATATTGGAACGTTCTACCATGCGAACCAAAGAATTGTTGCAACGCGAACTTGAAATTGAATTGGGAGAACTACAAGACCAGTGGCATGCAGCGTCATTGGAACGAATTTTTATCGAAAATCGTATTTATCGCGATATTGAACAGGAAGAAACCTGGGAAGGTGTTTTACATGCCATTAACGAAGGATTAAAACCACATATTCAACACTTAAAACGTCCTGTCGTTGAAGCCGACTTGATACGTCTGACCGAAATAAAAATAAAACGTATTTCAAAATTCGATATCGATAAGGCACGTAAAAATATTGAAGCTATTGAAGAAAAAATCGCCGAAAAAAAATATCATCTCGAACACTTAACCGAATTTACCATCGATTTTTTCAAAGAACTAAAAAAGAAATACGGTAAAGGACGCGAACGAAAAACAGAAATAAAAACATTTGACGATATTGAAGCTACCAAGGTGGTTATGCGTAATGTAAAACTCTATGTAAACAGAGAAGAAGGTTTTGTGGGAACTTCGTTACGCAAAGACGAATATGTCGGAGATGTATCGGATATAGATGATATTATCGTGATTCGTAGAGACGGCAAATTGATGGTTTCAAAAGTAGCCGACAAAAAGTTTTTTGGTAAGGATATTATTTATGTCAATGTTTTTAAGAAAAAAGACAAACGAACCATATATAATTTAATCTATCGTGACGGTAAACGAGGACCTTCCTACATGAAGCGTTTTTTTGTCAGTGGTGTTACACGCGACAAAGAATATGATTTAACTAATGGTAATCAGGGTTCACAAATATTGTATTTTTCCGCCAATCCCAACGGCGAAGCCGAAGTGGTAACGGTACATTTGCGACAAACAGGCAGTTTGCGAAAAACCAAATTTGATATAGATTTTAAAGAACTGGCAATCAAAGGACGCGGCGTAAAAGGAAATTTGGTTACCAAGTTGTCGGTAAAATACATTAAATTAAAAGAAGCCGGTGTTTCAACCTTGAAACCTCGCAAAATTTGGTTTGACGATGTGGTGATGCGTCTCAATACCGAAGAACGAGGTCGATTTTTGGGTGAATTTAGCGGTGAAGACAGCTTGGTAATGATACTGGATGATGGACGTATCAACCGGTTTGTACCCGATTTGGAAAAACACTTTCCCGACAATATTTTATTGCTCGAAAAATATGTGCCCCAAAAACCCGTTACGGCAGCTTATTATGATAAAGACAAGAAACGTTATTATATCAAACGTTTTTTATTGGAAGACTTGAAAAAAGAAGAAATTTTTATCCCCGACCATGCCGAACTCTTGCAAATATCTTATGACTGGTTGCCTGTTTGGGAATTACACTACGCCAAAGAACGTGGCAAAAAACAAAAAGAACCCCAACAAATCAATGTAAATGAATTTATTGCTGTTAAAGGTATTAAAGCACAAGGTAATATGCTGAGTAAAATCAAATTGAAAAAAATAGAAGTTTTGCCTTCCATGCCTTACCAAACAACAGTTGCAACTACATCAGACGATGAAGATGTCAAGCCGGCAGAACAACTTATCGATGAAGTGGAATTTGAAATAAAAATACCGAAGCCGGAAGAAACAGTTGAAGAAAACAACCCGAATAATCAACCGAAAAAACCGAATAATAACGAACCGCCTACTTTGTTTTAACAATCCTTACAAAATAATTAAAGCAAAATAACCTCCTGTTATGAAACTATTGATGATTTATTGTAATCGTTTCGGATACAAACCTCAAGTAAAGTCTTTGCCTGATTTTCCCGATTTTCATGATGAAAAAATATTTGAAAATACTTTGGTTGCTTTTATTCAAATGGAAAAAGAAGATGAAGCTAATCCTAAATATTTTGAAACCAAACTTGTAAAAAGTTTAAAATGGGCAGCCAAAAAAAACGAAACCAATCATATTATTTTGCACTCGTTTGCTCATTTGTCCGTAAGTAAAGCAACTCCTCATATCACCAAAGATTTGTTTGATTCGGTAGAACTGCGATTGCACAATGCGGGTTATCAATGCGTTCAAACACCTTTCGGGTATTTTTTGGATATTGAGGTCAAAGCACCCGGACGTTCAAGTGCACGTATTTTTAAAAGTTTTTAAGACCAAATCGATTTATAAAATATTGGACTAATTTGTATGTCGTTTTGGTATGATACCGTGTGATTTTTCAATTATAGCATTTGTAAGGAAGATAAAAATCAAAAGCCCGCCGGCAGTAGCCGGCGGGCTTTTGATTAAAAGGGAAAATTTAACCTATTCCTTAACTATTTTGAAGGTGGTTAGTTGATCATTAACCAATATTTTTACAAAGTAGATGCCCTTGTTTAAATGACCGATGTTCAATTGTGTTTCATTGGTATCGGGAGACAAACTCATAACTTCTTTTCCTGCAATATCAAATAAACTGATATGTTGAATATTGTCGGGAGTTGAAATGTTGAGTATGTCATTGGCGGGATTAGGATAGTATTTTAATCCTTCTATATGATTGTCAGCTAAGGCTTGTACCGTAGGATCATAAGCACATATATAAAAGTTTCCGAAACTATTATTACCGTATTCATAAACTCTGACATAAATAACATCACCGGGATTTAAACCTGTTAATTCAATTTTGGAAAATAGTCCGGAACCGCCATCGTCGTCGCAGTCCATTTCGGTAAGATTGGTACAATCGCCCGAGTATGCCGCCATAACCGTATCGTTAATATCGCTACCAGGAGCAGCCGAAGTAGATATGGTTACTTCACCTGAATCAGGAACGGTAACTGTAAACCATACATCGCCGCCGCTTCCATAACCGTTACTGTTTGAACATGAAGGAATTCCAATACCCGAATCCGTGGCATATTCGTTATTTCCTGTTACATACGAACTGCACTGACCGGAAGTGGTATCAACAGGGATGTCAATGGCATTCATACATTCGTCATTGACGGGAAGTGGCGGTGCTATTTCAACGGCTATATTAAACAAACCTTCATCACCGGCATCGTGCCAAGCTTGAATAATATAAGTGCTTCCGGCAGTTAAACCACGTAAAAAATATCTGTTTTCATCTTCAAGACATGCAACTTCATTACCGCCACATGAATCATAAACAGCCAATTTTAGGTCGTTACCTGCATCACCACCGACAAAAATTGTAACGTCGGTTTGATCGGCTGGAAGAGTGAATTGATAAAATAAATCTTTTTCGGCATTTGCGGCACAACCGGCTTGTAAACCACTGGTTGATGCATATTGAGTATTTCCGCTTGTTTCATTACCGGCAGAGCCGCCGACTGGATATACAGGTAAATTTTGAGCTGTATCACAATCATTATTGCCGGGTTCGGGAATATATTCCAATACTATATTGAAATCACCTTTTTCAAAACTGTCATGCCATACCTGTAAGAAGTATTGTTGTCCTCCGGTTAAGTTGGTAAAGGCTTTTTCCGAACTTCTACCTTCACATGCCAATTCGGTTCCGCCACAACTGTCGTATATGGCAGCTTCTATTTTGTCTCCTTTATCGCCCGATGTGATGACTTTTATGCCTGTATGTCCCTGCGGCAATATAAATGTATAGAATAAGTCTAAGTTTTCACCTATATCATCGCAAGAGGTATGCATGCCGCTATCGGTTACATAGTTGGCGGTAGAACCTGCAGTTTCGTGCCCCGAAGATTGACCGATATTGTAAACATATAAAGGTAAAGCACCGGAGCAAATACTGTTTTGAATAGTGGTGCTAAAGCTAAGCGGACCGACTACTTGACTAACCAAACCGTTTCCACAATCTGCCATAATATAGACATCGTAATCGGAAGCTTCGGTTAAACCGGTCAATTGATATTGGGGATTTCCATTAACATCAATAACATTGGCGGAAGCCGAAAAGTCGGGTGTAAATCCGGTTGCTCCCCAAGTTATTTTCCAATCATTAGCTCCGTTGCCTTCCCAAGTAATGTCGGCGGTTGTGTCAGTAATATTTTCGGCTTGTAAGTTGGACGGATTGGGACAAGCAGGTGCTTCGGCAACCACTACATCATCAATATACCATTCGGATGCATAATCACCAACATATTGAAAGGCAATGTGAACATTGGCAACTTTGTATGCCGATAAATCAAAAGTTTTTTCTTCCCAAGTATCTTCAGTTCCAATAACATCGTTTAGTACCGTCCATGTAGCAGTGGAGGGATCATTACCATCTATGTAGTCAGTGGAAATTAACACATTGTGCTGGTCTGCCCAACTGCCATAGTTTATATTTTCAAAATAGGATAGTTCGGGTCTGTTACTGGTTGATAAATCTAGTGCAGGAGTGATCAACCAATCGTTACAACTTGTAGAAACATTATCATCATCATGAAATGCCGAATGGGTAGGAGAATTTGCTCTACTTGTTGATTCTTGCCAACCGGCAGGATCTCCGGCTTGAAAATTGGTCCAACCGGCAGGCGGGAAAGTTCCGCTTTCAAAATCTTCATTTAAAAAGTCTCCGGATGCAGGTGCTACATAGTAAGTTTGAATACCTCCCATGGCAGTTTCCAAAGAACCGCATTGTCCGTCCAAAAAGTCGGGACCGCCAAATGTCCATTGAGAAGCATCAAAAGTAGCCGATGCCGGTGCACCGGTATTTCTTTTGGCATAAGAGTCTTTATATTCCCAAACCTTGCCTGAACCGTCTTCATTTTCAACGCCAAAGACGTCAATCACATTGTTTGAGTTGTCCACAATTCTAAAAGCATCGTCTCCGTTGCCCGAAATATAACTGTCGGCTAGTTGGGGTTTGCCGGAAGTAGCGGGAAAATTGGAAGCAAAAGCCCCCGAATTACTCCCGTCGTTGTATAAATAAACATAGTCATTGGTTACGGTTCCCAATGAACTTAAATCCAAATTTCCGGAAAATCCGTTTCCGTTGGACTGTTTTTCCAATTTATACTGGGAAAAATCAACTGTTCCCTGTGCAAAAATTTCAATCATTTTGGGCGTTCCGCCACTACATGTACCATCTACGATACCTGTTATCACGGGTTGTCCGAATGAAACAGTTGTTATTAAGGCTAACAACAAAGTGTAAAATTTTTTCATATTAATATATTTTATGGTTAAAGTATTCAAATATAGGAATATTTTTTTTGAAATATCCTTTGTAAACTTATAAAAGTTTTATTTTTTGTATATTTTGAACAAAATGTTTTATTTAATTAATTTTTATAATAAGAAATTAATAAAAAAGCCCTCAAAACGAGAGCTTTTTTATATTTATTCTAATAATAATTTATTTTTTGATAACTTTAAAAGCGGTTGTATTACCTTGTGAGGTTAATTTTACAAAATAAATACCGTTTTGTAAATGTTGCATATTGACTTGTGCTTGATTGGCATCAGGTTTTACCTTTATGATTTCTTTACCGGATAAGTCGAATATGCTTATTTGGTCAATGTTATCTTTTGTAGAAACACTTAAAATATTAGTTACGGGATTGGGATAATATTTCAATCCTTCAACAGTATTTTCATCCAATGAAACAGAAGAGTCGTAAGCACAAACACCTATTTCTCCGAAACTGTTATTGCCATATTGCCAAACTCTGATATATATAACTTCACCCTCAGTTCTGCCTGTTAATATTACTTGTGAGAATAAACCCGGGCCGTCATCATCGTTACATTCTATTAAGTTTAAGTTATTACAATCTCCTTCATATACTGCCATCCCGGTATCTGACACACTGCCGTTGTTGCCCTGAGAGGTTTCAATAGTTAGATTGCCCCCGGCAGGTATGGTAGTCTTGAACCAAATATCACCGCCGGAATAATTGGCACAACCCGGATCAGCTATTCCCGAATCAGTAGCTGCCAAGTTTGAAGAATAAACAGGTAGGCATGTATTGGTAGGGGTGACATTAATGGCATTATCACAGGTGTCATTTGCCGGAGGGGCGGGTAGACTCTCAATTACAATATTGAAATCACCACTGTTAAAGTCGTCTAACCATACTTGTACGTAATAAGTTTGTCCTCCTGTTAATCCGGTTACAAATTTTGAGGTGCTACCTCCAAAGCAAGCAATTTCATTACCCGGGCAAGCATCATATACGGCAGCTTCAATATCACCACCTTGTGCTCCCGAAGTAATTATATTAAAACCGTTTTCGCCTTGTGGTACGGTTACTTCATACCATATATCCAAATTG
>JAMONO010000050.1 GCA_027065715.1 Flavobacteriales bacterium
GGGGTGTTTTCTCAAATAAGCTTCTTTGAGACTGTATTGTAAACTTTGGTTATATAAGTTCACTATTTTTCGGTATCGTTTTCCGGTGTGTCGCAGTTCGGATTGGTAGCTTTTTATCAAATTGGATTTGATTTGGGCAAATGAATCTATTTTTTTTAGGAATGTTTGGGTGTCAAAATCAAATTTTCGGTCATAAAAATAGGCACTTTCTTTTTCATTTTGCAAAAATAGTTCGATAAGCAAATTGTTTTCAAAACCTATACTACCTGAAAAACTTAATGATTCGTCAAATTCATCGACATTGATATGAAAGGCTAACGAATCGCCCGGTTTGAGATATATGGTTTGAAATTCGGGGTAAATTGCAATAAAATACAAGCCTTCGCGCCGGCACTTTACTTTGCCTTTTATTTCGTTTTCGTAGTGTAAGGGTAGCGTGTCTGCGTTTAAATTGAGAAAATCACGCGAAATTATTACCATATCGGTGCGCGGATTAACAATTTTGCCTCGTATTTGTGTATGTTTTTCGGTTTGTGGCGACAGGCACGAATAGGGTAATGTTATAAAAATAATTATATACAAAAACGCTTTTATTTTCATGTTTTAAGTGCTTAGGCGTTGTTTAACGGCTTCGTATAACAAAATGGCAGCCGAGACCGATACATTGAGCGAATCGGTTTGACCGCGCATGGGTATGTATATTGATTTTATTGCCATTTCTCTTATTTTATTGCTCAGACCTTTGTCTTCGGAACCAACCGCTATGGCAGTGGCACCCGTAAAGTCTTCTTTAAAATACATATTGGTATTTTGCAGACCGGCTGCAAATAAGTTAATTTGATTTTGGGTAATAAACGAATTTAATTCGTTCAAATCACAAACTGCTATTTGGGTGCTGAATACGGTTCCGATGCTCGAACGTATAAGATTTGGGTTATACAGGTCGCTTAACGGATTTACCAAAATAAGACCTGTGGCTCCCGCACCGTCAACGCTGCGTAGCATGGCGCCTATATTGCCGGGTTTTTCTATGTTTTCGGCAACCAATATCAAAGAATTTGCTCCGGTTATAAAATCTGTTAGTTTGTGGTCTTTAATTTTTGCCAGCGCTACGATTCCTTCGGTAGAATGCCGGTAAGCTATTTTTTTATAAACATTCTTGTTTATTTTTATCACTTCAATCTTTACGCTTGATAGTTGTAGCAGCTCAAAAAGTTTTTGTTCGTCAAAAAGTTCGGGATTGAAAAATATTCTTTTAATATGATACCCGTTACGCAAGGCGGCTTCTATTTCGCGTTTGCCTTCAATAACAAACTCTTTAAACGCTTTGCGGTATGACGATTTTTTTTGCAATTGCACCAGATATTTTATTTTGGCATTGTTTGTGCTAATTATCTCTTGCATATTTTCATGATTTGTTTGTGTAAGGTAAAATTAAAGAATATTGTTATAATTTGCATGTTTTTAAGAAAAGATTAACCAGTTTATTGTATAATTAAAATTATTGTCTAATTTTGTTAAAAGTTTGTGTATGATTGTTATTTTTCCTCGCGTGATTGCCAAATCTTTTTGTGCGGTAACCATTTATCCTTTTATTATTTTAAAAAAAACCGGCTTAAAGTTCGATTTTGTGCTTATCAATCATGAAAATATTCATTTAAAACAGCAAAAGGAATTGTTGTGGTTTTTCTTTTTTATTTGGTACGGATTGGAATATTTGATAAGATTGTTGTATTATCGAAGTGCTTATCGGGCTTACAAAAATATTTCTTTTGAGCGTGAAGCTTATGCCAATGAATACGATTTGGATTATATCGACAGCAGAAAGCCATTTAGTTTTGTTCGATATTTGTTTGTTTAAAAAAACTAAACATGCTTTTTCCGTATTTACGGGCTTCTGCAAAATAAGGATTTTCTTCAAAATTTATCTTGTCCGTATGTTCCAGTATAAAGATACCGTCGGGTGTTAAGCGTTTTTTCTCAAAAATCAAATTAATCAATTTTTTTTGAATATTTTTATCTAAGTCATACGGCGGGTCGGCAAAAATAAGATCATAGGTGTGTGGGGTGTTTTCCAAGAATTTTAATACGTCTTTTTTGACGGTTTTGATGGAAAAACCAAATTCTTCGGCTGTTTTTTTGACAAATTTGATAACCGGATAGCTTCTATCGACAGCATGTATGTGTCGGGCACCTCTCGATGCAAATTCGTAGGCAATACTTCCGCTTCCGGTAAATAAATCGAGTATTTTGAGTTCGGGGATATATACTTGATGTTGTAATATGTTAAACAGTGCTTCTTTGGCACGGTCCGTAGTGGGTCTTATGGGTAAGTTTTTGGGGGCACTGATACGTCTGCCTTTGTATTTGCCCGAAATGATACGAATATGCATTTATAAAAAATTATTGATTTGACTGGGATTTTTTTCGGGTATGAGACTATAATTAGAAGTAAAATCCGATAAATTTTGAACGTTTTCGTCCAATTTATCTACACCGGCTACATAAATGTGCATATTGTTTTGGTTTATTTCCAAGGTTTCGGTTACAAAAAACAAATAGTATAAAAATTCATCTTCGTTTTCGTAAGCAAAATGATTATACAGTTCTAATTTTTCGTTTTTAAAAACGGCAATTTGAAAATCGTGCGGAAAAATATTGAGAAAAATTTCAAAAACCGGCATAAAATCGCTTTGTTGTCGTATTTGTTTGATTTGCCGTAAAAATATGGTGGCACTGTGTTTTTCGTTTATTTGTTTGGCTTTAAGATAGCCTTTTATTTTGTCAAAAGGGACGTATATATTAACGGCTTCAAGTGTGTCGATAGGTTCATGGGCAACGGTGTCATTAGCCAACAGTTTTATGTTTTTTTCCAGTAAAGAACGGGCTGTTTCGGGGTTGAAAATTTCTTGGGGCACCAAGGTGTTTAAACGGTTGTGGTGGATAATGTCAATTTGATTGAAAGTTTCTTGTAAAATATTGCGTTCATCAATGATTTGTTGCAATTTTTTTTCAATTTGCACCGTATGCGTGGGAGCAAAAAGATATTCAAAAAACTTTTTGTTTTTGTTGTCTTTGAGCATAAAAGAAAGTCCATACATGCTGACAAGTATGGACAATTCTTTGGAGTTGGTTTCAATATTTTTATTTTTGTTCTTCACCTATATCATAAAGTTTGGGCCAGTTACCCGAATCGTTTACTTCGTCTAACGAACCTACTTGAATATAAGGTCCGTTTATCTCTTTGGTACTGCGAATATTTTTTTCTTGTGCAACCAAATCGGGATCTTGGTCATACAATACTTCCGATTTGTCAACACGGACGACAAAAACGGGTATTTTTACGTTACTTCTTTTTAAATAACCGTGTTTGAGTTCAAATTTTATTTGATGCTCTTTGCCGGGTATGGGCACCCACATCATTTCTTTGTAACGGTTGTCTCCTTTAAATAAAGAGTCTTTGACAGGAACAAATCCCAATGTGTCTATTAAAACGGTATCTTTTTCTACGTCTATTCCTTTTATTTTGTCAAAAACTTTAAAACTTGAATCTCTTTGTTGGGTAATAACAAATTGAGCCGTGTCAATAAACCGAACCAAACTGTCAAACGAACCGGTATAATCGCCGGTAACTTCGGCATGAGCCAATTCCGAATTTCGTATGTCTTTTAACCTATCAACTATTTTTTGGTATCTTTTAACCTTTTCTTTGTTAAATTTGACGGGGTCATATATGGAATTGTAGATTTTGCTGCCTAAAAACAGTGCCAAAACCAATAGAATTAAGTTGATAACCCATTTGAATTTTAACGGAACATATTTTACAATTGCATAGGCAAATAACAATGCCAATAAAAAAAGAACGATAAATAATATTATTACTTGAGCCATAGTGTATGATTTATTCTAGCGCAAATATACATCAATTTTTTTTGTTTTTAAAATAGAACGTATCAAAAAGACCAAAATTATTTAGAGGCGTGTTTTTTTGGTTTTTCAAAATAAGGGCATGTCGCTTTTTATACATTGTTTTGGTGTTATAAAAATTGCTGTTTGTTTTAATGCTATCTTATGAAACATCTCTCGACGTATTAGTTCATCTCCCGAAGTTTCGGCACATCGTAAATTATCCGCTAAAATAATAGAGAACCCCAAAATATCTTTCGACCGTCTCATTTGATTTTGTATTTTTGTTGCCTAAGCTTTTTCTATGACCCGAGCTCAATTTGTCGCTATTTTAGTTAATCGGTTTCCCTACGAAATAACTCCGTCACAATATGTTTTATTGCAAAATTTAACCGATTTTTTGGCAACTTCCGAAAAGCAAATTTTTGTATTAAAAGGTTATGCCGGAACAGGCAAAACAAGTATTGTCAGTACTTTGGTGCAAAATCTTTGGCAAATAAAGTACAATTTTATATTATTGGCACCGACCGGTAGAGCTGCCAAAATCATGACTTCTTATGCCAATCAACCCGCTTCAACCGTTCACAGACATTTGTATTATACCCAAACCGATAATTTTGGAAAACTCAAATTTACTTTACGTAAAAACAAACAACGCCGAACGGTATTTGTAGTTGACGAAGCTTCAATGATAAGCGGTATATCACAGACCGATTCAATTTTTGACAGTGCTTCTCTTTTGTCCGACTTAATTTTTTTTGTTTATACACACCCGTCCAACAAATTGATTTTGATAGGCGATACGGCTCAGCTGCCACCGATTGGTACTGAACTAAGCCCGGCACTAAACCCCGTTTTTCTGCAACAAAATTTTGATATACCGGTAGTCGATTTTGAATTGAAACAAGTTGTGCGTCAAAGTCTCGATTCGGGTATTTTGTTCAATGCCACCAAAATCAGACAGGAAATAGAGCAAGAATATCCCGATAAAATCAAATTTAACGGCACCGGTTTTACCGATTTTGTTCGACTTCAAAACGGTTATGATATTCAAGATGCCATTGAAGAGGCTTATGCCGAACAAAATTTTGAAGAAACTGCCATAATTGTGCGTTCCAACAAGCGGGCAAATTTGTATAACCAACAAATCAGAAATCGGGTATTGTTGCGCGATAATGAACTCGATGCCGGTGATTATTTAATGGTGGTCAAAAACAACTACTATTGGTTGCCTCCCGATTCAAAAGCCGGATTTATAGCCAACGGTGATATTGTCGAAGTGCTCGAAATATATAAGTTTGTCAATTTATACGGTTTTCGATTTGCCGAAGTTAAATTGCGTATGGTCGATTATCCCGATGAACCGCCGGTTGATGCCGTTATTATGTTGGATACGCTTTATTTAGATACGCCTTCGTTGCCTTATAACAGAACAAATGATTTGTATTTGTCTGTAAATGAAGATTTTAAACATTTGAAAACCAAGTGGCAACGCTACCGAAAAGTAAAAGAAAACAAATATTTCAATGCCTTGCAAGTCAAGTTTTCGTATGCTTTGACGGCACATAAATCGCAAGGCGGACAGTGGAACAATGTTTTTGTTGAACAACCTTATCGTTTTGACGTGCAAAATAAAGAAGATTTGCGTTGGCTTTATACGGCTTTTACACGTGCCCGAAAAAAATTGTATTTAATCGGATTTAATTCGGATTTGTTCTTGGACGACGGTGTTTTTTGACCGATAAATATGTTTTTGTATATCATCAAAACATTTCTTTAATTTGTAATTGCAAAATTTAAGTGCAATTGTTGTATAACAATCATTCTTTTGTTTGATATAAATAAGATTGGTTAGAGCAAAGTAAACAGTGTAACTATGAAAAAAATATTAGCCGAGTTTGTAAATTTTATAACAGGCTGGCATGTCAATGTGCCCGAAGAATTCAGATTAAAAAAAGCAGTTATGATAGCGGCGCCGCATACATCCAACTGGGATTTGATACATGCGTTGCCCGGTTTGTGGTTGGGCGATTACCGCCCCCGTTTTTTTATCAAAGATGATTTTAAAAAAATACCTCTTGTCAATTGGTTACTCAAATGGGTAGGCGCTATTTGGGTAAATCGCAAAAAACACAATAATTTAATTAAACATTCGGTTGATATGTTGAATAATGAAAAAGAATTGATACTGCTTGTGCCGGCGGAAGGAACCCGTAGTGCCGTGCCCAAATGGCGATTAGGATTTTATCATATTGCAAAAGAAACCGGTTTGCCTATTCTGTTGTCTTATTTGGATTATGCAAAAAAAGAAGCCGGAGTAGGCAAAATCATATATCCGACCGATGATTTTGAAAAGGATATGTTGCAAATAGAAGATTTTTACAAAAATATTACGCCCAAATATCCCGAAAAATATAACAAAAAAATCTTTATCAGAAAATAATCCGTTTTATTAGTCTTTTTTTGGTATAACACGGTTTATTTTGATATTAGGTTTGCAAATATTTTTTTAAAAACCTGCCGGTATAAGATTTTTGTTTTTTAATCAGGTCTTCGGGTGTTCCTTCAAATATAATTTTACCGCCTTGTTTGCCTCCTTCGGGTCCTAAATCGATAATATAATCTGCCAATTTGATAACGTCCATATTGTGTTCAATAATCAATACGGTATTGCCTTTATCAACCAGTTTGTTCAATACTTCCATCAGTATTCTGATGTCTTCAAAATGCAATCCCGTAGTAGGTTCGTCAAGTATATACAAAGTATTTCCGGTATCTTTTTTGGATAGTTCGGCAGCCAGTTTTACCCGTTGAGCTTCACCACCCGATAGGGTAGGAGCGGGTTGTCCCAAGGTCAAATAACCCAAGCCTACGTCTTGCAAAGTTTTGAGCTTTCGGTATATTTTGGGTATGGGTTCAAAAAAAGCAACGGCTTCATCAATGGTCATTTCCAATACATCGGCTATCGATTTACCTTTGTATCTAACTTCCAAAGTTTCGCGGTCAAAACGTTTGCCTTGACAGGTTTCGCAAGTTACCTGTACGTCGGGTAACAAATTCATTTCAATGGTGCGAATACCGGCGCCTTCACACACGGGACAACGTCCTTCTTTAACATTAAATGAAAATCGTCCGGGTTTGTAACCGCGTATTTGTGCTTCGGGGGTTTGGGCAAACAAATTGCGAATTTCTTGAAAAACTCCCGTATAGGTTGCCGGATTACTGCGACTGCTTCTGCCTATCGGACTTTGGTCTATGTCGATTATTTTGTCAATATGTTGTATGCCGCTGATACTTTTATATGGCAAAGGTTCTTTTACGGCACGATATATTTTGCGATTTAAAATAGGATACAAAGTTTCGTTTATCAAAGTCGATTTGCCGCTTCCCGATACACCGGTTACACAGATCAAATTGCCCAGTGGTATGCTAACCGTAACGTTTTTTAAGTTGTTTCCGACGGCACCTTTCAAAACTATTTTTTTTCCGTTGCCTTTTCTTCTGTTTTCGGGTAGTTTTATACTTTTGCGTCCGGTTAAATAATCGGCGGTTAAACCGTTTGTTTTTTTTATTTCATCTAAATTTCCTTGTGCTACAATTTCACCCCCGTGTTTACCGGCATAGGGTCCCATATCTATGATATGGTCGGCTTTTTTCATAATGTCTTCATCGTGTTCAACTACGATAACCGTGTTGCCCAAATCACGCAATTGTTCCAATGATTGTATCAAACGTTTGTTGTCGCGCTGGTGCAAACCAATGCTTGGTTCGTCCAAAACATACAATACATTGACCAGTTGGGCGCCTATTTGCGAAGCCAAACGGATGCGCTGCGATTCGCCGCCCGATAATGATTTTGCCGACCGAAATAATGATAAATATTCCAAACCGACATCGGTCATAAAACCTATTCGATTGCGAATCTCTTTGATGATTTCACCCCCTATAATGAGTTGTTTTTCGGTTAGATGTCGTTCAATATCGGCAAACCACTCGGCTAACTCTCCAATGTCCATTAGGGCTAAATCAACGATCGATTTCCCGTTTATCTTAAAATATCGCGATTCTTTTTTTATACGACTTCCCTCACATACGGGACAAATTTTTTCGGTCATAAAACTTTTTGCCCAACGTCTGATTTTTTGACTGTCATTGGCTTCAAACTGATGTTGTAAAAAATGAACAATGCCTTCAAATTGTAAATGGTAGTTTTGGGTAATCCCCAAATTTTTTGAAAAAACTTCAAAATGTTCGTCGGCTCCGTATAATATTATTTCCAAAGCTTTTTTCGGAATTTTGTTGATAGGTGTATCCAAACCGAAATCGTATCGTTTGGCTATGATTTCAAGTTGTTTAAAAATCCACGAATTTTTATAGGTACCCAAAGGAGCAATGCCGCCTTTTTTGATTGAAATATTTTCGTCGGGAATTACTTTTTGCATATCAATTTCTTGTACAACCCCCAATCCTTTACAATGCGGACATGCTCCTTTGGGCGAATTGTATGAAAAACTGTTGGGCTCGGGTATGGGATAAGCAATTCCGGTTGTCGGACACATCAAATTTTGACTAAAATACTTTATTTCTCCGGTGCTTTCGTTCAATACCATCAACATTTGTTTACCGTGATACAATGCGGTTTCAATACTGGAAGCCAGTCTTTTTTCAACTCCTTGTTTGATAGACAACCGGTCAATCAATATTTCTATATCATGTGTTTGATAACGTTCCAATTGCATATCACGGGTTATTTCTCTTATTTCTCCGTCTACACGCACCCGCAAATAACCTTGTTTGGCTATATTTCTAAACAATTCTTTGTAATGTCCTTTACGCGATTTTACCACAGGTGCCAAAACCGCAATGTTTTTACCATTATATATATGTATAACTAAATCCAATATTTCTTTTTCGGTATAACTTACCATTTTTTCACCGGTGTTGTATGAGTAAGCTTCGCTTATTTTGGCATAAAGCAAACGCAAAAAATCATATATCTCGGTAATGGTGCCTACCGTACTACGCGGATTTTTGTTGGTGGTTTTTTGTTCAATGGAAATAACCGGCGACAAACCGTCTATTTTATCTACATCGGGACGATTTAATCCACCCAAAAATTGACGGGCATAAGCCGAAAAGGTTTCGATAAATCGACGTTGGCCTTCGGCATATATCGTATCAAATGCCAATGACGATTTGCCGCTGCCACTTAAACCGGTTATAACACAAAGTTTTTTTCTCGGTATCGATACATCGATGTTCTTTAAATTGTGCTCACGTGCACCGTATATGTTTATGTAAGACTGTTTTTCTTTCATAAAGGCTAATGCTTTCTATCGGTTAAGCATGAATCTTATCGGTGCAAGTTATAAAAAATTAAAACCAAAACAAGACTTGTCCTTAACTTATTTTTATTAAATTTATTTAACAACATTGTATAACACATTAAAATAAAGTCTTGTTATATCAAAGTTGTCAATCATAAAATGATTTATGCCAGAGTTTAAACATATTTGTTTTACACTTTTTAAACGTAACATCTTGTTTTTTTGATTGATTGACAATAGTTTTTAATCTATAAGTAACTTTTTTTACTTTTTAATATTAGTATTTTAAATAAAAAATGTTATTTACTTAAAAAAATGTTTAATAACACTTTATTTTGCAAAAAAGATAAATATATTTTACGAAACAACTCTTTATTAGTCATTTTGTTGAAAAATACACAAAAATTGAATATTATTTTAACATAAAATATAATTTTATCTTTTTTTCTGTATATTAGCAGTTATAAAAATGTTCATAATTAACCATGATATTTGTGGTTTTTATGTAGTGAATTAATAATGTCAATATCATAATATTGGCTTTGTTTGTTGTGTTTCGGCTTTTACTGTCGATAGTGTTGTTAAACCAATATTAAAACTAACTTAAAAGTATTTTTATGACGTAAAATTACATTTCTGCCTTTCTTTATACAGAGGTTTGTATTTCATTTACAATAGCGCAAATATTTTCGTTGCAAAAAAAATATATCTTTTTGTAATGAAAATGTATTGTGTCATGTATGTTCAATTAATTATTAAATCAATAAATCAAAATAATAACTATGAAAGATTATTACAATCAAAAAGAAAAACCTACGATTAGGAGTTTAAAGTTTTTAATGACTTTATTCTTGTTTTTAGGTTTGGCGTTTACACAAGTAAATGCCGTTTATGCGCAAGACACCGACGGTGACGGAATACTCGACTCGGTGGATTTGGACGACGATAATGACGGTATCCCCGATACGGTCGAAAATGATATGTGTGATAACATGTCGATTGACAAAAGCAGAATATTGCTGTCAAGCGAATGTAACTTTTATGTGTGGCACCCCAATACGGAACCACACGGATATGTTACAGCCTTAGATGGTAACACCAGTGACGAACGATTGTATCCTGCAGCCAACTCGGCTTTGGCTAACAGGGTCTTTATGCACTTCGAATTTTTTGACCCCGTGGCCCTTTCTGCTATTCGTATAAGTTATCACCCTTCGTATGGTAGTATCTTTAATGGTGGCTCACAACTAAGAGTATATGCCTCCAATGATGATAAAACTTGGACGGCAGTATCTAATAATTTTACACCTGCCAGTTCAACACAAGATATTATTCCGTTAAACAATACGGCTATTTATAAATACTATAAAATTCAAGGTCTTTCGGGTAGTTTGACTTCAAACTATTTAACCGAATTTAATTTTGATTTAGCATCAGTCTCTTCTTGTGATAGAGACGGCGACGGTATTCCCAATAGCTTGGATTTGGATTCGGACGGCGACGGACTATCCGATGCTTTCGAAGCGGGGGCTACTACCGATTTGACCCCCAATTTCCAATTTACCGATGTAAACGGTGATGCCGACGGGCTTTCACCCAGCGTGGACCCCGACGGCGACGGCACCGTAAATTATACAATTACTTACGCCGATGCCATTGACGAAACCATTATAAGAGGAGCGGTTGCTTCGCAATGTAATGACCCTAATAATTATGGACCGTTGTGTGACCTTGATGCGGACGGCGTGCCCAACTATATGGACGAAGATATGGATGGCGACGGTATGTCCAATGCCGAAGAAGGTTGTACCGGTTGTATGTCCTACCAAGGCACGGCGGCAGCTGGTGGTGCCAACGGCTCGGTGCAAGGCTTTTTAATCCTTGACCAAAACGGTAAATACTATGTAAAACTTGATAATAATTATAGAGAGATTTCTCCGGCAAACGGATATACTTATAAAGGTAAAATATTAAAATCTTCTTATACAGCTCTCGAAGGTTTGGAAGCTTTGGCTTCGCAGTTCGTAATTTTAACCGAATATGGTCTGTATGAAGGAGGAGGAACACGAAATGCCTTACCCCAACACATGGTGCCATCCGGTGGTTTTCATCAAATACCTTTACCCATAGGTGTTTTGCCCAGTGATGTCAAATGTATGCAATCAGATGAGGGCGCAACCGTTATTCAAACTTATGACGGTAAATTGTTTGTCGCAGAACAATTTGGAAAAATGGGAACCAATCCCGATTATACAACCCCCAGCGGATATACTGCTCCCGAACAACATTTTAATTGGAAAATGGTCCAAAAAGATAGTTCGGGTGCTCCCTTTATTGCCAAAGACTTCTCTTTTAGTTCCCATTCAGCCAACGGAAATATAACCGGTCCCGATGTAATCGTAGCCCGTGATACCAACGGCGACCTTTATACTTGGGGACAAAAAATTTTCAAAGGCGATGGCTCGGCTATGATTGATTTTCAAAGATATCCGGTACAAATGACATTGCCAGCCGGTGTAACCATCCGAGCTTATGACGTTGCTTCTGTGGCTTCCAATCAAACAACCTATTATATAGTAGGAACCGACGGTAAAGTATATGTGTTGGGAGCCAACCAAGGACAATCAAGCACCTATTACGGATACCTCGGTATCGGTTCATCATCCGGAACACAACAAACCACCACTTGGATTAATGTAAAAGACCCTTCCGGTTCAGGCGATTTATCCAATATTGTTTATCTCGATGGCAATGGTAACCAAATAGGAGCCATTGACAATACCGGTAAACTTTATTTGTGGGGTATAGTCGATGGCAGTGCCTCGCCGGTTACCTTGCCGACATTAGCGCCCGGCATCGATACCAATACACCGGTAGCCATGTATTCGAGTAGAAATTTAATCATTAAAGAAAATGGTGATATCTGTCAAAAAGCAGGTGACGATGCTAGTTTTTCATGTGGTTTATACCCCGCTATCAATCCTGTAATTCCTCAACTTGACAGAGATTTGGACAACGACGGTGTGCCCAATTGTATGGATCCGGCTGCAGCACCCGTTGCTACCATTACAGCCAACGATGACGATTTTACAGGAACGCCAGTTGCGGCAGGTGGTACAACCCCTACCGTATTTACCAATGACGACGCCGACGGTACCACACCGGCTACCGATGCCTTGATAGATGACAATATTGCTATAACAGCCGACGGCGGATTGACCGGAGTTACCATCAATACCGACGGAACCATCAATATACCCGCAACTGCACTCGCAGGCAATTATACCTTAACCTATCAAATATGCCTTACAGCCGATAATACCGTTTGTGATACAGCCAATGTGGATTTGACTGTAACAGTGCCTGATAACGACAACGACGGTATAGCCGACGACGTTGATATAGATGATGATAATGACGGAATTATTGATACACAGGAAGGCGAACAAGAGCAAGTTGAAAATGGCGACTTTGCCAATAATCCCGGAACAGGTAGTACCAATAATTTGCCCGGTTGGACTATTGACAACAGTACGGTATGGGTAGATTCTTCCGTGCCTTATGTCGAAATGTCAAATGAAGTGCAACAAACTATGTATCAGTCTGTTGCGGACTTAAATATGACCTGTGGAATAGGTGCGGCTCAAATTCATATTCGGATGAAACCTTTGACAGGTTTGCCACAAAATACATCTGCCGAAAGTTTCTTGGAAGTGCGTATTTCGGGCACAACCTATGCACGTATAGCTACGGGCAATGCAAATACTTCACCTGAAACGGCAACCGTAACTTATATGAATGGTGCAAGCGGTAATTTATCAACCATGCCTATCGATGATAGAAATGGTGCTGATGAACCGATTTCCGATTGGATTATTCAACTGCCTTCTAATGTTGCTCCAACAGGTAATTTAGAACTCTATTTAGATGCAACAACCACGGACCCGGCAGGAAATGACCCTAACGATGATTTTGCTTTTTATAATATCAGTATAAAAACAGCACAAGATACCGATGGTGATGGTATTCAAAATTGTAGAGATTTAGACTCCGACAACGACGGTATTTCCGACCTGATTGAAAGCGGACAAGATCAAGCTACGCTTGATAC
>JAMONO010000051.1 GCA_027065715.1 Flavobacteriales bacterium
TTAAAAAGAAAAAAATTGACATTATTCGTTCATTGGATTTGTTGATTATAGATGAAATAAGTATGGTGCGAGCCGATTTGCTTGACGCTATAGATGAAGTTTTGCGTAAATACCGCGACCGAAACAAAGTTTTCGGTGGTGTACAGGTTTTGATGATCGGCGATTTGCAACAACTTGCTCCCGTTGTAAAACCCAACGAGTGGAATTTACTCAAAAATTATTACGAAACACCTTATTTTTTTAGCAGTAAGGCTTTTCGGCAAGCAAAAACCGTAAATATTGAATTGAAGCATATATACCGCCAACAAGATCAAAATTTTATTAAAATACTCAACGAAATCAGAGACAATAAATTAAGTCCGCAATCGGCAGCTATTCTCAACGAACGCTATATGCCCGATTTTGAACCACCCGATGACGAAGAATATATTTTATTGACAACACATAACTACAAAGCCGATAAAATTAACAGAGAAAAACTCGATGCCATTGACGAAAAAACTTATTATTTTCATGCTTATATCGAAGGTTTTTTTCCCGAACATACTTATCCCAATGACAAAAAATTAGCTTTAAAAAAAGGAGCTCAAGTAATGTTTATCAAAAATGATTCGAGTTTTGAAAAACGATACTATAACGGAAAAATAGGCAAGATTGTTCATATAGACGAAAAAAATATCTTTGTTCGATGCCCCGGAGATGAGGAAGATATAGAAGTAAAAAGAGAAGTTTGGCAAAATTTAACCTACGAAATTGATGCGGAAACCAAAGCCATAACCGAAAAAATACAAGGTAGTTTTGCACAAATTCCTCTTAAACTTTCGTGGGCAATAACCATTCACAAAAGTCAAGGCTTGACCTTTGATAAAGCCATAATAGACGCCGAACTATCTTTTGCACACGGACAAACTTATGTGGCATTGAGCCGATGCAAAAGTTTGGACGGACTGGTTTTGAAAACACCGGTTCAAGCATCGGCAATAATTAATGACAAAAGAGTGCACCGGTTTAACAACCAAGTGGCACAATCACAACCCGATTTGACCGAACTTAATAAATCCAAAAAACAATTCTTTTTAGATACGGTTTACGATTTGTTCGATTACAAACTTTTGTTGTTGCCTTTAAATCGCCTTTCTGACCTTTATTTTAAAAACTCTTCAAGTGTCAAAGGCAATATGAAAGAGATTTTACCCTTGATAAAAGACAAAGGGCTTTTACCTCTGCTCAAAGTAAAAGAGGCTTTTATGATGCAATTGCAACAAATAAGTGCCCGAATTGATGCTCCTCTTCAAGATAGTCATATACAAGAACGCTTACAAAAAGCAACGGCATATTTTTTGGAACAAACCCTTGAAAATATCGAAAAACCCTTCAAACAACTTGCTTACGATGTAGAAAATAAACAAGTAAAAAAAGATTTGGAAAAACATTTGGACGAATTTCAAAAACTATTATACATTAAATTATATATACTCCGTCACCTTTCCACACCGTTTGATCCGATTGATGTTTTACGACAACGTGCCAAAGCCGTGTTGGAGTTACCGGTCGAAAAAAAGAAAAAAGTAGATTTTTCGACCTTGGTGGAACATGTCGATTTGTTAGATGCGTTGCGAGACTTACGCACCGAAATGGCTATGAATGAAGGTGTGGCACATTTTCAAATCTTTACCCAAGAAACTTTGTATGAACTCTGTGAAAAATTGCCCGTAACCACCAAACAACTCAAAAAAATAAGCGGTATTGGAAAAGTGCGATTAAAAAAATACGGCGCACCCATTATCGAAACCATATTAAATTACTGTATTGCCAATAATATCGAAATCAAAGAAGATGAACCCGAAATAATCAAACCCAAGATCAATACCAAACAAATATCACTCGATTTGTTCAAAAAAGGAAAAAATATTCAACAAATTGCTGCCGAAAGAGATTTGACCGAAAATACCATTATGGGTCATTTAGTCCATTTTTTGCCAACCGGTGAAGTCAAAATAACCGATTTGATATCCGAAGAAAAATTTAATAAAATCAAACAAATTATCCAAAATAATACCTTTAATTCGCTTTCCGAACTAAAAAATATTGCCGGAGATGACTATGATTGGGGCGAATTAAGAGCGGTTTTGACGGCCTTGTCTTGATGATTTAATATTTTTTGTTGGTTTTTATTGTGGAGTTTTTATTATTTGACTTTATATCTAATTATTATTATAAAAAATGTAAAAATCTCATTTTTAACTTTTTATTTAAAAAAATATTTATATCTTTGTGTTGAGAAATATAAAAAGTAGTTGAATGTCTAAGATGAAGTATGAGGTATTGTTGCCAAAATCCCAAGCACAGCTTGATACAATGTTTGCAAACCTTTATAAAAACAACGGCAAACATTTAATAGTTAGGATTTTTGCCGACTACCTCACCTTAGAAGATTTATTAGCGGTTTTAGAAAAGAATAAAGACAAAATTGAACGCTTTCGACGCAATAAATCTTTGGTCCTTTTAACCGGCGAATTCAATTATGAACAAATTCCGGAATTTGTTCCCGTAGCACCTACCGAAGAGGAAGCTCTTGATGTAATTGAGTTTGAAGAAATTGAACGCCAATTGATGTCCGATTAACAATAAGCCTGCTACTTTTTATATTGTTTAGGTTTGTTTTAGCACCTTGTTATATTAAGTGAAAGAGAAATATAAAAAATAGAGAAATATAAAAATTAACAGTTATGATTACAACAAAACCAAGCAAAAGAGCCGAAAATCGGCAAAAATGGCTCGATTTATTGCAAGAAGCAATAAACGAGGGTGTGAAAATCGGAGTTAATCACCGTTTTAAGTATAAAGGAAAAAATTTAGGCACCTTTTTGGTAGAAGCAAAACGCAGAGGTTCGCCCGAACTTCACGAGCAAATTAGAAAAATGGGATTGGATTTTAGAGATCACAGCAACAAACCCGAAGACTATGTAAGACGTTTTATCAAAGAACTTTGGGGCAATCCAAATCCAAATAAAGGAAACTACATTACTCGTTTCAATACTTGTATTTTGCCCAAAAAAGATATCTTACCCAAGCGTCTTAAAGAAGAACTCGAAGTGGTTTGGCGTCTAAAATTTGACGAAGACCGCCCGTGGCGTAAACGTGACGATGTCTTAACCCGTGTTTACAAGTGGAAACAATTTAGATATAATCGCAAATTAAACCCCGAAAAAAAATGGTTCCAACCTAAGAGTTTAATGGGCGATTTATATTTTTGGGTATATGCTCGCAAACGTAAGCCCTGGTTGATGCAAGCCATTTTAAATCAATTTGACAAATATGAATTGGAAGAATTGATGAAAGAAGGCTTTGTGCAAGAATCTTGGCTAAAAAATATGAAATAAATTTGCGTAAAGATTTACGTATTAGGGTTAAAATTCAATTTCCACTCCTTTGGGAGTGGATTTTTTTTATGACCCGTTTCAATTGTGTATCTTTGTGCTTATTTTAATCAAAAAACATGACAAGTAAAATTCTGATAATAAATTTTGAAGAGATTTATTTAAAAGGAAAAAATCAACGTATTTTTATCAAACAATTGGTGCGTAATTTAAAACGAAAATTAAATGGATACCAATCTTATCTCGATTTTTCAAAATCGCATGGTGGTTCTTATTTTATTGAGATTGTGAAAGATATACCCGAAAAACTTCTCAATGAAATCATTAGTAAGGTAAAAAATACGCCCGGTATCACCGGATTTTATGTAGCCGATACCACGGGTATTGACATGAACGATATTATAGCCAAATCTTTGGAACATGCTGAGCGATACAAAGACCAATTTGAAACTTTTGCCGTAACGGGTAAACGTATCAACAAGTCGGTTCCTTTCAGTTCTATGGACATTGGGGTTAAAGTAGGAAGTGCCATTGTAGAAAAATTGGGTAAAAAAGTCGATTTAACCCGTCCCGATTTTACGCTGCATATTAAGGTTAGGGGCAAATATACAATTATTTATTCCGAAATCATACAAGGTATTGGCGGTTTACCTGTCGGCACATCGGGCAAAGCTGTCAGTATGTTGTCGGGGG
The DNA here is from genome assembly GCA_027065715.1 of Flavobacteriales bacterium. GTDB lineage: Bacteria > Bacteroidota > Bacteroidia > Flavobacteriales > Flavobacteriaceae > WGBX01. Next base: position 4,074 of record JAMONO010000051.1, read on the forward strand.
GGATAGACTCTCCGGTGGCAACTTTTATGGCAATGAATCGAGGCTTACATATAACTGCAGCTCATTTTCATTCGGTCCCTAAAACCTCGCCGCAATCTATTGAAAAGGTAAAAATATTAACCCGAAAATTAACCGATTTTCAAGGGCAAATCAAGTTGTATTTGATACCGGTTTTGGCTATACAAGAAGCTATTGCTCAAAATGCCGATTCTCGTTTACGTTTGATATTGTTGCGAAGAATTATGTTGAAAATAGGCGAAAAAATTGCCGCAAAGGAAAAAGCCAAAGCGCTCATAACCGGCGATTCTTTGGGACAAGTTGCTTCGCAAACTCTCGAAAACATGAAGGTGACCGAAGCAGCAACAGATATGTTGGTATTGCGACCGTTGGTAGCACTAGACAAAAAGCACATTATTGAAACGGCAAGGCAAATCGGAACCTTTGATATTTCCATTTTGCCACACGATGACGCTTGTGGTTTGTTTACCCCCAAATCTCCCGAAACCAAGGCACAACTCAAATATGTGCTTGAACAATGTGCCAAATTACCAATAGAAACCTTGATAGATGAAGCGTTGCAACAGGCAGAAATACTTATTGTAAGTGATGTTGATAATTGATTTTTTATATAAACCGTTAAGTTATGTGTAATTATTGGCAACAAAGAAAAGCGGAATTGTTGAATTTGGTTCAAACACATGGAACTCCCTTGTATGTGTATGATTTGAAAATAATTGATTTAAAAAACAACCAATTAAAAGAAGCTTTGGCAAAATTGCCGGTAACGGTTCATTATGCCATGAAGGCTAATGAAAATATCAATATTCTCAAACATATAAAATCTTTGGGTTTGGGTATTGATGCAGTTTCGCCCAATGAAATAAAAAGAGCTTTGCAAGTGGGCTTTGATCCCGATCAAATTGTTTTTACTCCGAGTTGCCCCGGTTTTGAAGAATTGTCTTTTGCTTTTAAACAAAATATTCATATTCATATCGGGGCTGTCGAATATTTTGATTTTGTATTACAAAATTATCCGAAAATCCCGATAGGTTTACGTATCAATCCCGGAAACAGTATAGGTGGAAATCAAAAAATAGCAACGGCACATCAAGATTCAAAATTCGGAATACCTTTTACATCGTTACAAATCATAAAATCTTATGAAGAGAGAGGTTTGCTTATAGATTCGTTACATATTCATACCGGTTCCGATGTCAAAACATGGAAGGATTTGGCACGTTCGGTAGATTTGATTTTTGATTTTGCCCGTCATTTCAAACATTTAAAGTACATTGATTTGGGTAGTGGTTTTAAAGTCAAATATAAACAAGATGATCCCGAAATCGATTTGAAAGCTTATGCAAATTATGTTCAAAACAAGTTAAACGAATTTCCTTATCCGGTTGCCGTCAAGTTTGAGCCCGGTAAGTTTTTGGTTAGTGAAGCAGGAGTTTTATTAACGCAGGTAAATGTTGTAAAAAAGGGTTTTCAAAAAAAATTTGTGGGTGTTAATTCGGGTTTTCATCATCTTATCAGACCTATGTATTACAATGCTTACCACGAAATAGTCAATTTATCCAACATGGATGCACCTGCCGAAAAATATGATGTGGTCGGACAACTGTGTGAGGAAGATACCTTTGCTTACGACAGGTGGTTGTCGCGGGTGCATACCGGTGATGTTTTGATGATTTGCAACGCCGGTGCTTATGCTTATTCGATGGTTTCCGAATACAATTTGCGCGATAAACCCAAAGAAATTTTTATTTAGTCGGTTTTGTAATTTAGTAATTTGAGATAGACTTTTTTTCTTTATGATTTTAGTAACAATCGAAAATCATGTTAATTTTTCTTTTAAATAAGGGGCTAAAACCGAAGAACTTGTAATCAAATTTTCGGGTGTTCCTTCAAAAACCAAATAGCCGCCTTTATCTCCTCCTTCGGGACCTAAATCGATAATCCAGTCGGCTGCTTTGATTATTTCCAAGTTGTGTTCAATTACCAATATACTGTGTCCGTTTTCAATCAGTGCTTCAAACGAACCTAAAAGTTTTTGTATATCATGAAAGTGTAAGCCGGTTGTAGGTTCGTCAAATATAAATAAGGTTTTGGGTTGGCGTGTTCCTTTGACCAAAAAGGAAGCGAGTTTGATACGTTGGGCTTCTCCACCGGACAAACTCGATGAAGATTGACCTAAACTTACATATCCCAAACCTACGTCTTGCAAAGGTTTTAGTTTTTCAACAATTTTATCTTGTTGATATGTGTCAAAAAAAGACAAGGCTTCATCGACACTCATATTTAGTATGTCCGAAATATTTTTATCTTGAAATTTGACTTCCAATATTTCGTCTTTAAAACGTTTGCCGTTACATACTTCACAAGTGAGTTGCACATCAGCCATAAACTGCATTTCAATGGTAATAACACCTTCTCCTTTGCAATGTTCGCAACGACCGCCTTCGATATTGAAACTAAAATGTTTGGCTTGTAATTTTTTTATTTTGGACAAAGGTTGACGTGCAAAAAGAGCCCTGATGTCATCATAGGCTTTAATGTAAGTTACCGGATTGGAACGGCTGCTGCGTCCTATGGGATTTTGGTCAATGTATTCGATGTGTTCCAATTGTTTTAAAGCACCTGTTATAGCTGTAAAATCGCCGATTTGCGGACCGTGATTAAACAAATGTTTGTGTATGGCGGGATAGATTATTTCGGATGCCAAGGTGCTTTTGCCACTACCCGATACACCTGTAATTGCAGTAAGGGCATGAAGGGGAAATTTGACATCGATATTTTTTAAATTGTGCTGACGGGCACCGGATATATAGATAAAATCTTTGGCTTTTCGTCTGATGGCAGGCACTTTTATTTTTCGTTTGCCGTTTAGATATTGAGCGGTTAAACTATTTGATTTTAAGATAGTTGTAAGTCTTCCTTCGGCTACAATTTCACCGCCGAAACTTCCGGCTTCGGGTCCCATGTCAATAATATGGTCGGCGGCTTTCATGATATCTTCATCGTGTTCGACTACAACTACCGTATTGCCCAAATCACGCAAATTGTGTAAAACCCTTATCAAGCGTTCGGTATCTTTGGGGTGTAAACCTATACTGGGTTCGTCCAATACATAAATACTGCCTACCAGGCTGCTACCCAGCGAGGTTGCCAAATTGATGCGTTGGGTTTCACCGCCCGAAAGGGTATTGGAAGCTCTGTTTAAAGTCAAATATCCCAATCCGACATCTATCAAAAACGATAAACGGCTGTTGATTTCGTGTAAGATACGTCGGGCAATTTGTTGTTCGGTTTTATTCAATTTTAAACCATCAAAAAAATCTTTTAAACGGTCAATGGGCAAGTCGATAAGTTCACCTATGTTTTTGCCGCCTACTTGCACATAAAAGGCTTCGGGACGTAAGCGTTTGCCGTAACAAACCGGACAGGTGGTTTTGCCGCGGTAACGAGCTAATAAAACCCGATTTTGAATTTTGTAAGATTTTTCTTCAATTTCTTTGAAAAAATCATGAATACCCGTAAAATATTCGTTGCCGTTCCATACCAACTCTTGTTGTTCGGGAGTAAGTTCAAACCAAGGGGTGTGCAACGGAAAATCAAATTTGTGAGCATTTTTTATCAGTTGATTTTTGTAAGAACTCAAACTATTTCCTTTCCAGCAGGCTATAGCCCCTTCGTAAATTGAAAGTGTGGTGTTGGGTATAACTTTTTGAGGGTCAATTCCCAATACACTTCCAAATCCGTCACACGAAGGACAGGCTCCATAAGGTGTGTTAAAACTGAACAAGTGCACATCGGGTTCTATAAAATCCATATCGTCCAAGGCAAAACGGGTATTGAAACGGTAAGGTTCAAAACTTTGCCAATCGGTTAGAATCAGTTCGCCGTGCCCTTCAAAAAAAGCTTTTTGTATGGAATCGGCGAGTCGGTTCCAATAACTTTTGTCGTTTTTGATTTGAATTCGGTCTATGACCAGTTCCAAGCCGGCAGGCAATTGTTTGAGTTGCAGTGCGTCCGAAATATGTATTATTTCATTTTTTATTTTGAGACGGGCATAACCTTGTTGTTCCAATATACGAATTATGGTTTTGATATCTTTGCCGTGATGTGCATGCAAAGGGACGGACAAAATCCAACGACTTTTTTCGGTTTGTTTTTGTAAAAAATTCAATACGTCATCGACTGTATGTTTTTTGACTTCGCGTCCCGAAACCGGCGAAACGGTTTTGCCGATACGGGCATACAATAGTTTGAGATAGTCGTATATTTCGGTAGCCGTTCCCACGGTTGAACGAGGATTGGAGGTGTTTACTTTTTGTTTAATGGCTATGGCCGGTGCTATACCTTTAATATTTTTTACTCTGGGTTTTTGTATTTTTCCCAAAAATTGACGGGCGTAAGACGACAAACTTTCAATATACCGGCGTTGACCTTCGGCATAAAGGGTGTCATAAGCCAAACTTGATTTTCCGCTTCCCGACACACCGGTTATGACTACCAGTTGATTGCGTGGTATTAACAAATTGATGTTTTTCAAATTGTTTTCGGCGGCTTCTTCAATCAAAATGTGCCGATCGGGATTAAAGGTTTTCAAATTCATTGATAAAAAATTTTCGGCTTTTTATAAAATTTTGCTCGCAATAAAACGCAAAATTACAACATTCTGCTTTCATTTTTGTATATTTAGCCATTGTAATTTTACCACTATGAAAATCAATTTGCAGGAACTTGTCGATAAGGGCGTGATTTCGGAAGCAACCGCTTTAAAAATAAAAAATTACTATCAAACCACCCCTGATCGCGATTCAAATCGTATATTGTTGGTGTTTGGTGTTTTGGGCGCCGTTTTGCTCGGTTTGGGTATTATATTAATTTTGGCTCATAATTGGGATAATTTTTCTCGATCAATCAAAATTTTTTGGGCTTTTTTTCCTTTGTTGTCGGCTCAAGCTCTAGGATTTTATATTTTATGGCAAAAAAGTCAATCGAAAATATGGTGTGAAACCGGTGCCGTTTTGCTTTTCTTTGCCATTGCAACGGTTATAAGTTTGATAGGACAAATATATCATATTGCCGGCGATACACCTAAGTTTTTGTTAACTTGGCTGCTTCTGGCTTTGTCTTTGGTATATATTTTTCGTTCGTATTTTGTTTCATTGCTCTATTTGGTTTTGCTGACGGCTTTTGTTGTTTCGGCAAACCATTGGAATTACAGCGAACCTATTCGCCCATGGCTTTATTGGGGTTTGTTGGTTGTATGGTTGCCTTATTATGTCAAGCTGATTAAAAAATATGCTGCTACTAATTTTACGGCTTTTCATCACTGGTTTGTGGTTGCTTCGTTGTTAATAGCTTTCGGTTCGTATCCGTCGGGAGGCGCCGATTGGCACTTGTTGGCTTATGTATTGTTGTTGGGGATATTGTTGCTGACGGGTTACTTATCTTTTTTTAAACAATTGCCTTGGTATAAAAATGCTTACTTTCTAACCGGTATAATCGGATTGTCGGGCTTGTTGCTCTTTTTTAGTTTTGATGTCTTTTGGCTGCATAACGAAAGTCTTATTTGGACTGAAAGTTTGTCGCAAATTTTCTTTTATATATTTATAGTGCTGTTTGTCAGTTGGTTAGCTTTGTTTTTGTATTTGTTACACCAAAAAGCAATTGAGGTTTTAGACTTAACTTTATATATTGCTCCGAGTATAATTGTAATCTATTTTTTGAGTCATTGGTTGCATGAAGCCAATTATTTGGCAAATTTGTTGATTTTGATATGGGGTGTTTATTTTATTGTAACAGGAAATAAAAAAAACAGTCTGATAAATATGAATTTTGGTATGTTGCTTGTTTCCATGTTAATTCTATTCAGATTTTTTGACACCGATTTATCCTTTATTTTAAAAGGAATTATTTTTATTGTTTTGGGTTTGGCGTTTTTTGGTGTCAATTATTTACTTGTTAAAAAAAGAAAATATGAATAAAAATAAATATTTACAGGCTTTTGTCGTATTGGTAGTATTGCAATTGTCAGTACCTTTATACATGATTTGGCAACGCGAAAATGTCTTGCAAAACGGTATTTTGTTAAAATTTAAAACCGCTCCGGTCGATCCGGTTGATCCGTTTAAAGGTAGATATGTCAAATTGCGTTATGCCGATGAATTGGTATTTTATGAAACCCGACAAAATTTGAAACCCAACGAAAAAGTATATGTTTATTTGAAATCCGATAACGATGGTTTTGCACACCTTGATACGGTTTCGCAAGGATTGTTGCCCGACCGCCATTTGTATGTCAATGCTTATGTAAATTATGTGATGAAATATGAAGGAAAAATAGCTTTGTATTATCCTTTTGACCGGTATTATATGAATGAATTTAAAACTCGAACGACCGAAAAACAATTGACAATGAATACTCGCAGCACCTATGCTTTGATAAAAATAAAGAATGGGGTGGGTGTCATAACCGGTTTGATTTCAAATTAAAGGAGATATTTTTGATTGTCAGTTTATTCATTTATAATAAGATGTCAGGGCTTGTCGAAACCGGCAAAATTTTGAAAAAGCTTTTCGTTACAAATCAAGAATAAATTGTATTTTTGTAGCTTAATTAAAAATGCAGTTGTTCATGAATATTCCAACCAAATATGATCCGTCTCAAATAGAAGACAAATGGTATGATTACTGGATGAAAAACGGTTATTTTCATTCCGAGCCCGATGAAAGAGAACCTTATACAATAGTTATTCCTCCTCCCAATGTAACCGGTGTTTTGCACATGGGGCACATGCTCAACAATACTTTGCAAGATGTTTTGATTCGTCGTGCGCGTATGCAAGGCAAAAATGCTTGCTGGGTACCCGGAACCGACCATGCATCAATTGCTACCGAAGCCAAAGTTGTTGATAAATTAAAAAAAGAAGGTATAAGAAAGGAAGATTTAACCCGTGAAGAATTTCTCAAACATGCTTGGGATTGGACGCATAAACACGGTGGAATAATTTTGGAACAACTCAAAAAACTCGGTGCTTCGTGTGATTGGGAACGTACCAAGTTTACCTTAGATGACGATATGTATGAAAGCGTTATCAAGGTTTTTGTCGATTTGTATAACAAAGGAAAAATTTATAGGGGTTTTCGTATGGTCAATTGGGATCCCGAAGCCAAAACAACCCTGTCCGACGAAGAGGTTATTTATACCGACGAACAAGGACATTTGTATTATATCAATTATCCGGTTGTGGACAGCGACGGCGAATTTATTCAAATAGCAACTACACGACCCGAAACCATTTTGGGCGATACAGCCATTGCCGTAAGTCCTCAAAATGAAAAATATGCCAAATACATAGGCAAAAAAGCTTTGGTTCCTATTGCCAATCGGGAGATACCGATTATTGCCGACGATTATGTCGATCCGGAGTTTGGAACCGGAGCTCTTAAAATAACACCCGCCCACGACCCCAATGACAAAGAAATAGGCGAACGTCACGGGTTGGAAATCATTGATATATTTAACGATGATGCTACATTAAACAATTACGGGTTGCACTACGAAGGCAAAGACCGTGATGTGGTTAAAAAGGAAATAGTAACGGAACTCAAAGAAAAAGGCTATTTAGACCATATTGAAAAACACATGCACAGGGTAGGGCGGAGCGAACGAACGCATGCTGTTATTGAGCCCCGTTTGTCGCGTCAATGGTTTTTGAAAATGAAAGAATTGGCACAACCGGCTATTGATGCCGTTCGAAACAGTTCGGTTAAGCTTATTCCCAAAAAATTTGAAAATACTTATTTTCACTGGATGGAAAATGTTCGCGATTGGAATATTTCGCGTCAATTGTGGTGGGGACATCGTATTCCCGCTTATTATTTCGGCGAAGGAGAAAACGATTTTGTTGTTGCCGAAAGTATAGAAGCCGCTTTGCCGTTGGCACAAAAAAAATCGGGTAATCCCGACTTGCAATTGACCGATTTGAAACAAGATGAAGATGCTTTGGATACCTGGTTTTCTTCTTGGTTGTGGCCTATAAGTGTTTTTGACGGAATTCGAAATCCCGACAATCCCGATTTTAAATATTATTATCCGACCAATGACTTGGTTACGGCACCCGAAATTCTTTTCTTTTGGGTAGCCCGTATGATTATAGCCGGTTACGAATTTGCCGGTAAAAAACCTTTTGAAAATGTTTATTTAACCGGTATTGTGCGAGATAAATTGGGTAGAAAAATGTCCAAATCATTAGGCAATTCTCCCGACCCTATAAAAATGATGCAAGAACACGGCGCCGATGCCGTTAGAGTAGGTATGCTTTTAACCTCTCCTGCCGGTAACGATTTGCCTTTTGATATGGATTTGGTTTTGCAAGGACGAAATTTTGCCAATAAAATTTGGAACGGATTTCGTTTAATCAAATCTCTGGAAGCAGATACGGAAAAAAAACAACCCGAATATGCCCAAACAGCCGTAAAATGGTATCGTAACAGATTTAATCAAGTATTGCACGATATTGAAGATGATTTTAGCAAATATCGAATTTCAAATGCCTTAATGCGGATATACAAATTATTGTGGGACGATTACAGCTCGTGGTATCTCGAAATGATTAAACCGCCTTTTGGTGAAAAAATCGATAAGCAAACTTATGCCGATACACTTGCCGTATTAGAAGACAATATGAAGTTATTGCATCCGTTTATGCCGTTTATAACCGAAGAAATTTGGCAATATATCAAACAACGACAACCCGACGAAGCCATAATAATTGCTTCATATCCCGAGCCTCAAAATTTTGATGCGGACTACTTAAAACAAGCCGAACAGATGAAAGAAGTAATTTCTAATATTAGAAAAGTTCGCAAAGAAAAAAACATACCACAAAAACAAGCGCTCGTTATAAAAGTGCTCGAAAAAGAACCGCTTTTGAATGAGTTTTGGAACATTATAAAAAAATTGACCAATTTGTCCGAAATTTCTCAAACTGACAAGGCAATAGATAATGCC
>JAMONO010000052.1 GCA_027065715.1 Flavobacteriales bacterium
AAAATGGCAATGAGTGCCGCTTGTTCTTCTTTGGCGGTTATGTTTACTTCTTTAAATTTTAGAACATGCAAAGCGGTTTGCATCAGGTGCATGGCTCCTATGGCGTGGTGAAATCGGGTATGATGTGCTCCCGGATAAACCAAATAGGATAAACCCATTTGCGAAATACGTCTTAATCGTTGAAAATAAGGGTGCTGTATGATGTCAAAAAGCAATTCGTCGGGTATATTTACAAATCCGTAAATAGGGTCGTTGATAATTTTGAGTTTGTTCATAGGCTAAAACTTAAAGTGGTAGGTTACCGAAGGTATAAATTTGAAGAGCGTTACTTGATAAGCATCTATTTTTTCGGTGTTTTCGTCATATTTGAAACGTATCATATAGGTATTGTCTCGGGCATAGACATTGAAGATTGAAAAGTTCCAAAAGGACTCGTATTTGCGTTTTATTTTTTGTCCGCCTATTGTTTTGTATTTTTTATTTTTCAAAAAGAAAGAAATGTCTAAACGGTGGTAGTCGGGCAAGCGGTTGGCATTGCGGTGCGAAAAAAACAATATGTCGTGTACATTGATTTGATAAGAACCGGCGGGGAATGTAATGGCTCTTCCCGTATAATAGGTCCATAGTGCAGCTATGTGCATGCGTTCATTTAGTCGGTAAGTGGTTTTTAGGCTGATATCATGGGGGTGATCTACGGCTGCGGGAAACCACATTCCTTCATTTATACCTTCAAACTTGCGTTCGGTTTTTGAAAATGTATAAGATAGCGAACCGGTGAGTTTTCCGGTGTTTTTTTTCAACAAAAATTCAAGTCCGTAAGCGTGTCCCGTGCCTTGCACCAAATCGCGTTCGATGTAGGGTGACAAGGAGAGTGTCGTTCCGATTTTGTAATCGGTAACATATTGTAAATCACGATAGTATCCGCCTAAGCTTAAAATATATTTATGGTCGATGAGTTTGTTAAATTCAAAACTGTATTGATCGGACTCTTGTGGTTTGAGGTTGATACTCGAAGGAATCCACAAATCGGTGGGGGTGGTTGTGGCGTCATTGATGAGATAGTGCAAAAACTGGTAGGTTTTGTCATAACTGAGTTTTAAAGCATGTTTGTTGTCGGGTTGCCAGTTTATCGAGATACGGGGTGCCCATTTGACAAATTCGATTACACTTTGATTTTTATCGGCATAAAGGGTATCGATGGTTTCGCCCAAATTGTTGAATTTATAAAAAGTTTCTTTGCCCAAACGTTCAAATACCGATGTGCGTAAGCCGTATGATAGTTGCAGTTTTTTCATAATACGGGTAGTATGTTGTACATACAAACCGATTTCGGCGGCATGTCTGTCGGGAAAATCGGCATTTTCTACACCGCTTATATTATTTTTCAGATTACCGGGTTTAATGGTGTGATAGTATGCATCTATACCTGTGTCGAGTTGGTTATTGCGATTGATTTGCCATTTAAAATTTTGTTTAAAGTTTTGACTTTCAATGGCTAAGCTGATGTCAAAAACATAATCGACATGGTCAATGTTTTCATGCGAACTGATTTCGTAGTCGTAGCGGCTGTAAATAAGCCGGGTATTTGCGGTTAAATGGTTGTTGAAACGGTGGTTAAAATCGATTGAAAGGGCGGTATTGCCATAGTTCATGTTAAAATCGGCATAAGGTTGATACAAATCGCGACCTGTATATGCGCTCAATTGCAAATGATTGTTTCGATTGAGATCGATGTTAAGCTTGGCATTTAAATCGTAAAAATTGGCTTTGGCATCTTTTATTTCGTCGTAGGGCAGGTAGGGCAGATAGAGGTCGGCATAAGAGCGACGTCCCGAAACGATAAAAGAAGCTTTGTTTTTGAGCAAGGGACCTTCGGCAAAGGCTTGTGCCGATATCAATCCTATGCCGCCACCCCAGTGAAAATTTTGCATATTGCCTTTGCGTGTTTTTACATCTAAAACAGATGATAATCGGTTGCCGTAAGATGCCGGAAAAGAACTTTTGTAAAGTTTGATATTTTGGATTACGTCGGACGAAAAAATGGAAAAAAAACCGAGTAAATGTGTCGGGTGGTAAATTTGTGCACCGTCGAGCAAGATCAAATTTTGGTCACTGCTGCCGCCATGTACCGAAAATCCGGCACCACCTTCGCCTGTTGCTTTTACGCCGGGAAGCAATTGAACGGCTTTTAAAACGTCTATTTCGCCGAGTAAAACAGGTAATTTTTCAATTTTTTTTAAGTCTATTTTTTCTATTCCCATCAATTTTTTTAATTCGGTTTTTTGGGTTTCTTTTACTTCTATAAGCACTTCATTTAGCTCGTTTTTTTGTGGTTTTAAATTGATTATCAGATATTTGTCTTGATTTGTGTCGAGTTTGATGATTTGTTGTCGGTATCCCAAATAGGCAATAACCAAATTGTGTTTGCCCGGATTAACTTTCAATTCAAAATAGCCTTTGTCATTGGTAATTGTTCCTTTGTCGGGTTGTTTTTTGAGAAAGACATGAACATCGGGTAGCGGTTGATGTTCGTTGTTATATACCAATCCTTTTATTACCGGAGTTTGACCCCATATTTTGAGGACGGTAAACAAAAACAACAACCAAATTTGTTTGGTGGAAAAAAAAATTTTAATACGCTGCATAAGAGATTTGTTATAAAGTATAATAACTGCACAAACTTAATGAAAAAATCAATACCATTGTAAGCGGATTTAAAGTGTGCCGTCTGTATTTGTATTGGTATTATCGTATCTTTGCGAAAATTTTTTGACAGATGAAA
>JAMONO010000053.1 GCA_027065715.1 Flavobacteriales bacterium
TCCGATAAAACACCGGTGGATAAATGTTGCCATGCATAAGCTACACTTTCTTTGAAACCCAAATTGTTGGGCATCACGTTATAATGACGATAAACCCATATCACAAAAGCCGAAGTAAAAACAAATATTCCTAAGGCTTTTAAGTAGTCAGTTTTGCTGCTTTTGGTTATAGGAATATGTTTTTGCGATTGTTCATCTACCACTTTGCTCCATATCCACCAACCGTATATGCTCATCAAGGTATAGTAAATATTGATGATTAAATCGCCATACATCTGCCATTTGCTGAGCAGATATACATATAAGGCCGTGCTAACAATTCCGGTAGGATAGACCAAAATATTTTCTTTTTTGGCAAAAATCACACTGGCAATCCCGAAAGCCATGGCTACAAATTCAATGATGATATAAATAACCGGTGTGTTTTGGTAAGGTGCTATAAAAAAGTGGATAATTTCGTCCATAAAATTATATTTCGAAATTCAAATGTAAGATTTTTCTTTCAAAAAGAATTATTGATTTAATAAATAATAATTGGTTAAAATTTTGATTATTTTTTAATTTGTTCAAATTGAATATCTCGGTTTAAAAAAAATATTTGTAATTTGATAAAAAATTTTAATCAAAAAAATTTATGATACCCAAAATTTCAACACTTAGCGGCTATTTACACGAATATCAAAAAAGTTTGGCAAATCCTGTCGGATTTTGGTCTAATATTGCCGAAACTTTTTATTGGCGAAAACCCTGGACTAAAACTTTGGAGTGGGATTTTAAAGACCCCAAAGTTACGTGGTTTAAAGACGGAAAACTCAATATAACCGAAAATATTTTTGAAAGACATTTGTTTTTGCGTGGCAACCAAACCGCTCTTATTTGGGAGCCTAACAATCCCGATGAAGCCCACCGGAGCTATACTTATCGAGAACTTTATGAAGAAGTAAACAAATTTGCAGGAGTTTTGCGTTCACTCGGGGTTCAAAAAGGAGATAGAGTTGCCATTTATTTACCTATGATACCCGAATTGGCTATTGCCATGTTGGCTTGTGCGCGTATCGGTGCCATTCATTCCATTGTTTTTGCCGGTTTTAGTGCCAAAGCCCTTGCCGAACGCAACAATGACGCCCAAGCTAAGATATTGATTACAGCAGACGGCGGATATAGGGGTAATAAAATTATTCCGTTAAAAGAAACTTCCGATGAAGCTTTACAAATGTCTCAAAGTATCGAAAAAGTGATTGTGGTAAAAAGAACAGGACAAGATGTAAATATGGATAAAAAAAGAGATGTTTGGTGGCACGATTTAATGAAAAATGCACCCCAAAAGGCACCTGCCGAAATTATGGACGCCGAAGATACTTTATTTATATTATATACCAGCGGTTCAACAGGTAAACCAAAAGGGGTGTTGCACACCACGGGTGGTTACATGGTTTATGCGGCTTATACATTTAAAAATGTTTTTCAATACCGTCCCAATGACATCTATTTTTGTGCTGCCGATATAGGTTGGATAACCGGACATTCTTATATAATTTACGGTCCATTGCTCGAAGGAGCTACTACTATTATGTTTGAAGGTATTCCTACTTATCCGCAACCCGACAGATATTGGCAAATTATAGAAAAACATCAGGTTAATCAATTTTACACATCACCAACCGCCATCAGAGCTCTTTTGGCACAAGGCGAAACATGGGTTGATAAATATGAAATGAACAGTCTTAGAGTTTTGGGAACCGTAGGCGAACCCATCAATGAAGAAGCATGGCACTGGTATCATGACCACGTCGGCAAAGGACGTTGTCCCATAGTTGATACGTGGTGGCAAACCGAGACCGGCGGTATCATGATTAGTCCGCTTGCAGGTATCATACCTACCAAACCTGCTTATGCAACACTTCCTTTGCCGGGAATACGTCCTGTAATTGTAGATAATGACGGAAACAAAATTTACGGAAAAAATGTAGAAGGTAATTTGTGTATCGAATTTCCTTGGCCCGGAATGGCACGCAGTCTTTGGGGCAATCACGAACGTTACAAACAAGCTTATTTTTCGACTTTTCCGGGATTGTATTTTACCGGTGACGGTGTGAAACGCGACGAAGACGGTTATTATCGTATATTGGGCCGTATTGACGATGTTATCAATGTATCGGGGCATCGCTTGGGCACAGCCGAAATTGAAAACGCTTTAAACGAACACCCCTTGGTTGCCGAATCGGCTGTGGTAGGTATGCCGCACCCTATTAAAGGTCAGGGTATTTATGCTTACGTAGTTGCGCCTGATAAGCCTGATAATTTGGATGACGAATTACGCAACTCGCTCGTTAAAGCGGTTGCCAAACTCATCAGTCCCATAGCCAAACCCGACCAAATACAATTTGTAAGCGGTTTACCCAAAACCCGAAGCGGCAAAATTATGAGACGTATTTTACGTAAAATTGTTGAAGGTTCAACCGATTTCGGTGATACTTCTACTTTGACCAACCCCGAAATAGTAGAAGAATTGACGGAAGGATACCGTAAACTAAATATCGACGATAAATAAGCTTATGGGTTTGCCGTTATTTTAAATATATGATGCCTCGATACTTCGGGAGATGTTTCATAAGACACCCATTGAAACGGATAACAACACCTATCGAAGTGTATCATTCAAAACGGTGCGACAGCGATGTCGTGTCATCCTATGTTTGCAAAATAGAAAAAGTAACGTAAATTGAAATAATGTTTAACAAAGAAAGGTAAAGAGAAAAAGAATTAA
>JAMONO010000054.1 GCA_027065715.1 Flavobacteriales bacterium
CGGAGTGAAGTGTGTTGTCATTCAGAACGGAGCGAAGTGTGTTGTCATTCAGAACGGAGCGACAGCGAAGTGAAGAATCTAATTCAATAAATCAACCCAAAAACATAAGATTGCCACGGTGCCCATGGCTATATGTTGTTATTCAAATTTTTTTCAAATTGCATCCAAGGATATTTTTGTCGAATATGTAATATCTTTTGACGGGTTTGTTGCAAGTGTTTTTGATAAGCTGCCGATTGTTTGTCAAAAGCTTTGTGTTGTAAGGCTTTTCTTATTTTGTCAATTTGTAACATATCGGAGTGAATGGCGGGGTCGATAAGGCTTTTTTGAAATTGTTGCCATACATAATCAATCGCCCAATGGTTGGGGTGCACCATATCTTGGGTATAAAACCGGTAATCGCGTAAATCGTCCAACACAATTTCGTAGGCGGGAAAATACACAATATTTTGATAGTCAATAACTTGATGTAAAGCAGTGAGCAAGTGGGCTTTGCTACGGTTGTTTTCGACAAATCCGTCTTTGAGATGTCTTACGGGACTGAGGCTAAAAATAATATGCGACGAAGGAGCTATTTTATTTGCCAATTGTATTATTTTGTTCAGTTCGTCCACTATTTGTATGGGCGAGAGCAGTATTTTGTCAAAATGCGAGGCGGGTAATTTATGACAATTGCTGACAATATCACCCGTTTTTTTATGTTTGTAAACCCATGCGGTTCCGAGTGTAAAAATGTAAACCGGTTTTTTTTGCAAAAATTGATAATTGATATGTAATTTACGGTTAATATTTTCCAACATTTGATTGGCATCGGCATGATTGAGAGACGAATGTAAATCGAAATGTTTCCATTGTTCATGATCCAAAAACAATTCGTTTTGTTCAAAAAGTTGTCGGTTTACAATACGTTTCAATATTTTTTTGATTGAAACCGGATTAAAAATAACGCCGAAATCGTTGATGTGCGTTTGAAATTGAAAGTAAGATAGTTTTTGTTTGATATGATCCGTAAAACAAGAACCCAAACCGAAAACAGGAGTTTCGTAATTGATTTGAAAGGGAAAAGAAGGTAATTTTATTTCGGTTCTAAATTTCATTTAAACCTGTTTTTGATATTCTTGTCGTAAGATACGTCGCATGATTTTGTTGGAAGCGGTGCGTGGTAATTTATTGGTTATGACGACATCATGAATTTTGAACAGGGGATTGAGTTTTTGTTTAATTAATTTTTGTAACTCGTGCTGTATCAGTTCTTTATCAACAATTCCGTTAGGCACAATATATAAGACGAGCAGGGAAGGACCGCCGTTTTCGGGACTGACGGCAATAGCCGCCGATTCGATAACGGCTACATGACTGTTTACCAATTCTTCTATTTGTAACGAACTGACTTTTATTCCTCCCAGATTCATGCTGTCGTCGGTGCGTCCCATAACGCGGTAGTAACCATTGTCCATACGCACCAGATAGTCACCGTGTCGTCTTAAAAGTTTGCCTTCTATTTGGGGTGTACCCGCATAATAAACTTCGTGGTGGTTTTTATTTAACAGTTTGTGCGACAAACCCATGGCGGGCGGGATTAAAAAAACTTCGCCTTTGTTTGACGGAAGGCCGTTTTCATTTACAATCACAAATTCACTACCCAAAGCGGGTGTCGAAAAAGTTGAAGGTATATTGGTTTGAACCAATGTAGATGTTACATATCCGCCACCAATTTCGGTACCGCCGCAGTATTCTATAATTGGTTTATTATCAGCCAATTTCATTAAGTATTCCATTTCGACGGGATTAGAACTTTCGCCGGTCGAACTAAAACATTTGATTGACGACCAATCAAATTGTTGCATGTTTCCTTTATTTTTCCAAGCTCTGACAATACTGGGAACGATACCCAACATATTTACACGGGCGTCTTGTATAAATTGTCCAAAATCGTTACTCATGGGACTTCCTTCAAACAAGGCAATGGTGCCGTTATTAATCAAAGTGGCATATATGAGCCAAGGTCCCATCATCCAACCCAAATTGGTAGGCCATGCCACTACATTGCCGGTTTGAATATCGTGGTGATAAAAGCCGTCGGCTGCCGATTTTATGGCTGTTGTATGGTTCCACGGAATAGCTTTGGGAGCACCGGTGGTACCCGACGAAAACAAAACCGTTGTAGTGTCGAGCGGGGCAGCCGGAACCACTTCAAAATTTTCATTGTAACTTAAAAAATCTTCCCAAAATAAGTCTTGTCGTCGCAACCGAATATCGGAGTTTTCAATAACCACGATTTTTTCGGCGCCTGCTTCCAGAACTTTGTCATACAAAGGCAATTTTTTGCTGCCGCGTATCAAATAATCTTGTGTAAAGACCAACTTGGGTCGCACAATATCGAAACGAACTTTTATTTCGTTGGGCGTAAAACTGTCGGCAACGGTAACCACGGTAATACCCGCCTTAACAGCAGCGAGATAAATAGCCACTGCTTCTATATTCATCGACATATCGATGCCGATAGCATCACCTTTTTGTAAATTATTGTCTATCAGCGAATTGGCAATTCTATTTACATATTTTTCCAATTCGTCATAAGTGATTTTATTGAGTTGTTTTTCATTTTCTTTGCCGTAGATGATTGCCGTTTGATTTTTGTCCGCTTTAAAACATGATTCAACTATATTTAAACGTGCATCTTTTAGCCAAACCGGATTTTCGGGGTTTGTATCGTCCAAAACGGTAGAATAGGGGACATCAAAACGAATATCCAAAGCTTTTACCGTAGTGTCCCAAAAATTTTTTCGTTTGCGTACGGACCACCGGTAAAAATCTTCATAATTGTCAAAACCTTTTTGTTGCATGATTTTAAACAAATTGGTTTTTTGGATAAAATCGCGAGTTGGCTTCCACATGTTTTTTACGAATTATCGATTAATAAAAGTCGTTCCAAAGTATATTTAATCAAAGCATCAATAGGTTTGTAAGGGTCTTGACTAAACGTCATATCGGCACGGTTGGCAATAATTGCGTTCATTGAACAAGCATTGTGTCCCAAAAGTTTTGATAAGCCGTAAATAGCCGAAGTTTCCATTTCCAAATTGCTCATTCTCACGCCTTTGAATTCAAAGCTGTCCATTTTTTTGTTCATATCGGGGTCGGAGAGTGGCAAACGCAAAACACGTCCTTGCGGACCGAAAAATCCGCCTGCTGTTCCGGTAATACCACTGTAAACTTTATCGGTAAGCAGTATTTTTTCTAAAAAATCACTGTTTTTGACGATATAAGGACGGGCTTTTTCGGGCGCCCAACCGGTGTGTTTGATAAAGGCTTCTTCCATGTCGAGTTCACGCACGTGTTTTGAGTCGTAGTAGTGGAGCAATCCGTCCATACCCAAACCGTATTTGCCCAGCACAAAACTATCGACCGGTATATCGGCTTGCAAAGAACCCGAAGTGCCGATACGAATGATATTTAAGGTTGTATGTTGTTGTTTTTCAACACGTTGTTTTAAGTCGATATTAACCAAGGCATCGAGTTCGTTCATAACGATGTCAATGTTATCCGGTCCGATACCGGTGGACATAACACTAAGCCGTTTGCCTTTGTAATAACCCGTAACCGTATGAAATTCGCGTTTTTGGGTTTCAAATTCAATTTTATCAAAATGAGCGGCAATTCTATCAACTCGTTTTTGATCGCCTACAAAAATAATTTCGTTGGCTATATTTTCGGGGTGTAAATTTAAATGATAAACACTACCGTCAGGATTTAATACCAATTCTGATTCTGCAATTCGTTTCATAGTTTCATCTATTTTAAAATAAAAATCTAAAATACAAAAAAAACGTATAGTTTGCCGTATCAATATTTGTTAAAATCCATATCAAAATGATAAAAGACAGTTTTGAAAAAGCCTATTTAACATAATATAAATTATAGAACAAATAAACATTATTTTTTTAGGCTTTATTGCTTTCCAAATTCAGACGAATAATAGCATAAATCATAATTGCAGCACTTATCCATTGTACAGGACTTAGAATTTGACCGTTGACAAAATAGTCGAGCAAAATGGCAGTAACCGGAAAAAAAAGTTCCATGATGGTAGCCTGCATAGCCGAAATTTTTTTTAAACCGTAGTAATAAATAAAAATGGCAACCGATCCGCTTGTTACGGATATGACACCTACAATGAGCCAATTTTCTTTTGTAATATATTGAAAATCAAATAAATGACCCGTGAATAAAATTATCAAAAACAATAAGAAACTCGTTGTGGCATACCTAAAATACGTAGCAGTAACAAAATCGAGTTTGAGCAAGATTTTTTTACTAAAAACCGTTGAAGCACCAAAACTAAAGGCAGCCAAAACGGCATAAATGGCGGCATACAAAGTTTGTTGATTTTTTTCGACATAAGGTTTTTGCAATCCGAAGGTTAAAAAATAACCGGCTATAAGAGCTAAACTTGCCCATTTGACAAAGTTTCTTTTTAATTTTTCATGCAAAAGCAAATGTGCCAAAGCTATGGCAAAAACCGGTTGTAGCTTTTGAAGTAAAACGACAATACTCAACGATTTAAAATTGACCAGAAAAAGTGCTTTGACAATAGCCCAAGTTCCCAAAGCACCTCCGAAAACCGCCACCAAAAACAATGCGACAACTTCGGATTTGTTTAATTTGGCAAAAAAACGGAAACGTTGGTATAAAAACAAGCTCATAATAATAAAAGGGATCAGATGCAGGACAAACACTACAAACAAAACGTTTAAATTGTATAAGTGCGGTGTTAAGACGATACCGTCCATACCCCATAAGGAAGCGGCAAATGCTACCATTGCCGCTCCCCAAATTTTATCTTTGTTTTTTTGGTTTATTGACATGCTTCTCTTCTACTTCATTATTCGTTTAACAGTTCCACTACTTTGGCTTCCAATTTTTCTCTTCTTAAATTTTTGGCTCTTATAATTCCTTTGGCATCTAAAATAAATGTTTGTGGTATGGACATCACCGAATACATTTTGGCTATGGGATCTTGCCAAAATTTCAATTCGGAAACATGCTGCCATTTTAAACCGTCATCTTCGATGGCTTTGAGCCAAGATTCTTTGTTTTTGTCTAACGAAACCCCTATAATATTCAATCCTTGGTCGTGATATTTGTCGTAAATTTGCACCACATACGGATTTTCGGCTCTACAAGGACGGCACCAAGAAGCCCAAAAATCGATTATGGTTACTTTGCCCATGGCTTGATTAAGGCTTAGTTTTTTGCCTTCGGGGGTAGTTCCTACAAAATTGGGCGCCTTCCCTCCTATTTCGGTAGCACCTTTGGTCAAAATGTATGTATTGATATATTTGCCCAAATTGGTGGTTTTTACAGCCGGTGGATAAGTTTCAAAAGCTTTTCTGATTTTTTGCAAATCGGGGGTTTGAGAAGTAAGTAATCCTTGCATGATTATCAAACCGACGTAATCTTTATTTTGATTGATATAGTCATATTGATAAGCTTCGGCTTTTTGTCGCCATTGTTCATACAGTTGTTTGATACTGTCTCTTTGTTTTTCGGTTGCACCAACACGATATTTTTGTAACAAAATCATGCCTTTTTCTTTGTCTTTTAAAGCATAATTTTCGTAGTCAAAAAATTTTTTGGTTAGTGCCGATGTACTTTTTGATATATCGTTTTTAAAAGGATTTAATTGATTGGGATCAATTTTTATAACAATATCGCCGTCACCTATAATAACCGGTATTTTGGTTTTTAAATCTTCTATACTGATAACGGCCACATTGGGTTTTTGTTTCGGATAGGTAAATTCAAAAATACTGTCTTTAATAATAACGGTATCGAGGGGTTTTGAAGCCATATTTTTGTCAAAAACACTTATAATCGCTTTTTTTTGGTCATATCCGGCTATTTGTCCCGTAAATTTGTAGGTTACCGGTTTGGGATTACTGCCACAGCCCGACATAAAAATTATTCCGAATAGCAATAGTATTTTTTTCATATTGATATAAATTTTAAAAAAACCGAAGCAGGTTAATTTTACTGCATTAAGCCACTTCGGTTTGTAATGATTTTTTTTATATAATATTTAATGTATAGTTTTATTCAGCCAGCAACTCTTTTATTTTGGCTTCGAGTCGGTCGCGACGCAAATTTTTGGCACGAATAACGCCGTTTTTGTCCAAAATAAAAGTTTGCGGAATAGATTCTACGTGATACAATTCGCGGGCAATAGGGTCTTGCCAAAATTTCAAATTGGAAACGTGATACCAGTTCAAACCGTCGTCTTTGATAGCTTTTAGCCATGCGTCTTTGTGTCCGGGTTTGTCTAATGAAACTCCGATGATATTCAAACCTTGGTCGTGATATTTGTTATAAATTTGAACCACATACGGATTTTCGGCTCTACAAGGGCGGCACCACGAAGCCCAAAAATCGATAACGGTTACTTTGCCCATGGCATCTTTGAGCGATAACATTTTGCCGTCGGGGGTTGGTGCACTAAAATCGGGTGCTTTGCTGCCTACCGATGTAGCCGCTTTGGCTTTTACGTTTTGATAGGCGTTTTTGACATTGGGCAATTCTTTAACTTCGGGCGAAAAATTTTCGTATAATTTTGCCAACTTATTATAGTTTGGTTCGGCACGGTCAAAAGCCACGGCTTCAAAGACCAAACCGCCTACCAAATTATCTTTGTTTTCTTCGATAAATTTGTATTCGTAAGCATGTTTATCGTCATCGATGCTGTAATAACGGTTTAATATGTTAGTTTTTTCGGCTTCGGTTCCTTTTTTTTCGGCAGCTTGATAGAGTTTTGCCAAACGTTCTTGTTTTTTTCTAAATTCTTTAACTTCGTCCAAATAGTCAAAGAATTTTTTGTTTAAACCTTGACTCAAAACGGCCGATTTTCGGATATGTTCTTTGTTTAAATCGACTTTGATATTAGAGCCGGGTTCCAAAATCAAGGGCAAATCGCTGGGAATACCGCTTACGCGTAAAAATGCCAATTGAGGTTTGTCAATTTTGGCACCTATGGTAAAATGTCCTTCTTTCATGGTAACCGAATCGATGGTAACCGGCTTGGTTCCCTTGTAGGTTATTAGTTTGACGTCGGCTTTGTCAATACCCACTTCGGTTCCTTCAATAGTTACATTATAATCCTTTTTTTGTTCTTTATTGCCGCAAGAAGTCAATAAGACAACTCCCAACAATAAAATAAATAATTTTTTCATTCTAAATAAATTTTTGTTTATTGACCGCAAATATAATAAAAACTTATCGAATTACAGGTTGTATTTTTGTTAAGAATCAGGTGTTCGATTTTAACAATTCGACGGCTGTGTTGGTAATAAAAGTGCACGTTGTTTTACAACCCACCTAAGGGGTACAGTTACTAAAGAAAACAATCCATTTTATTGTTAATCAGCAATTTATATCTTTTTTTGTTATTAATAAATTATTGATAAAGATACTTTTGAAAGAAATTTGAGTTATTTGTTTTTACAAAAGCCTTTTAAATGTGTGTTAAAATCATTATATTTGTGTAACAAAAATAACCAAATTTATGAAAATAGGTGTTCTCAAAGAAATACGTCATAATGAAAAACGGGTTGCCGTTACTCCTAAAATAGCACAAGATTTTATCCGCAAAGGATTTGAAATTTGGCTTGAAAAAGACGCCGGTTTGGCATCGTCATTTGACAATGCTTCTTATGAAAAATCGGGGGCAAAAATTGTAGAAAAGGCTCAAATATTTGAACAAGTTGATGTTATCGTTAAAATTAATCCGCTTGAAGACAATGAGATAGAGAAATTAAAAAAGGGACAAACGGTTATAACATTGGTTTACCACAAATTATATCCCGAAACGGTTCAAAAGATTGCCGACAAGGGTGTCAATTTATTTTCGATGGATGCCATACCTCGAATTTCGCGTGCCCAAAATATGGACGTTTTATCGTCGCAAAGTAATTTGGCGGGTTACAAAGCGGTTATTTTAGGCGCCGATTTTATGACCAAGATATTTCCGTTGATGATGACGGCTGCCGGCACTATTACTCCTGCCAAAGTATTGATATACGGTGTGGGTGTTGCCGGTTTGCAAGCTATTGCTACCGCCAAGCGTCTGGGTGCCGTGGTCGAAGCCACCGATGTGCGTCCCGAAACTAAAGAACAAGCCGAAAGTTTGGGTGCCAAATTTATCAGTGTCGAAACCGGTCAAACGGAGGTATCGGAAGGCGGTTATGCCAAAGAACAATCTGCCGAGTTTTTGCAAAAACAAAAAGAAGCTGTTAATAAGTCGTTATTTGATGCCGATTTGGTCATAACCACGGCTTTGGTGCAGGGAGCCAAAGCACCCGTATTAATCAAAGAAGATCAAATTAAGCAAATGAAACGAGGTGCCGTTATTGTGGATATGGCTGTGGAAAAAGGCGGAAATGTCGAACTGAGTCGTCCTGACGAAACCGTTGAAAAATACGGAGTAAAAATTATAGGAAAAACCAATTTGCCTTCGACATTGGCGACCAATGCCAGTGAGTTGTATGCCAAAAATTTGTATAATTTTATCACTTTTATGGCAGATAAAGATCATTTTAAATTTGATTTGGAAGAAGAAATAACGCGAGGTACTTTGTTAGTCAAAGAAGGTAATATTTTGATTTAGGTTGTTATAATTCGCCGCGTAATTTTTTATAAAACCATTCAATAGTCAATAGTAATATTATTAATCCCAACAACCAACGATAGTCTATCAAGTCGGTTTGTTTTTTTTGATAAGTAATCAAACTGTGAAATCCGTTATGGGTTTGTAAATCGGTGATAAGTCGGTCAATCTGAGACGGCATATAAGTCTTGCCTCCGGTATTGTTTGCCAGCAATTGCAAGTCTTTTTGATTGGTTTGCAAATTTTTATCTTCGGGATTAAAAGGCAGAACGGTAAATTCTCCATTTTTTATCAAATTATTTTTTGGGTCGGTTATACTGAAACGATAAGTTCCGGGGGGGAAATCCGACAATTCGATTTGATAATAATCGGCAACTTGAGTCAATGGAATATTTTTGTTTTGTTTCACTAATTTAATAACGGGATTTACCAATGTATCCGGTTCTAAATTTTGGTTGAGAAAACGGGCAATAATTTTTATTGCATCGCCTTGAAAAAATTGTTTGTCATATTCCAATTGAATACGTTGTTTTTGTTGATTACGGGTTAACAAACGCACTATTTGTTGCCAAAGTTCATCAAATTGTTCGATATGATTGTTTAAACCGGCTTGCATACGCCACTGCCAAATATTTTCACCCAAGAGTACTCCTTGCCTGCCCTCTTTGTCAAATACCAACAACGGTTCGTTGGTTTCAATGGATTTGATACGGCTGTAAAAAACTGTTTCGATCGGTTTATCAAAACGGATTTTTCCGTAGTGGTCTTCCAATGGCGGATAAGTTTCGAGTTGTAATTCGGGAATGTGAAATAGTGAAAATCTTTTGTTGGGGTAAGGAAAAAATTGTTCGAAACTTTTGCTGTTCTGTTTGGAAAAAAACAATTTTCGGTTGTTTATAAAGTTCCAATCGGTATGTTTACCGGTTATGATAAACCATGATAATTTCTTTTGTTTCAATCTGTCGAAAATCGGATCGAAGGCTTGTGTGGGTTGATACAAAATTACACTGTGGTAACGGCTGTAATTTATTTTATCGTTCGGTTTTTTCAAAACAATCTTGAGATACGGATTAATTTTTAAACTGCGTTTAAGGGCGCCCAAATCGGGGTGAATGATTTCCGAAACCAATAAAATATTACGGGTTTCGTCAATTATTTCCACACTAAAATATTTGCGATTATTTATTTTGTTTTTTTCGTTGGTCAAAGTATCCAATAAAACCAAATAGTGATGCACTCCCGAAGTTTGTGCCGACAACATGGTTTGGATACGAAGAGCGTTTTTATCGGGAGTTAAATGAATTTTTTGTCGGTATAAAACCTTATTTTTTTCTATAATTTTTAACTGAACATCAACCGGTTTGTTTACGTGAGCGTTTACAAAAATTTCGACCGGAAAACGATTGTTTTTGTAAGCATACGGATTGACATTTAACAAATCGATTTTGACATCATCATAAACATTGGTATCGCCCAAAATGATCGGAAAAACTTTTATTTTTGAATTTTGGGATAAGGTATAAACATAATTATTGCCCGTATTGGTTTGTCCGTCGGTTAGTAATATGACCGCACCGGTTTGATCCGATGCGTGATACATTTTGATATTTTCCAAAGCATTGGCTATATCGGTTTGACTTCCTGCAAAATTTAGGCTGTCTAACGGAAACAAATCGGTATCGAAGCCAAATTTTTTAATTTCAAATTTTGATGAAAGTGCGGATTGTTTCAATTGTTTCAAAACGGCTTTTTCTTTTTCGGCTGCTTTTTGTTTTCGAACGGATTGCGAGTTATCAGCCAAAATATACAATACAGGGCGTGTTGTATGAGCGGTTTTGCGGGTTATTTGGGGATTGATAAGTAGCAAGAATAATAAAAAATAAACCAAGAAACGCAATATAAAAAGACGAAGTGCTTTTCGTTTGTATAAATATTGAAAAGCACTTAAACCAAAAGCCGCTATAATGGCAAATATATAATACATCTAACTGATTATCAATTTGTTAAGATAGCCTTAGATGGTCATACCGCCATCTACCGTTAATACTTGACCGGTTATATAGCTCGATAAATCGGAAGCCAAAAACAAACAGGCATTGGCAACATCTTCGGGGGTTCCGGTTCTTTTGAGCGGGATTTTTGCCAACCAGTCGTCAATAACATTTTGAGGTAAATCTTTGGTCATTTCGGTTTCGATAAATCCGGGGGCAATCGCATTGCAACGGATATTGCGGCTACCCAATTCTTTGGCAACCGATTTGGTAAAACCGATTATACCGGCTTTTGATGCGGCATAATTGGCTTGTCCGGCATTACCTCCGGTTCCTACCACCGAACTCATATTGATTATGGAACCTTTGCGTGCTTTCATCATGGGGCGTATTACGGCTTTGGTCAGGTTAAATACCGATTTGAGATTGATGTTCATAATATCGTCCCAATCTTTTTCACTCATGCGCATTAACAAATTATCGCGAGTAATACCCGCATTGTTAATCAAAACTTCTACCGATCCGAAATCTTTGACAATTTGTGCTACGGTATCTTGTGAAGATTGAAAGTCGGAGGCATCGGATACATAAGCTTTGGCTTTAACACCAAAATTTTGTAGTTCATGTTCCAAACCGGATAAATTCTCGTCCATTTTTCGACCGGTAAAAGCCACATTGGCACCATATTCGGCAAAAGTTAAGGCAATAACCCGACCGATACCGCGGGCGGCACCGGTAATAATAACATTGATTCCGCGTAATCTGTCCATAGTTTCATTATTTTTGTCAAATATACATTATTTTTTTTCATAAAAAAACAAGCTAATAAAAAAAACATGCGATTTTGGGCAAAGTATAACAAGGAAATTCCGGGTTTATTTTCCGATACAAAAATTACGAAAAATATTATCTAACAAATCGTCGGTGGTAATTTCGCCTGTGATTTCACCCAAACTATGCAAAGCAGTTCTAATGTCAATGGTAAGCAAATCGGTTGTTAATCCGTTTTCAAGACCATGTGCTACTTGTTGTATGCTTTGCAAAGCTTCGTTCAAAGCCTTATAGTGCCGGGCATTGGATACCACTATTTCATTTTGGTTCAACAATCCTTTGTTTACCATTGCGGTTAGTTCATCGGTTAGTTTGGACAATCCGGTTTTGTATTTGGCGGATATTTTAATCAGCGGAAAACGTTTGTCGATAATTGGAAACTCTTTTTGATTTGTTTGATCTATTTTATTAACGACAATCAGTATTTTCTTTTGTGGATATTTTTCGGCAGTTTTTTTCAATTCGGTTTTAAACTGTTGCCATACTTTTTCGTGTTTTTTTTGATGACAAGCAGCCGATTGCGACAAGGTACAAGCTTCAATTAAAAAGATGACAACTTTGGCTTCTTCGATTTTTTCGTATGTTTTTTGTATGCCTATTTTTTCAATTTCGTCAGTTGCTTGACGTATGCCGGCTGTATCTATAAACCGAAAGCGAATTCCGTTTAATATAAGTTCATCTTCAATAACATCGCGGGTTGTTCCCGCTATACTCGATACAATGGCACGTTCTTCGTTGAGTAGTGCATTGAGCAAGGTCGATTTGCCTACATTGGGTTCTCCTACAATAGCTACGGGCACACCTTCTTTGAGTACATTTCCTACGGCAAAGCTATCGACCAGATGTTTGAGAGTTTGTTGTATATGGTTTATCAACTCTTTAAACTGCTTTCGGTCTGCAAATTCTACGTCTTCTTCGGCAAAATCGAGTTCCAATTCGATAAGTGAAGCAAAATGAATAAGTTGGTCTCTTAAATTTTTGATTTTGCTACTAAATCCACCTCGCATTTGTTGCAAAGCCAATTGATGTGAAGTTTCGCTGTTGGAAGCAATTAAATCGGCTACGGCTTCGGCTTGTGAGAGATCCATCTTTCCGTTGAGAAAAGCCCTGAGAGTAAATTCACCGGGGCGGGCATGCCGCACCCCGTTTTTTAAAAACAATTGCAAAATTTGTTGTTGGATATAAGGTGAGCCGTGTACCGATATTTCCACTACATTTTCACCGGTATAAGAGTTTGGATTTTTAAAGATGCTTATTAAAACTTCATCGAGTATTTTATCAC
>JAMONO010000055.1 GCA_027065715.1 Flavobacteriales bacterium
TATTAATACCCGATGTAGTGGCTTTGGACGAATTTTTTAACAACGA
Source organism: Flavobacteriales bacterium (assembly GCA_027065715.1). Taxonomy (GTDB): domain Bacteria; phylum Bacteroidota; class Bacteroidia; order Flavobacteriales; family Flavobacteriaceae; genus WGBX01. Next base: position 47 of record JAMONO010000055.1, read on the forward strand.
ATTATAACTTTTTATTACATAGAAAAAAAAGAAAAAATGAAAAAATTATTACTGATTATCAGTCTGATTAGCATAGCAAACATAAACGCACAAAATGACCCCGCTGCCGTCAAACTGCTCGATAAAGTTTCGAAAAAACTCAATAGCTATCAAAATATTTATGCCGAATTTAAATATGCTTTAAACAACAAAAATGCCGGTGTCAAACAAGAAACCAAAGGTAAAATAACCATACAAGGTGATAAATTTTATGCCAATTATATGGGTATCGATGATATTTATGACGGACAAAAACGCTATCAAATCATTCACGAAAACGAAGAAATAAATATTTCATCACACAAAGAAGACGACGAATTTACCCCCAACAAAATATTTAGTTTTTACAAAAAAGGTTACCGGCAATTGATGGACATCAAACAAAATATCAAAGGACGAATTATACAATATGTCAAGTTGATACCCAAAGACAGCAATTCGCCCGAAAAATATATTTTGCTCGGTATTGACCTAAAAACCAGCAATATACACAATGCCATTATTGTTGAAAAAAACGGAAGTGTCATCAATTTGGACATTACCAAATTTCAAACCAATCAAGTATTGCCGGCAAAACTTTTTCAATTTGACCCTAAAAAATACCCCGACTATTATATAAACGAACTCGATTAAATTGAAAATTGTTTATCGATACATATTAACCAATTTTCTCAAAAAATTCATACCCAGTTTTGTCATTATCTATTTTATTTTTGTATTGCAAACCTTTTGGTTGTATTTTGATGAGTTAGCCGGAAAAGGTTTGGATATTTGGACTATTTTTAAGTTTTTGATGTATATTTCGCCTTTTGTGGTGCTCAATGCCATTCCATTGTCTATTTTGTTAGGCGGTATAATGAGTTTTGGAAGTATGTCCGAAAAATCGGAGTTTACCGCTATAAAATCCATGGGTATTTCGCTCAAAAGCATGATGCAATCCATGTCAATTTTTGTTATTTTAATGGCCGTCGGTTCCTTTATTTTTGCCAATACGGCTTTGCCTTATGGCAATTATAAATTCAGTAACCTGCGCCGCAACATCAAACGAAAGATGCCGGCTGTTGCCATATCCGAAGGAATTTTTAACGATTTTAAACCCGCCGGTATCAATATTCATGTCAAAAAAAAATACGGCGAAAACAACAACCGGCTCAAAGAAGTAATTATACATCAAAAAGTAAACGGTGTCCCCGACAAACTTATCATTGCCAAAAGCGGTTTGTTTAGAAGTGACCCCGAAAATCAATTGATACAATTAATTTTGTATGACGGTTATTTTTACGAAGATTTAACCCGTCAGCAAAAAAGAGCTGCCGACCGAAAAAAATATCCTGCAACCAAATCAACTTTTAAAGAACATATTATAAACATAGATGTATCGAGTTTGAACAATGTCGATTTGGACAAAACCAGCATTTCGTCGGCTTATCACATGCTCAATGTATTGGATTTGCGAAAAGAAATAGATACGCTTAAAACCAAAACGCAAAAATTCAAACAAGAATTCAGTTTGGAAATATTGCGTCGTAATCGAATAGATCGCCTCGACAGTAAACAAATATCCGGTTACCATGATGTTTATGAAATATTGAAAGACACTTCGGTGGTCAGCAAGAAAGATTTATCGGGCATATACAGCCGTGCTGCTCAAAAAGCCAATACTTTAAAAATGTTTGCCGAACGAAAAGCAAAATACTTTGCCAATCAGCAAGTCAGAACCAACAAATACATTCATGCTTTTTTTGAAAAATTTACTTATCCCCTTATGGTCATTATCATGTTTTTGGTAGGTATTCCGTTGGGTGCTATCATAAAAAAAGGTGGATTTGGCATATCGGTTGTATTTGGTATCATTATTTTTGTAACTTACTACATACTGAGTATGCTGGGCAAAAATGCCGCCGAAGAAGGTGCCGTTCCGGCTTATCTAGGAGCATGGTTTGCCGTTGCCGTTTTACTTCCTCTCGGCATATTACTTTCTTACAAAGCCAATAATGATGGTGAATTCGGTTTTATTGACAATTTAATTTCATTTGTTAAAAGAAAGGTCAAACAAGGCAAAAAAATTAATTTTTGATAAATGATTTTATAATAATTTGCCTATCGGTATAAATTTTTATAGTATAATTTCCATTAGCCAGTTCAAAAACCGGAAACGAATATAAGTTACTCAATTCGTTGGTATGCACCTTATGGTGTGCTACAATTTTTCCCAATTCGTCAATGATTGTATAAGCCGTTATCATTTCATCGGGATTTTGTAATTGAATGGTGGCATAAACCGTTTGCACGGGATTAGGATATACAACAGCTTGCTCCGACTTTAAGTCAATTATATGATTGGAAGTATCAACAACAGTAAAAGCACCCATCATTCCTCCGTCTTCATGATTAAGCATGTGACAATGATACATATAAGGTATGGTGTCATCGGAAAAGTCTTCAAATTTGGCAATAATCTTTATACTACCACCTCCGGCAGGCACCAAAAAGGTATCTTGCCAGCCTTTGGCATAATCGGGTATATTTGAATTACCATTGATACTCAATATTTGAAAAACAATATCATGCACATGAAAAGGGTGCGAAATTGCAGAATTGTTTGTAATAGTCCATACCTCGGTATTGTTAAGCGGTATGGTTACATTTATGGTATTCATATCAAAACTAACTCCATTTATAGTAAAATCACCATTTAATTGGTTAAAACCCATTGATACGGGACGAAGTAAAAAATCTCTATGTTGGTTGGCATTGTTTTCCAATAAAGGTGGTATCGGTTCAAAACTATTGGGAATAGTTGTTACCGGATTAGATGTCGGTGCTGTTACATTAAGTTGTAATATGGTGAAATCGGTTCCGTTCAAAGCATTCGGATTATAATTATTGAGAGGCATATTGGGATTCATACCGGGAGCTGCACTGCCAAAAATACCATTTCCCAACTCAGACGCATAGCTCATTAAGTACAAAGTTTGTCCTTGCATATTATTCAAATCGATTAATATTTCGGCTCTTTCGCCCGGTGAAAGAGGTAAACGGTTCATAGCTTGTGGCATATCCAATAAACCACCGTCGGTTGCTATTTGATAAAATGTTCTGTTGTTATCAAAACCAAAGTTAAAAACACGTTGAGATGATCCGTTGAGCAAACGCAAACGAACAATTTGTGCCGGAACTTCCAAAAACGGATTGATTGTTGCATTTACCATCAAAACATCGTCGTGATTGGTATGATTTAGTATTTGATAGTTGCTGTCAAATTCTTTGGTTTGCACCACCAAAGGAAAATCATCTACACCATAATCAATCGGTAATCCCGAGTTTAATTCATGCGTATCGTGTATAATAATCATTCCGGCTATTCCTTTTGAAACATGTTCGTCAGTATATTCGTCTAAGTGCGGATGATACCAAACCGTTGAAGCTCTGTTTAGCACCGTAAACTGTGGGTGCCAGGTCGTTCCGGGTTGTATGACGGTATGCGGACCGCCGTCGTTTGCCGCAGATATATGCATGCCGTGCCAATGAATGGTTGTAGGTTGTCCCAAATTATTGGTAACATGAATATTGACCGATTCACCGGTATTCATAATCAAAGTTGGTCCCAATATATTTCCATTAACACCCATGGTAGCTGTGTTATGTCCGCCAAAAAATTCAAATTGTCCGTTTTGTAAATTCAACTGAAAATCTGTTCCTGAAAGCACAGGGGGTATTAACAAGGAATTTTGTGCAACCACAGAGCAAGTAATAAGACTTATCAAATAGAATAATTTTGTTTTCATATCATTTATTTTTTTTATTACACAATATTCAAACCTCGTAGTATTTAATTGCGATTTAACAAGGTATGAAAATACAAATTGTTGCAAGATAGTATTTTTTTTGTAACAAACATTACATATCTGATCCGCATTTTCCGGCGTTGCATTTCATTTTAATGTTCTTTTCATTGGTATTGCGTTGAGATGAATTATTTAATATGTCCTTTGATATTTCCGGCAATACATTATTGTTGTGTTTTATATTCATCATCGATTTTTTTCCTTGCAGTTGAGCAGCTGCATCCAGTGTAAAGCTTCCATTTACCACAATTTCATCACCCGATTGCAAGCCGGATAGGATACTAAAAAATTCTTCCGTTTCATTACCCAATACTACTTCACGCAATTCAAACAGCGGTTTATCGGGTGATACTTTGACATAGACAACCGAACGTTTACCTGTCCACAATACAGCCGATTTGGGTATTTGTATGTTGTTTTTATTGCTATGAACTTTAATTTGTGCAGTTAGCAACATACCGGGTTTTAGTTTATTTTTTAGATTTGAAAGAAGCGCTCTTACTTGTATGGTTCCGGTTTTTTGGTTTAATACAGGACTGATAAAATCGACTGTTGCCGAAAAAGTTTCGTCGGGATACGCATTGATTATTATTTGGACATGCTGACCGATATTAAAAAGTTGAATATCTCTTTCATATACATCAAAAACAGCCCAAACCGTTTTTAAATCCGCCAATTGAAACATGGGAGTTCCTTCCTTAACGTGGTTACCCGATTTTACCAAAACTTGTAGAATATAACCGTTCTTATCGGCATACATTGGAAAGTTTATTATAGGCTTTTTGGAGTTTTCAATTTTATTAATTTGCTTTTCCGAAAGTTTCCAATTTTTCAATTTGTTACGAACTGCCTTATACAATTCGGGTTGTTCGTTTTTGATATAAAGCGCTTCCAATAATTCATTTTGGGCTGTAACGAGCCGGGGCGAATATAATAAGGCTATTTTGGAGCCTTTGGCAATATAATCACCTTTGCTTTGAAAAAAAAGTTTTTCAATACGACCTCCGAAGTGGGCCGATTGAACGGCAGATTTATCGGTATTTATTTTAATGGTTCCCGGATAAGACAGATAATTTGTGAGATTATTATGAGCAAAATTACCATTTATTTTGATAGTTTGAATGTCAGCCAAGTTCATGGCATATTGTGAAAGTTCAACGGTATTGTTATTTTGTTCATGATTATTTTCTTTGGGTATTAAATCCATACCACAAATAGGACATTGTCCGGGGTGAGGTAAATCTATTTGCGGGTGCATGGAACAGGTCCAATGTTGCCGGTTATTTGTATTTGACCGAGGTGATTGAACCAAAGTTGATGTATTTTCATTTGAAAAAATCATTTTTCCTGTCCAAATTCCTATCAATAATAAAAGTATGGCTGATAATATATTTTTTTTGTTCATATTATTGGTTTTTAATCTGTTAAAAAGTCAATACGAGCTTGTTGTTCAAAAGCTTTTTGAACGGCGTGAATCTTTATTAATTGGTATTTTATTTTTTGCAATTGCAACTGTATAATTTTATCAAAGTCGAGCATACCGGTTTCATAAGATTTCAATGTAATATCTATGGAACGTTGGCTTTGAGCAATATTTTTGTCGGCTGCCATAATTTGCACAATTTGATTTTCTAATTCTGTTTTTGCAATAATAAGTGCGTCTTTCAAGTCATTTTCCATTTGTTGGTTTTGAAAGTGAATTTGTTGTTTTTTTATTTTCAATTGTTCAATTTGAGATTTATACCTATGATTAAACAAAGGTATTGACAAACCCAATCGGGGTAACAAAATATCTTTTCCGTTATGTTCTATTTGAGCTGCTTGCGGACTAACCGAAATATAGTCCAAACCCAATAGTATTTTTGGATATGATTGTTTTTTTAACCATTTCATTTGGTCTGAAATTACATTCATATTATGTATATTTTTTTGCAACAAAGGGTGTCGTGTTACTGTTGATTTGTTGGGTAATATATCGGTTACATCCAATTTTTCGGGTATATTAATCGGCAATTGCAAATCGCGATTGAGCATACGGTTAAATTGTTCTTTTATGGCATCTATTTTATTTAAACTTTGAAAGATACGCACATGCAATTCATTTTTTTTGATGCGAATGTTTAATACGTCAGTCATGCTTGATTTATTGTTGGACAGAGCAGCCAGAGCCATACTTTCGTATGTTTTCAACACTTGTTTATTTTCTTTTAAAATTTCCGCTTCGGTTTGAAGTGCATATAATTGAAAATACAAAGTTTTAAGTTGCAATATCAATTGTTTGGTTTGCAGTTGTGTATCAAACAACGATAATTGTGCTTTGTTTTGTAAATATTTTTTTTCGGTATTTTGAGTACCAAACCAAGGTAATACTTGCGATATACCTATTTTGTAAGTTTGATTTCCCACCCGAGTTTCGGGTTGCAAAGCATATATACCAAAGCTTATTTGGGTATCGGGATAGGTGTCTGCTTCATTAATTTTTTCGATATTTATTTTTTCGTCATACAATCGGGCTTTTAGATTAATCGAATTTTGTTTTAACATATTGATATAGTCATCTAAATTTTGTCCGTAAGAAAACATTGCTGTCAATAGACAAAATATTACCAATAGTTGTTGAAAAGTTATTAGTATTAATTTCATTTTTTTGTTTTAGTTTGTTATTTTAAATCGTTTTCTTTCCACCAACTAAACAAAACCGGCACAACAAACAAAGTTATAAGTGCGACAAGCATGCCGCCGAACGCAGGGATAGCCATTGGTATCATAATGTCGCTTCCGTGTCCTTTGGAAGTTAATACCGGTATCAAAGCCAAAATAGTTGTAGCGGTTGTCATTAAACAAGGACGAATGCGTTTGCTTCCGGCTTCCAATACAGCTTCTCTTATCTGTTTTTTATTGCTTGGTTTATTGTGTTTAAAAACTTGTGTTAAATACGTAGCCATAACTACTCCGTCGTCGGTTGCAATACCAAACAGGGCAATAAAACCTACCCAGACCGCCACACTCAAATTAACGGTTTTGATATTAAAAACATCACGCAAATTTTCTCCGATTAATTCGAAGTTTAAAAACCAGTTTTGACCGTACAGCCACAATAAAATAAAACCTCCTGCAAAGGCTATGGCTATTCCGCTAAATACCATAAAAGAAACCGCTACGGATTTGAATTGAAAATATAAAATCAAAAAGATAAGCAGCAATGCCAACGGCACTACGACAGACAAAGTTCTTTCGGCTCTGATTTGGTTTTCGTAAGTTCCCGTAAAATTGTATGTTACTCCATTGGGAATAACTAACTCGCCTTGTTGTATGGCAAGTTTAATGGTATGTTTTGCTTTTTCTATCACATCGGTTTCGGCTTGACCTTTTGTTTTATCAAACAATACATATCCTATCATAAAAGTATCTTCACTTTTGATATTTTGCGGTCCGTGTTCATACAAAATATCGGTTACATCTTTTAAAGGGATTTGTATTCCGGAAGGTGTTTTAATCAAAATATTGTTTAAGTGCAGTGGGCTGTCTCTCAATTCTCTCGGATATCGAATTCGTATGTCATAACGTTCGCGTCCTTCGATTGTTTGACTTACCACTTTTCCACCGACAGCCGTAGCGATTGTTTTTTGAACTTCCGAAATATGCAAACCGTATCGGGTTATTTTTTCTCTGTTTATTTTAAACAACAAGTAAGGTTTGCCTACAATTCTATCGGCAAATACCGATTCTTTTTTAATACCATCAACTTGTTTTAATATTTTTTCCAATTTAAAACCGAAAGCTTGTATGGTATCGATGTTTTGTCCTTTAATTTTAATACCCATTGGCGCCCGCATGCCGGTTTGCAACATCACCAATCGCGTTTGAATAGGTTGTAGTTTGGGGGCTGATGTCATACCCGGCAGTCGGGTTACTTTGATTATTTCGTTCCAAATATCGTCAGTGGAATGAATATGAAAGCGCCATGCTCTAAAAATTTGACCATGATTATCGGGTATAAGTAAGTTCTCAAAGTTTTTGACGGATGAAAAATATTGTAAATTTTCTTTGTATTTGGTTTTTAAATTTTGATATTCATCGGGAGAAATTTTACCGTCAGCCAACCATTTACCGTTGTTACACAAAAACAAACCTTCGTTATTTTGTTTATATTTTAGAAGTTTTCCTTTAATATTTGTTAAATATTCGGGATAATAATCGATTATGTTTTCAAACATTGATAAAGGAGCGGGATCCAAAGCACTTTCAACCCTGCCGGCTTTTCCAACCACTGTTTTGATTTCGGGTATTTGTGCTACAGCCATATCAAGTTGTTGCAAAAGTTTTTTGTTTTCGGCAATTCCGGCATGCGGCATCGTGGTTGGCATCAATAAGAAAGCACCTTCGTTAAGAGCCGGCATAAATTCTTTTCCCAAAGATTTCATGGCAAAAATACCTGCTATAAACAACGAAAAAGGGAGGGTAAGAAAAAGTAATTTATGTTGCAAAGCCCAATTTAACATATTTGTATAATAGAGCTTAAAAATTGCAAACAATCCTAATAAACCCAAACTTATGACGGCTATAAAAATAAAATTAATCGTAAAAGAGTGGTGCAACCCCATAGGTTTCCACGACTTGGTTAAAATCAACAAAACCGATACGGCTGATATAACTATAAACAAATATTTTTTTGATTTTTCGGACATTATCACCGGTTTATATAGGAATATAATTTGCACACCTGCCCAAACAATCAAAATAATCCCTTCGTAAACACCGGTAAATATGATGCTGAAACCCATTATTAACAATAATAAATTGATTGAGATTTTTACATATTTATTTGCTTTTGTTTTATTATAAACAGCAGCTGCAAGAGGCGGTATAAAAAACAGGGCTACCACTAATGAAGCCACAAGCGCCATGGTTTTGGTAAAAGCCAAAGGTCTAAACAACTTGCCTTCGGAACCGGTCATGGTGAATACCGGCAAAAAACTGATAATGGTAGTTGCTACTGCCGTAAGTATGGCACCGGATACTTCGCTTACCGCTTTATAAACGGCCTTATTAACACTCCGGTGGGTTTGAGACAAGTGTCTGATTATATTTTCGGTTAATATTACCCCAACATCAACCATAGTGCCAATGGCTATTGCAATACCCGACAAAGCGACTATATTGGCATCGACACCAAAATACCTCATGGCAACAAACACCATTAATACTGCAACCGGCAATAAACTCGAAATCAAAATTGATGCACGTAAATTGAAAACCATCAATACAATAACCAAAATAGTTATAAGAATTTCAAGACTTAAAGCTTCGTTTAAAGTATTGAGTGTTTTTTGTATCAATTCGGTTCTGTCGTAAAAAGGCACTATTGTCAGTTGTGAAATACGTCCGTCTTTGAGTGTTTTTTTTGGCAAACCGCTACTTATTTCTTTAATTTTTTGTTTAATATTTTGAATTACTTTCATAGGGTTGGCGCCATAACGAGCCACAACAACACCGCCTACAACTTCGGCACCTTCTTTATCGAGCATACCTCTTCTATCTGCCGGACCGAGTTGAACTCTTGCAATGTCTTTTAACAAAACAGGTATGGAATTGTGCATACTTACAAGCGTTTTTTCAATATCAGCCACCGATTTGACATAGCCTAAACCTCTTACAAAATATTCAACCCTATTAATTTCCAAAGTTTTGGCTCCTACTTCTTTATTGGTCTTACGGACTGCATCGACCACTTGTTGTAACGATATATCATATTCTTTAAGTTTGTCGGGGTTTATATCTACTTGATACTCTTGAACAAAACCACCTATGGAGGCAACTTCCGAAACACCTCCGGCAGAAGCCAAAGCATATTTTACATAATAATCTTGTATGCTTCGCAACTCGTTTAAATCCCAACCTCCGGTAACTTTTCCTTGTTTATCACGTCCTTCCAAAGTGTACCAAAATATTTGACCCAAACCGGTAGCATCGGGTCCCAAGACAGGTTGCACGTCTTTGGGCAAAAGACTTTTGGGAAGAGAATTGATTTTTTCTAAAATACGACTTCTGCTCCAATAAAAATCAACATTTTCATCAAAAATAATGTAGATAGACGAAAAACCGAACATTGATGAACTACGAATGGTTTTTACTCCCGGTATGCCCAATAATACCGATGTTAATGGATAAGTAATTTGATCTTCAATATCTTGTGGCGAACGACCTTCCCATTTGGTAAAAACAATTTGTTGATTTTCGCCTATATCGGGGATGGCATCTACGGCAACCTTATCGACAGGAATAGGCAAATCCCAATCGAAAGGCGCCGTAGCCATACCCCATAACACAAACAGCAATATTAATATGAAAGTTACTAACTTGTTTTCTATTAAAAACTTGATAATCTTATTGAGCATATTTAATATTTATTCGGCTAAAATACCACTCAACAAAATAGAACTGTTACATAATTATGGAAATTTGTTATATCGTTTCAAATTTTTAAAAACAATTATCAAACCTTAATTGTTATAATCTACATATTGCAACAATTTTTTTATTCGGTTGTCAATATTTTTATTAAATAAAAAATACAAAAATGCACTTTTAGCTCTAAAAAATACATTTTTTTTGTATGATTTTAAGATGGAATTGACCAGCCATTCTTCATCAAACATATCCCAAATACCAACCACCGAAATCAAATTGGAATACAAAACCGGAAAAACTTCATATTTGTTAATGTCCAATACTTCTTGTATGGTATAAGAGCTTTTTTTAATTTCATTTGCAATGTATTTTAACGTATTTTCATTTATTTCGGTATCCAAATACAATTCGGATAAAGCTATCCAAACAGGAATACGGTTTTTTAAAGTTTCTGCGTTAAATTTTACTTTTCTTTCAGCCATTCTTTTCTTGTTTTATCATCACCAACATAATGAAAACCGCTTTTTAATACCTTGTATTCTTGATTGTTTTTTAAACGATATAAATTTGCTCCATCTGACCATAACAACGATGTAAACATCATAAGAAACAAAGTAAACAACCATAATGGTATCCAAAACCTGCGATGCCATAATATTTTTTTTACAAACCGATTAATAAAGAACAAAACACTCCACCAAAACAGAAAATATACCGTAAAATCCAAAACAAACTCTTGTATAAAAAAAGTAAATGTTAGCGAAGTGGCTCCGTTTGCCATAAACGGAAACGGAAATCCGTAAATGATTTCCATACCACCAACTTTCCGTTCTACCAACCACCATTTGGTATAAAGAATAAACGTAATAATGGTCAAGGGAAGGGCTGTTTTAACAATACTATTTTTCATTTTCAATTGATTTCCATTGGGTTTGTTTAGCCAAATCGGTTAATTGTTTATATACTTGTTTTAACTCGGGAGTGCCTCGTAATCCGTAATCTTTAATATTTTTTACCGAAAAATCTTCAAACAAAATCGATAAATATCCCGTTGGATTGTCAGTTACATTTACCGAATACTCGCTTTTAAGATTTCGCACGTCCATACTGTCTAATTTTTGCTTTAAATTTTGAAAAACGTTTACCGGAATTATAGCCGATCCTTTACCTATAAATTTTACATATTTTATGCCTTCAAAATCGGCGGTTCCGTTTGGATTGAGGGTTAATTTAAAAACCGGACACTTGCCGTAACAAGCGGTGCGTTCAAATTGAATTTGAATAATTGGATTTGTTTTTTTCCGAATATAAGTTATTTTTTTATTTTTCCTTTTGCATGCAAAAAGCATAAAAATCAGGGTTAAGTAAACTAAAACCGGTTTCATTTACACTGTTTGTTACATTTTTTTATTATTAAATAGAAATTACATTTTTATCAAATCTTCGCCATAGCATTATCGGAATAATCTTAAAGGCATTGCAGATAAAATAAGGAATTTCAAACAAGATATTGCTATTGGGTGCGGGTTTACCTTTAAATCTGCTTAACACAGCCAACCATGTATTAAAATACATATTGCCAAAAGTTACCACTCGCACGGCAAGTTTAACTTTATCGGCGGTTTCTTCGCCGTAGGTATTATATAAGTTCTTAACAATCTTTGCTTCGGGGTGTCGGTTGGTTTCCGTAAAATTTTGTGCGTAAATTAAAGCGGGCAACTCTTTTTTGTTAGCATCGGTGTGAAAATTTTGTCTTAAAATATGTAATACATTTTCTTTATCAATACCATCGTTTAAGGCAATTTTTGCATCAATCCACGTACAATATTTGCAATTGTTGATGCCGGTTACCACCAAAAGGATTTTATCCATTAGTTCTCTGATTTCTTTTTCGCGTGATACTTTGATAATTCTGAAAAAATTGGAACAAATGAAAAATAAGTCCGTTATGTAGAGTTTTGGGGTGTAAATCCGTTTATTAAAGGTTTGGCTCATAATTGTATGATTTTAGAATATTTAGTGAGTTAAAGCAATCAGATATACCGTGTTTTTATTAATCATCATTTTGGCAGTTCCGTAAGGGAAGAAAATACTGCCTTTGTATTCTTTTGCCAGTAAAAAATCCGATTTTTTCAACCGGTCTTTTTCGGGTATCCAAGCAAATATGTATGGTAAAATAAAATCTTGGTTTATATTGGGAATTTGGTCTGCCACATATTGTATTTCTTTGATTTGTTCAGGAGAAAAATGTAGCACTGCCTCCAAAACATAATCTTTTGGTGTCGGCAAAAGCGAGGGTTGTTCTCCTTCAATAGAATTTAAAACCTGCCGGTATTTAAACCGAACACTATCGGGAGAAAAATTAGTAAAATTCAATATTTTACGCAATATTCTTTTATCGGAATAAATTTTA
>JAMONO010000056.1 GCA_027065715.1 Flavobacteriales bacterium
TACAAAATTGCTCCGCTGACAAATCCTCCCGTTCCTACTACAAAATCGGGTTTAAATTGTCTAATGATGCGATAGGACTTATACAAACTTGACAATAGTTTGAAAGGAAAAACAAGGTTTTTCCACATTTGTGTTCTGTTAATTCCTGATATCCACAAGCCTTTGATGGGATAGCCTGCCGCCGGCACTTTTTCCATCTCCATACGTCCTTTGGCACCTACAAACAATATTTCGGCATCGGGGTGGCGTAACTTTATTTCATTGGCAATAGCCAAAGCGGGAAAAATATGCCCTCCGGTTCCTCCTCCGCTTATTATTACTTTGATATGTTTGATTTGTTTTGACATACTTTATTGGTTCAAACTTTTTATAAATTTTGGGCTTACTTCCCAAATGACTATTGCTACAATTTATTTTTCATTCTGTTACAAATTCTTCCAGATCTCCTTTTTCCTGCAATTCGGTATTCCTACTGACACTTAATATAATACCTATGGCAAAACTGGTCATCCAAATGGCAGTACCGCCCGAACTCAATAAGGGCAATGGCTGTCCGGTAACCGGAAACAAGCCTACGGCTACCGCCATATTTGCCAAAGCTTGAAAAATAATGGGAAAACCCACCGCCAATACCAACAACTTAAAATATATATCATGAGCTTTTTTGGCAATTATAAACATACGTAAGCCCAACATCATATATACAAACAAAATAACCAAACCGCCTGTCAAACTGTATTCTTCAATAATGATGGCATAAATAAAATCCGACACCGATTGCGGCAAAAAATTCTTTTGCACGCTTTTACCCGGACGAAATCCGAATAATCCGCCTTTGGCAATGGCGATTTTAGCTTGTGTAGATTGATAATGTTTATCGTCCAATTGCAAATTACCCGCTTGGTTTTCGGGTTGAAAAAAGTTTTCGATACGGCTTTGCCATGTATCCAATCGGTTACTCAATCGGTTGGGAAAAGCTTTTAAGACCAAAATCAAAAACACCAATCCCAACAATCCCATTCCAAAGACTTTTAACAATTCGCCCAAAGGATAACCGGCTAAAATTGCCACCAAAATAACCATGGAAAATACCAAAACTGCGGTTGATAAATTAGCCGGCAATATCAATCCGACAATAATAAATACCCAAATCCAAAAAGATTTAAGGGCTTGAGTAAAATTGATTTGTTGCAAATCGTTTTTTCCGAAAAATCTTGCCGAGAACATCATCAAAAACACAAAAGCAATGGTTGAAGGTTGCACACTGCCCAACATAGGAATACGTATCCAACGACTGGCATTGGCGCCCCCCACAGTAGCCCCTTTTGCCAAAGTAAACAATAATACAAGTGCCATAACGGGCACACCTACACGCGATAAATGAGAAAAATATCGCGGATTAATTTTGTGGGTAAAAAATATTATCAACAAACCGATAGCAACATGTATAAAATGTTTCACTCCGAAAAACAAGGGCGATGATTTGCCATACACATTAGCCAAATTGCTACTGGCACTATACACAATCCAAAAGGAGAACAACATGAGCAAAACGGTATATACCCACATTTGTTTATCGCCTGATATTTTATTAAATATTCGAAACATTTTAATTCAATTTATAATTTATGATTTACCGCTTTAACAAAAACTTCTCCTCTGCTTTGATAATCGGGGTAACGCCAATCGGGTTTACAAGCCGGCGACAGCAACACGCTGGTACCGGGTTCACTCAATCGATATGCCAGTTGAACGGCTTCATTCATATCATTTACTTCATACATTTGCGACATAACCGGTGCAAAAAAGTGCAATAAGCGTTCGTTGTTTTGACCGATCATAACAATTGCCTTGACTTTTTGTCGCACCAATGACATGAGTTCCCAATAATCGGTTAGCGCATCGTTTCCGCCTGCAATCCACACAATCGGTTTTTGTATGCTTTGCAAAGCAAAATAAGTAGCATTGACGTTTTCGGCTTTAGAATCGTTGATAAAAACCACACCGTTTTTGATACGAATTTGTTCCAATCGGTGTGCTACCCCCGTAAAAGGACGAAAACGCTTGCGTAACTGCTGTTTACGATTTGCTATCATTTGTGTGGTTCTATTGGTTGCAATTTTGTTATTTGTGTGCATGACTGTTTGTTTATAATAAATTTGTTTGATGTTAATTTTATCTGACTTTGAGACTTATGATACTTACGGCTGCCAAAATGATACCTACGATCCAAAAGCGGACGACAATTTTGTTTTCGTGCCAACCCAATTTTTGAAAATGGTGGTGTATCGGTGCCATTAAAAACACCCTTCGTCCTACGCCATATCGTTTTTTGGTATATTTAAACCAAAATCGTTGTATGATAACCGACGCATTTTCGGCAACAAAAATTCCTGCTAAAATCGGTATCAACAGTTCTTTTCTGATAAAAAGTGCCACTACGGCTATAATGGCTCCAATGGTTAGACTTCCGGTATCGCCCATAAAAACTTGTGCCGGAAAAGCATTGAACCACAAAAAACCCACCAAGGCACCTGCAAAAGCACTGATAAACACCGAAACTTCACCTATTTTGGGGATATACATTATGTTTAAATAATCGGCTACCAAAATATTGCCCGACACCCAAGCCAAGACTGCCAAAGCCACAATAATAATAGCCGATGTTCCGGCAGCTAATCCGTCTATACCGTCGGTTAAATTGGCAGCATTGGATACCGCCGTTATAATAAAAATAACGACCAATACGAAAAACAACCAAGTAAATTTTTCGAGTGACGGACTAATCATTCGTAAAACAGAAGCATAGTCAAACTCATTGTTTTTAATCATAGGTATGGTTGTTTTCAAAGATTTTTCAGCCGGTTTAAAACGTTCACCTAAAGGTTTTCGGGTTTGAACTTGTAAACTGTGATCTTCGGTTCGGATACTTACATCGTTGCTTGTCAGCATAACAGTTGCAATAACGACGGATAGACCCAATTGTCCCAAAATTTTGAATTTACCCGCCAAGCCTTCTTTATTTTTTTTTATCACTTTGATATAATCATCGGCAAAACCAATAGCACCCATCCACAATAAAGTAAATAGCAACATTTGAATGTATATATTGCTCAAATCGGTAAAGAGCAATATGGGAATTAAGGTTGCCAAAATAATGATAATTCCTCCCATGGTCGGTGTTCCTTCTTTTGACTTTTGTCCGTCGAGCCCCAAATCGCGTACGGTTTCACCTATTTGCATACGTCGCAAGCGATTGATGATTCGCTTACCCACCAAAAGAGAAAAAAGCAAAGCGGTAATAAAAGCCAATACCGACCTAAAAGACAGGTAATTAAACAATCCGGCTCCGGGAAAATTATCTAATATTTGAGTAAAAATATGGTATAACATAAGCGGTTAATTTATCAATCCGAATACTTTTTTTATTTCTTTTCTATCGTCAAAGTATGATTTTATGCCTTTGACAATTTGATAATCTTCGTGTCCTTTGCCTGCAATGAGGATAATATCACCTGCATCAGCCAGTTTTCCTGCTGCTTTGATGGCTTGTCGTCGGTCGATTATACGCAAGGTTTTGCGATAATGTTCACCGGGCACACCTTTTTCCATATCGTCAATGATTAGTTCGGGATCTTCGTCGCGGGGGTTATCGGAGGTAAAAATCACCGTATCGCTTAAGCGTGCGGCTACTTTTGCCATTTCGGGACGTTTGGATTTGTCTCTATTGCCTCCGGCACCAACCACCGTTATCAACTTTTCGGTGTTTTTGGGACGTATATCATTAATGGTTTTTAAAACATTTTCAAGTGCATCGGGGGTATGGGCATAATCGACTACGGCTATTTTTCCTTCGGGTGATACAATCAATTCAAATCGTCCCGGAGCACCGGGTAGTTCACTGAGTATTTTTAGTATATCAAAAGGTTCCATGCCCGACAAATCGGCAATAGCAAAAACCGCTAAAATATTATAAGCATTAAATTTGCCTACCAAACGCACCCACACATCCATATTGTTGATTGTCAGCAGCATGCCCGAAAAA
This sequence comes from Flavobacteriales bacterium, assembly GCA_027065715.1. GTDB lineage: Bacteria > Bacteroidota > Bacteroidia > Flavobacteriales > Flavobacteriaceae > WGBX01. The sequence continues at coordinate 4,046 of JAMONO010000056.1, forward strand.
TTTTGTTCCAAAATTTTGACTTTATAATCCGCCGGATTTTTCAAAGCATACGTATATTTTTGTGCCGGTGTGTTTTGTAACATAAAAGCACCGTTTTTATCATCGATATTTACCAGTGCAAAAGCTTCATTTTTCAAATTGTCAAAAAAACTTTTTTTGGTATCGCGATAATTGATAAAAGTTTTGTGATAATCCAAATGATCATGTGTTAAATTGGTAAATACGGCGCCGTCAAAATCGAGCCCTGCTGTTCTTTTTTGATCAATTCCGTGCGAACTCACTTCCATAAAAGCATGGGTAACACCGGCTTGCACCATTAGATTTAAATAATAGTTAATCATCAACGGGTCGGGAGTTGTATGAGTTGCCGGATAAGATTGACTGTCAATTAACACTTCAACGGTCGAAAGCAATCCGGTTTGATACCCCGCTTTTTGAAATAATTGATACGACAAACTCGCCGTAGTGGTTTTGCCATTGGTGCCGGTTATGCCAATCAGTTTTAATTTTTTTGAAGGGTTATCATAAAAATTGGCGGCTAACAGGGCTAAAGCTTCGTGTGTATCGGCAACTTGTATTTGGGCAACATGTTGGGGCAAATCGGTTTGTTTTTTTTCTACCACGACTACCTGTGCTCCTTTTTGAACGGCTTGCGGTATGTAATCATGACCATCGGTAAGCGTTCCTTTAAGTGCCACAAAAACATCACCGTTTTGAATACGACGCGAGTCATATTGAACATTTGCAATGGTTTGGGGCAAAATACCTGTAATTTCTTTCGGCTTAATACCGGTTAATATGTCTTGTAAATTTTTCACGATAATTGCAATTCGATTATTTGTTTTTTCTTGATACGTTCACCTCGCGGCACCGATTGTTTTTTGACAATACCGCTTCCTTTCATTATAACTTTCAATCCCATATTTTCTAACACAAACAGTGCATCTTTGGCTGACAAACCACGCACATCGGGCATAACGGTTTTGTATTTTTCCAAGATTTTATCAAGATTTTTTACCGGCAAATTTTCGGGCATTGCCAAAACTTTTTGTCGTGGCATTTTGCCGTAAATATATTCGGCTAATTCTTTAAACACCGGTGCTGCCACCACATTACCGTAATAACCTTTTTCGGGATTGGGTTTGTGTATAACCACTATCATGGAATACTTGGGTGTATCTGCCGGAAAATAACCTACAAAAGAAGCCACGTATTGCCCTTTGCCTTTCCAATATTCGGTTTGAGCGGTTCCGGTTTTTCCTGCTATCGAAACATACGGACTGTTAATATTGACAGCTGTACCTCTCATTACCACACCACGCAACATATCTTGCATTTTGCGTATGGTATTTGGCGAAGCCAATGACGAATTGAGCACCTGCGGTTTGAAAACTTTGACGGTTTTGTCAAAAGATTTAACGGAATTGACCAAATACGGTTTCATCATTTTGCCGTTATTGGCAATTGCATTGTAAAAGGTAAGCATTTGTATATCGGTCAATTCAACCCCGTAACCATACGCCATCCAAGGCAAAGAAATACCACTCCACGAAGAATCTTTGGGGTCGGGTATAATAGGTTTGCCTTCTCCTTTAATATCTATTCCTGTTTTTTCATGAATACCGAAATTGTATAGTCGATTGACAAACTTTTCGGGGTGATTCTTATAGTGTTCATACACCATTTTGACAACACCGACATTTGAACTTTTTTCCAATACCTGTTTTAAAGTCAATTTACCCATACCTCCATGATGCGCATCTCTTACATATTTATTATATATTTTGTAAATACCTTTTCCGGTATTGACTATATCGGCTGTATCGGCTACTTTGTCTTCGAGAAGTGCCATTACCGAAAACAGCTTAAAAGTTGAGCCCGGTTCGTGTGTTTCAAATACGGCATAATTTCGTAATTCTTCGTAGTTGCCCGATTGGGTCTTACCCAAATTGACCATGGCTTTAATGGCACCGGTCTTGGTTTCCATTACCACGACACTACCATGGTCGGCTTCAAATTTTTGAAGCTGATGCAACAATGTTTGATGTGCCATATCTTGCATATCCACATCAATGTTAGTTATGATATCATATCCGTCTTGGGGTTCCACATCATTGATATCGCTAAGCGGTTTCCACACGCCGTATTGTATTTTTTGACGTTTTTGCATACCGTCTTTTCCTCTCAAATATGAAGCATAAGCACCTTCTAATCCGGCACGGTTACCGACCCCCCTGTCAAAACCGATGGTGCGTCGCAAAACCCTTCCCAAAGGATAAGCTCTAACCGTATGTAATTCGGCAATGAAACCTCCTTTATACATACCCAAATTGAAAAGCGGATATTTTTTTACGTTCAAGTATTCATAATAATCCAAGCCACGCAGTACACGTACATAGCGTTTACCCTTTTTGCGGGCTTTTACCAATTTTTGTTTCCACTCCGATTGAGGGATACCCGTTTTGAAAGACAGTTTTTGGCAAAGTGCATCGATATATTTGTTAAAATTGTGATTAGAGGGTGAAACCGGATCAATAGCTATGTCGTATTTAGGCACCGAAGTTGCCAACAAACTACCGTCTTGTGCATAAATATTGCCCCTGTTGGCTTTGATCACAAATTCTTTAACCGTATATTTTTGTGCCAAAGCCCTGTATTTGTTTCCGTCAATATATTGAATATGAATCAATTTCGCCACTATCAAAACAGCGAATACGGACAATATCAAGAAAACCAAAAGGCTTCTTTTGATAATATCGGTATGATTCATATCGTTATTTTTCATTTACTACAATTTTTACGGGTGGTTTTTTGGGCAAAACAAAGTTTTCGGCTTTTAATCTGTTAATAACATCCGAAGCCATTTTACGTTTCATTACTTTGGCTTTGAGTTCGACATACTCGGAACGCAAAGCTTTGATTTCTTTGTTGAGCCTAACAATTTCTTTCACTTTGGCATCGGCACTGTGGGAGAGATTGATTATGGTTAAACCCATAACAATCAACATCAACACAAAGAGCCAATTTTTGGTTGCATTTTCATTGATTAAATATTCTGCTTTGATGATTGACCAGATACTCATAATTTACAGTTTTTCGGCTATACGCAATTTAGCACTACGGGCTCTCGGATTTTGTTTTATTTCGTCTTGCGAAGGAACAATCAGTTTTCCTATGCGTTTAAACGGCACCGATACATTGCCGTAAATATCTTTTTCGGGTTGTCCTTCGAACATACCGTCTCGCATATAACGTTTCACCAATCTATCTTCGAGCGAGTGATACGATATTACACTCAAACGCCCTCCGGGTTTAATGATTTGCGCCGCTTGTTCCAAAAGTTTTTTTAAAGCTTCCATTTCGCCGTTTACTTCAATTCTGACTGCTTGATACAATTTTGCCAAAAATTTATTCAGCTTGAGTTTTGGAAAATGTTTGGAAACAATTTCATTCAACTGTCCGGTTGTTTTTACCGGATTTTGTTCTCGAGCTTTAACAATAGCATGTGCCAATGTTGCGGCATTTCGTAAATCGCCATATTGCGAAAAAATATTTTTCAATCTGCGTTCGTCATACAAATTGACGACTTCATAAGCGGTAACCCTTGCGTTTTTATCCATCCGCATATCCAATTTTTGGTCGTAACGGGTCGAAAAGCCCCTTTCGGGAACATTGATTTGATGGGACGAAATACCCAAATCAGCCAAAATACCATCCACTTGTCGCACACCCTCCAAACGCAAAAAATTTTTCAAGTTGCCAAAATTGGCTTCAATCAGCGTAAAACGCGGGTCATCGATTTTGTTTTTTTGAGCATCTTCATCTTGGTCAAAAGCATACAAACGTCCGTTTTGATTTAACCGGCTCAATATTTCACGCGAGTGCCCTCCACCGCCAAAAGTTACATCGACATAAGTGCCGTCCGGTTTAATATTTAAACCATCGACTGTTTCTTTTAACAAAACCGGAATGTGATATGCCGAATTCGGATTATTCATCGTCAAAATCTATATCGCCCATTACATCTTCAGCCAATTCGCTAAAATCTTCAACACTTTCTTGCAAGAATTTTTCGTAATTATCCTTATCCCAAACCTGCAAAATATTGATTTGCGAAGCTATGACCACTTCTTTTTTCAAGCCTGCCACGCTTACCAAATCTTTGGGTATTTGTAATCGACCGGTATTGTCAATATTTACATTTCGCACACCGGCGAGAAAACGGGTTAAAAAATCAATGTTTTTTTTCTTAAAACGATTGAGTTTATTGAGTTTTTGCATTAATTTATCCCATTCGTTTTTGGGGTGCATTTCCAAGTTTTTATGAAATACGGCTCTTTTCAATACGAAATCGTCTATTTGCAAATCAGCCAATTGTTTACGCAACTCGGCAGGCAGCATTATTCTGCCCTTGGCGTCCATTTTGCAATAATATGTTCCGTTGAGAGACTTCATTGAGTTATAAAAACTTTATAGTCCAAAATTACACAAAATTCTGCACATTTTACCACTTTTTACCACTTTGTTAATAACTTTTTTGCAAATGAATTATTATTTTGATTTTCAATATTTTATTAAGTTTTTGTTAAGAAAAGAGCGATTTTTATTATAAATGTTAAAAAATCAAATACTAAAATCCACAACAAATGATAAAATTCGCTTTAATATTTCAAAAAAAGTTGTATTTTTATGCGCAAAATCGGAAAAAATGTTAGGTAAACACAAAAATTTCAAACAATATTACAATAGGGTTAATCTTGTTTATTTTATGATTTTGTTCGGGTTAATATTGAGTATGAGCATTTTTTATTTTATTACCCAAAAGACTTATTTTGACTTTGCCCAACCCGATTTTTTAATTTTTTTAGGTTTTATGTCGGTGTTTGGTGCATACATTATAATATATTTTGCCACTGAAAAAATATTGATACATGCCTCCATGCAAGGCACGGCACGAGAAAAATTGCAAGTTTATTTTCAATTGCTAATTTTAAAATGGTCATTGATAGAGGCAAGCGGTTTTTACAATGTTTATTTATTTGCCGATACCGGCAATAAGGTTTTTTTGTTAATGGCAGCCGCAGCTTTATTGTTTTTATTGTTTTTTAAGCCTACAACCCAAAAGATGGTTGATGATTTGTTAATGACCATACACGAAATGTCATTTTTAAAAGAGCCGGAGAAAGAATTCGATTAGATTTATTTTATTCAAAGACAAATACTTATCGGAGGATAAAAAATATTGCATTTTTTCTTATCAAAATTTTAAAAAATATTTATATCTTTGCAACCCGAAAGCGACCAAACAAATAACGGCGAGGTAGCTCAGACGGTTAGAGCGTCGGATTCATAACCCGGAGGTCGCGGGTTCAATTCCCGCCCTCGCTACAAGGTTTTTTTTTAAAAAATTACAGGAGAGTTGGCTGAGTGGTCGAAAGCGGCGGTCTTGAAAACCGTTGTGGGGCAACCCACCGGGGGTTCGAATCCCTCACTCTCCGCCTAAAAGTCCATGTTTATTGCATGGACTTTTTTGTTTTACTTCGTTAAATAATTGTCGCACTTCTGCCAAAATCATTGCCGTGGCACCCCAAATTTTAAGTCCGTTTATATCGAAGCTTTTTAAATTGTAAGTTTTTCCGAAATAATCTTTTTGTATATCTGTCAAAGGATTGTTTAAAATTTGTTCAAAATCGACCTCGATTATTTGTTCGACTTCATGTGTGTCGGGTATAAAAACAGGTGTTTGAAGTGTAACTGCCAAGAATGGAGTTACATGATAATTACTAACGGGTATAAAAACAGGTGTCAATTGTTTGACGATGGTAATTTTATCGGGTGATACTCCTATTTCTTCATGGGTTTCACGCAAAGCCGTTTGTTGTAAATTTTTATCTTTTTTTTCAATTTTTCCACCCGGAAACGAGATTTGACCCGAATGATGTCCGTTATATGATTTTCGCAAAATAAAAACCATGTGAACCTGTCTTTCGATGTCGGGATACAACAAGGCTAATACTGCTGCCTGTTGAGGTTTATGTGAATGCTTTACTTCTTTAAAGATATGCTTTCTTACATGACTATTCATAATTTGGTCATGCACCGACAAACCGGACAACTTTGTCGATTGAATATTAGACAATAAAACCGTCAAATCGTCATTGAAATACATTATTTTCCCGAAAAATAGTTAAAATCTTTAATTACCGTATCGATAAACTTCTTGGAAGTCATTTGGTCGGGGCGTTGCACTTGCAAAATTTCCTGCAATTTGCCACTGATTTCGTTCATCATTTTATAATTTTTTTGTTTTTTTGCCTCTGTAAACAAAGTTTTAATCAATTCAATGTCTTTTTCTTTTAAGTTGGCAACTTGCGAAAAAACCGGTTGATAAGTCTCTTCCAATTCTTCAAAAATACTATGTGATATTTTTTGCTTTTTTTCTTCGGAAATAACTGTGGTCTTAGCAGCTATATCACCTAAACGTTGTCGTTTATCGTTGAATAAGATAACAATTATGGCAACACCGGGCAGCATATCGACCTCGAAAATTCGCAATACCCAACGGATTAAAAAATCGCCTATACGCGGGTGGCTGTTATCAATTTTTACCACCCTGATTTTCATCAATTGTTTACCGAGGGTTTGCCCGTTATTCCAGTATTGAAACAACGGATAGTATAAAAAATAAGGCAACATCAATACCGAAATAAAAGACCAAGTTGAAAATTTATCCAAAACCCCGATTTTGCTGAGCAAATAAATTAAAAACCAATAAAACAACAATAAAAAAAGGGTATCTATTACTGCTGCAAAAATTCTTTTGGAAATTCCCGCCAAATTTTGTTCAATGGTAATATTTTGAGCTGTATGTATTTGAAAATTATCCATAGTTTGAAATTATTAAACACAAAATTACTAAAATACTTACAATTTTTCTTAATAAAAAAACATCTAAATGACTTATCTTTTTAAAATATATAGAACAAGGTTTGGCAAGACAAAAATTAATGTAACTTTGCATAAAATTGATTGGTCTTCTTTGGTATTATGTGCCGTAAAAAGAAATATTTGACAAAACATGAAAAAACATATTCCCAATATCATTACTTTATTTAATCTGTTATCAGGTTTAATAGCTTTAATTTTTGTTTTTGATAGAAACTGGATTTGGGCTGCTTTTTGGGTTGCCTCCGGTATATTCTTTGATTTTTTTGACGGTTTGTTTGCCCGAAAATTAAGTGTTTCCTCTCAACTGGGGCTACAACTCGATTCGTTGGCTGACATGGTTACCAGTGGTGTAGTCCCTGCTTTTGCTATGTTTTTCCTTTTGCAAGATGCTTCCCAAATTGATGTTTTGCATAACTTTGAATGGAACACGAAATACTTGCTGCCTTTTGCCGGACTACTCATTGCTTTGGCATCGGCACTACGACTGGCTAAGTTTAATATCGATGAACGTCAAAGCACTTCGTTTATCGGACTGCCCACACCGGCAAATGCTTTGTTTGTTATGTCCCTTCCATTGATAATTTATCACAGTTCTTATATTGTTCTTGCTAAATTTTTTTTCAATCCGACATCATTAATTTTGGTTACATTAATTTTATCATGGTTACTCAATGCCGAAATACCTTTATTCAGTTTAAAGTTTAAAGATTTTTCGTGGCAAAACAATCGCGAAAAATACATTTTGATAACTACCTCTATAATTGCCGTTTTTGTTTTACAATGGGCCGCTTTACCGGCTGTAATTGTTTTTTATATTTTTTTATCCGTATTATTTAACCGAAAAAAGTTGTGAAATCACTCATAAAATTATACCTGATCATTATAGGGATTTTCGCACTGATTTTTGTTTTGGTCAATTTGACCGGAATTCTCAGTGTGTCTGACATCAAAGCCTATTTGCATCAAATACAACAAGCCGATAAAATATTTGTAAGTTTGATCGTTTTTTTGTTATTGGCTTCGGATGTTTTTTTGTCGGTTCCCACCATATTGATAGTAACTTATGCCGGACATGTCTTGGGTTTTAAACTCGGTTTATTGGCTGCCTCTTCGGGTATGTTAATGTCGGGCACCATAGCTTATATATTATGTCGTTTGACCGGCACCAAGATGCTTAATATATTGATTAAAGATAAGCAACAAATTGATGAAGTGAACAGTATTTTTCACCGGTTGGGTTTTGGCATGCTCATCATTGCCAGAGCTTTGCCCATGCTACCTGAAGCAACTTGTTGTTTATCGGGTATGATGCGATTTAATTTTGTAAAATTTTTATTATATTATTTACTGGGCACATTGCCCTATGCACTTGTTTTGACTTATTTGGGTTCTATAAGTGATGCCGACAACCCGTATCCGGCATTTGCCGGTATTGGCATGGTTTACATTATATTATATGTATTGTGGTATATCAAATTGCGTCAAAAATCATTTGAAAAATAGAATTTGAGTTTGTATTTTTGCAACTCATAAGCCACCTTAGCTCAGCCGGTAGAGCAGCTCACTCGTAATGAGCAGGTCGCGGGTTCAAGTCCCGTGGGTGGCTCTTTTTTTTATAACCTTCTCAATATCTG
>JAMONO010000057.1 GCA_027065715.1 Flavobacteriales bacterium
CCTTGGGGTCCAGTGCCGCTTCTCGCAAAAACTTGACCACATATTTGTAATTGTGATAAGGTGCGTACAACAAATAATCCTTTTCTTTAATTTGTTTGAGGATACTGCCGTGTAAAGACAAATCTTTGATGGGTAACTGCGGATATTGTTTATAGAGCAATTCTTTTTTGCCTAAATCCGGAAAACCCATAAAATCGCGGTGGTTGTGTATGCGACCGCCCGGGATCAAACTATCCAATTCGTCTATTCCCATTTTTTGTTTAAGAAATTCGAGAGTGTCGGAAGCAATTGCATCGTCATAAATCAAGCGAACCGGTTCGCCTTTTTGACGTTGTCGCACATAAAAACTTACTTTTTCCAAGATGCTTTTGGTGCGGTCGGTATCTTCTTCAAATTGAGCATCACGCGATATTTTTATTACATGTGCTTCGATATGGTCGTAATCGAAAATGTTGAAAATTTCATCGAGATTGTAACGGATGACATCATCGAGCAACATAATATAGTTTTTTTCTCCTTGTTTGGGTAAAACAACAAAACGACCTAAATCGTCGGTTGGAATTTCGACCAGTGCATATATCGGTTCGGTTATGTCGTCTTTGATTTCACGACCTTTTTTCTTACTCATTTTTACCGCCAAATAAACCGATGAGTCTTTGATAATGGGAAATTCGGGCAAGTCGTTTAATACAATGGTAACCAACGAAGGGCTGACTTTGTTAATAAAAAAATCTTTGACAAATTCGCCTTGACTTTTATTTAGTTCCCTTTCATCAATCAAATGTATATCATGTTGTTTGAGCTCCTGAAAAATACCTCTGCGTACTTGTCGCATCTCATTTTGCTGTTTGATGGCTATTTTTGTAATTTCTTTGAGCAATTTTTTAGCTTGACGCACTTCAAATTTGCTTTTTTCGGGAAATTTTCCAAGACTTATGCGTTGTATTTTGGCATAACGCACTTTAAAAAATTCGTCCATATTGTTAGAGAATATCCCCACAAAGCGTAAGCGTTCGAGCAGTGGCACTTTGGGGTCGGAAGCTTCCTGTAATACACGTTCGTTAAAAGACAACCAGCTGATTTCGCGGTTGATATATTTTTCGGAATACGTAGAATAAGTCATAAATTGGGAGCTTTAAAGCTCAAATTTACGTATTTTTTATCTATCTAAAAAAGTAACTGTTTCAAAAGTGCCATTTATAAATAAAACACTTTTGAAACAGTTTCGTAAAAAAATTACAGAAATTTATTTTTTTCGATTTTTACGTTTATATTCATAATCTTTTCGCTCGAGTTCATATTGCCGTTTTACGGCTTTTTTAAACTCATTAAATAATACTCTGGCGGCTTTTACAGGATCTTTGTCCTCTTCGGCAATCAATACTTTTTTGCTTTTGAGATCAATAGAAGCACTGACCAAATAAGTAGCCGCCGATTTGTTGAAAATAACTTCAAGCGTCAAATCCTTGTCGTATTTTTTAAATAAATTTTGATAAAATTCGGCTTTTTCGTTGATAATTTGCTCAATTTCTTTGCGAAAAGTTTCTTCAACTTCTTTTAAATTTTTAATAATAAGTTTTACCATAATGATTATATTTCTAATAATTGATTTAATTTTTTGAGTTCCCGGCCAAATGAAATAGCCATAAGTCCCATGACAAAGATAGAAAAACTAATCAGATACACCAGACTAAACAGTCCGAATACCGGATTTAATATTACAAAAGATGCCAATAGCAGCGTTAGTATTCCACCGACCAACGTCCACCACCAGTTTTTTATTCCCATATCTTTCATTACAAATGAGAAACTGATGCGTGAAATACCCATATACGTAAACCAAAATCCCAAATAAAGTATCAGTGCTTGCGCTGCCAGTTCCGGTTGAAACAACAAATATGCCCCTAATACCATTTCAATCAAACCGAACATTAAATACCATATCCACGCTTTGAAAACATGACGACTACGAACGGCAAAAGCAAAATTAAAACCTCCTTGCGCAAATAATCCCCACCCAAAGAGCACAGCTAATCCGACAAATGAAGTTATGGGAAAAAATATTATCCATAAGGCTGCAAAAACCAACACAACTCCGGTTAAAACCGGTATCCACCAATCTTTGATACGATTTTGTAATTTATAAAGTGTTTCCATAATTTTTTTATTTTTTTACACTTTATTCATTACAAAAGACATTCCCCTTATTTATTTACAGTCAAATTGTCTAATCGGCGTGTCTTTTTGTCAAAAAAAATGTTATAATGTCTTGTTTCAAAAAAGAATAACCAAAGCACAACTAATACCATTTCGGTCTGGTATTAGACACAAAATGATATAATAGCCTAAGACTTATCGTAAACTTTATCCGACAGAAAGAAAGAGAAAAACGGTAGCTACTCCACTATTTTTTCAAGTTGCATACCGCGCGATCCTTTTATGAGTATATGACTGTTTTTTAGCCGGTCAAATATACCCGATTTTACAAATTCGGTTGTTGTTTTAAACTTGGGAAAATTCGATTGAGTTAAAGCAAAATTTTCTCCTATCAAATAAGCTTCAATTTGGTTTTGAGCGGCAAAATCTACTATTGCTTGATGTTCGCGAGTTGCACTTTCACCCAACTCAAACATATCACCGAGTATGGCTATTTTGTGTGAAGCGTGCATGCGTAATAAATTTTGAAGTGCGGCTTTC
>JAMONO010000058.1 GCA_027065715.1 Flavobacteriales bacterium
ATCGAGTTTTTTTTGTTCGATATAATGGTTGATTGCGGCACCGAGCAATTTGATTTTTTTCTTACTTACAAAAGCTTCGGGTTTGCCGTAATGGTCGGAAGTTCGGGTTTTGACTTCGATTACTGCCACAATATTGTTTTTTTGTGCAATAATATCTATTTCGGCATGTCCGTATTGCCAGTTGGTTTCCAAAATGGTATAGCCGTTTTTTTCTAAATATTGTCGTGCCATTTCTTCGCCTTGTTTACCCAAATCGTTGTGTTGTGCCATTTTAATTTTGATTAAAATACTGATTATTAAATGGTTAAATAAATCTTAATTTGTTTTTTTTGTACGGGTATTTTTGCAGGATTTTTTGAGCGGTTTGTTTATCTATTTTAAAATTTTCGATGATAAATTGTGTTTTTAAATTTCCTTTTTTGTCGTAACGGTTATTTATAAAACTGATATATTGTTGTTGTTCTTCTTCGAGATAATAAAGATAAATATTTAAATTGTCGAAGTGTGAACCTTTGCCCAATTTTTCTATTGCCGTTAAAGGGTTTTCTTTGAGTTGTTTGAGCAATTGCGGTTTTGAAAGATTGAGTTTAAATTTTTCGGATAGACTATAAACCGGATACCACAAGTTGGTATTGAATGAAAAAGGTTTGGGTTTGTCTTCCAAAATAATTTTGACAGGCAAAGCAAACACTAAAAAGGCTTCGATTAACCAGACTATACCCAATGCCAATCCTTTGAAAGGGATACCGAATAAGGTCCATGCGCCGTGTGAATAGAAATTGTAAATTATTTGAAAAAACATAGGTCGGGTAATCATTCCGGCGTTTGAAAAGAATGTTTTTAAGTCGGGATATTTTTCCCACATAAGGAATAAAATGTAAGCAATCCAATGAAAATAATAGGTAAAAAAACTCAGTAATACACCCAAGAGTATTTTGTTTTGAACTCCTGTAATTTTGAATGCGAAAGCCAAGAAACGGGTTAAATATCCAATAGCAAATCCCAAGCCGGCTGTTATTATAAATTTGAAATATACAAAAGGCATATAGATACTAAAAAGTGTATAGATGTAACCCAATAAAAAGACAAACATTATGCCTGTCGAGGCAGCCGATATAATGCGAAGGGGCTGCCGATGTCGAGGTTCGCTGTAAAACATAAGTTATTTGTTTTCAATTATATAAATATCTTCTCCTTCTTTTTTCATCAGTAGTTTTTCACGGGCATATTTTTGCAATTTTCGGGTATCATTCAGGTCTTTGAGTTCTATTTTTTGTTGTTTTATGCCGTTTTGATAAAAGGCTTTTTTATTTTTAAGTTCTTGAATGTTACGGTCTAATCCGTGTAAATATAGCAATGAATTGTCGTCGATAAATACAATCCAAACCACAAATAAGAGTAGTGCTATAACAAATCGGTTGGTGATATTTTTGTAAGGATAATTCATGTTAGATATTGTTTTTAATCAAGCTGATGATTACGTCAATGGCTACTTTGTTGCGTCTGTCATTGGGTATGATCAGGTCGGCGTAAGCTTTGGTAGGTTCAATAAACTGTTCGTGCATGGGTTTAAGGGTATTTTGGTAGCGGGTTAGCACTTCATCGACGGTTCTGCCGCGTTCGGATATATCGCGACGCACACGTCGTATCAAGCGTTCGTCGGAATCGGCATGCACGTAAATTTTGACGTCAAACAGGTCGCGCAGACGTTTGTCGTTAAAAATCAAAATACCTTCAACTATCATAACCTTGCGGGGGTGTGTGCTGATGGTGTCGCCTGTTCGAGTGTGTTGTACAAACGAATAAACAGGTTGATTAATGGTTTCGCCTTTTTTGAGACGGGTGAGGTGGTCGTATAGCAAATCGAAATCGATGGCACGCGGGTGATCAAAGTTGATTTTGGCACGTTCTTCCAACGACAAGTGTTTGTTGTCTTTATAATAAGAATCTTGCGAAATAATACCGACATCGTCGTTGTCAAAGGCTTTAACTATTTGATTTACAACGGTTGTTTTGCCGCTTCCGGTGCCGCCGGCTATTCCTATAATCAACATAACTTAAATTTTTGGTAAAGATAAAGAATTTTCGTTTAAATTAAAAAGTTTGATGTTTTACCAGAAAATCCACTTTTTTTTGGCTTTTTTTCGCATTTTTTTTGCTTTTTTCTTTTTCATTTTTTCTTGTCTTTTGCGTGCTTTTTCTTTGGCTTTTTGGGCGGCTTTTTGTCTTTTTTTTACTTGTTGACTTTGGGTATTGGCTCGGCAACCCATATCTACTTCGCGTGCTCGTTTGTGAAAATATATGTCAAAACTTATACCTATATAATCGCCCGATAATGAATAATTTCCGTTGGTAAACGCATTGTTTTTAAGGTTGTTGAAAACATAATAACCTTCATACTGGTTGTTAAATCGGTGTTTATAGACCAAATTGGTTTGGAGCATAACCGGTTTAAATTGATAATACCAACCGAGTTTGAATACCAAATCAAAATCCCAACTGCCGCGATTGGTTACTTTGGTCAGGTAATAGGTTTCGTAATTTTCGGTAAAAACGGCATTGGCGGTGCGTTGAATTTGAATACCGGCATTGAAATTAATTATATATCGGTCGATTGAAAAATTTCGATATTCAAATAATAAAGGAAACGAAAAGTTTTGAAACAAACCACTGT
>JAMONO010000059.1 GCA_027065715.1 Flavobacteriales bacterium
TTTATCCAAAGATTTTAACACTTATTTTCTTAAAAATTAAAGGGTTGTAATTTTTGTTATGTACTAAATACATTGACAAAAAGTATAAATTGTTAAGTTATAGATTGTCAAGCAGAAGATTTCTCATCCCGTACATACGGGATTCGAAATGACAGAAAATTTCACTCTTTTGAGACAGGCTTTTTACGCTTCTTTCTTATTGACAATATAAACGCCCAGTAAAATAATACTACCGGCAAGTATCTGCATCAAACCGATACGTTCGCCGTCCCAAATACCCCACAACAAAGCAACCACAGGAATAATATAGGTAACCGAAGCGGCAAAAACAGGCGAAGCTATGTGCACCATTTTGTTAAAATAAATCATTGCCAAGGCAGTTCCCACAATTGCCAAAACAGTCACATAACCCAATGAAATGCCAACAGGCTTATCCCATTGTAGATCAAAAAATCCTGTCAAATACAACACGGAAACCGAAGGCAAAAACACCCAGGCAAAATTGCCTACAGCAATGCTTACTACATCTAAATCGGACAAATATTTTTTGATAACATTGACATTGACGGCATAACCAATGGTTGCCACCAAAACCAGCAAAGCATACCAATAGTTATCATCCGGATTTAATTGAGCACTTTTGCCCACCAATAAAACCGTCCCCACTATACCTATAAAAATACCGATAAGTTGTTGCTTGGTAAAACGGTATTGAAAAAACAAATACCCGACCAACAAGGTGTTTAACGGCGTAAAGGAATTTAAAATGGCAACAATACCGCTATCGATATGTTCAATAGCAAAGGTGAATAAAAAGGTAGGAATAAAGGTACCGGCAAGGGCTATATAAAATAATATTTTCCACTGTCTTTTGTCAATATTTTTAAGTTTTCTAAAAAACAAAACCAGCAAAAACAAACCGGCTATAATCATACGTAGCGCACCTACCTGTGTGGGTGTTAAATGTTTCATGGACAACTTCATCAAGATAAACGAACTGCCCCAAACAAAAGATAAGCCTATCAAAATCAACCATTTAATCTGTTCATTTTTCATGTCATCAAAATCATTTTATCGGTTATTACTTTTTGCGTGAAATACTTTTTCTAATCAACAATTGAACATCGGGGTCAAAACTTACTTCGAGTTGATTGAGATTTGTATCGTTCGGAATTTTAAGATTGAAAGTGTGTTGTTTTTTGTCTATGTGCAACGTTTTTACAGCCACTACGTTGTTATTCGATTGCAACCGAACAGGCAAATCCAATACATATACCTCGCCTGCTTGTTTTATATGAATAAAAATATTGCGATTGTCAATACGATATGTGATATTCAATTTGGGCACTCCTACCCTATACAACCACTGTTGAAAAAAAACTTGCAAATCGATACCAGATACTTGTTCGGCAATGGCTATAAAATCATCGGTTGAAGCGTTTTTGTTGCGATAAGTCGCATAGTAAGTTTGCAATATTTTAAAAAATTTTTCATCACCGGTTTTTTGACGCAACATGTGCAACACCCAAGCACCTTTTTCATACGAATTGGGATTGAGTATTTTAAACAAATCCTTTGTTTCGGTATAAACTATGGGTTTATGCGAATACATATTGAAAAGAATGATTTTGTTACGTTGATTTTTTAAACGTTTTTTCAATTGTTCGCTACCATATTTGTGTTCGATATACAAATCGGTTAAATAAGTGGCAAAGCCTTCGGTGAGCCATATATCCGACCAGTTTTTTTCGGAAATACTATTGCCGAACCATTGATGAGAAATTTCGTGAGCCACCAGTTTTTCAATACGGTGTTTACCGTTTACTTTTTTTTCGTCATAAAAAATATTACTTGCATTTTCCATACCGCCAAAAAGGGTATTGGATTGCACATTTGCCAATTTTTGAAAAGGATACGCACCTACAATACTATCGTAAAATTGTAAAATTTCGGGTGTATTATTAAAATCGGCAAAGGCTTCAACGGGACTGTCGGCATATATCCAATAACTAACCGGAACAGCTTGCCGGTGCAGACACAAAGGACCGGTATGTTTAATGTTAAAATCGGCTGCCGCCATAACCACTACTTTTATGGCATAAGGAACTTTGGTTTGATACCGGTAACGAAAATTATTGTCCGTATTAATTTTTTCAACCAAACGCCCCGAAGCAATTACATCGTAGTGCCGGGGTGCCGTAATAATCCACTCTATCAAAGCTTTGTCCGAAGGGTGGTCAATAACAGGTAACCAATGTTGTGCTCTTGTCGCCCAATTGTCGGCAAAAAAAGTCCGTTTTCCGTATTTATTCTTTTTGATATACAAACCGTCTGCCGGAATACCTTGATAAAAAACTCTGATACGATACCGCTGCGGAAGGCTGTCCGGGAATGAAAATCGCACCGTTAAAGTATCGTGAACATGACTAAACTCCAACGGATTGCCGTCGCTGTCGAGAACTTGACTGACTTGCATACCTTTGGTGCCTTTTTTGTTTTTTAAATTCAAATGAATGTTATCGACCTGCTGCAATACCTTAAAATCAATTACTGTCTCGCCGTTTATCCTATCGCTTTCATCACTTATTTGAAGATGAAAAGTGTATTTTAATATATCTATCTTGTGTAGTTGATTATTAAAA
>JAMONO010000060.1 GCA_027065715.1 Flavobacteriales bacterium
TTTATTCTGTCAAAGTCAAGTGAAGAACCTAAATCTATAAACCGACACAAAAACAAAAGATTGCCACGGTGCTCGTGCCTCGCACCTCGCAATAACAACACATTGTTAATCAATATGTTAAATAACAAATTGTGTCATTTCGAACGCAGTGAGAAATCTCATTTTATTCGGCAAAAGATTCATCAGTCGTTACACTCCTTCGGAATGAGAATTGATATTTTTTGATTAAAGATACCTATTGAATAAAATACATTGCTTATAGAAGCCGTCACGCCATCCACAACAAAATATTTACACTATAAAATAAATAATTGTTTCGCATAGTAAAAAAATAAATTTTCTAAACCCAATTTTTTTTCCGATTTTTGAAATTTGGATAATCAACAAAATTTTATGGCAAAAAAAAAGCAAACCAAAAAAACAAAATCATTACAAAAGCTTGATTTTAAGCTCAATGACCGCAACAGACTGTTGTTAGGTTTGGTGCTGGTTTTTGTAGGTTTGCTCTTATTTTTGGCTATCGTTTCTTTCTTTTTCAGTTGGAAATACGACCAAAGCAATTTGGATTTGACCACCGACGGAGAAACCGCTCGTAACTGGATAGGCAAGCTGGGCGCTTGGCTCAGTTACCAAACCGTTTACAAAGGCTTTGGAATATTTGCACTGCTTATTCCTTATGCTACCGTTTTTTCGGGCTTATTAATCATTGCCAAACGTCCGTTTATCAATCATGTAAAACGCTGGCTTTGGGCATTTATTTATATGTATGCCGGAGCTTTTTTAATGGCGGTTCTTTTTCCGAACAACTACATTTGGAGCGGGTTATTTGGCAAACAAATAGCTTTTTTTGCTCGACATATTTTTGGAAATATCGGCAGCATAATCGTTTTGTTGTTTGTATTAACCGGCATTGTAAGTATCAAAACAGGTTTAGATGTAAACAATATAACGGCGTTTTTTAAAAGCCTGTTCAAAACCGACAAAACATCATGGCAAACAGACGAAAAAGAAGCCGTAAAAAAAGATGAGCCTATCATTGCAACCCATGAAATCGGCATCATGAAATTGGACGATGATATGGTCATAAAAACCGCTGTTAAAGAAGAAACACAACCGGAAGACCCTCCGGTTAAAAGCGATAATATTCAACCCGCCAATAATACTGCCGAGATGCACGTCCAAGTAGCAGGTGATGAAGAAATAATTGAAAAAGCCGAACATTTGGTTGAAGAACAAGGACCTTTTGACCCGCGTCTCGAACTGTCAGATTATCGTTTTCCTACCTTTGATCTACTCAAAGATTACGGTGCGACCGAAATTACATACAACGAAAAAGAACTCAAAAGAAACAAAGACAAGATTGTCAAAACTTTGCTCGATTTCAAAATTAAAATTTCCAAAATAGAAGTAATTGTAGGTCCTTCGGTTACCCTATATGAAATTATACCCGAAGCCGGTGTTCGCATATCCAAAATAAAAAATTTGGAAGATGATATTGCCTTGTCATTGGCGGCACTCGGTATTCGTATTATAGCACCTATGCCCGGAAAAGGTACCATTGGAATTGAAGTTCCTAACAAAATTAGAAAAATAGTCCCCATGCGCAGTGTTTTGCAATCCAAACGCTTTCAACAAGCCGAAATGGAACTACCCGTTGCCATGGGCAAAACCATTACCAACGAAACTTATGTTTTTGACCTTACCAAGATGCCTCACCTGTTGGTAGCCGGAGCTACCGGTCAAGGTAAATCGGTCGGGATTAATGCCATACTGGCTTCTTTACTTTACAAAAAACACCCCGCAGAACTCAAGTTTGTGTTGGTTGACCCCAAAAAAGTCGAATTAACACTTTACAACAAAATCGAAAGACATTTTTTAGCCAAATTACCCGACGAAGAAGAAGCCATTATTACCGATGTTACCAAAGTGGTCAAAACGCTCAATTCATTGACCAAAGAAATGGACACCCGCTACGATTTGCTCAAAGATGCCATGGTGCGTAACATCAAAGAATACAACGAAAAATTTAAAAAACGTTTACTCAATCCCGAAAAAGGACACAAGTTTTTGCCCTACATTGTCTTGGTTATTGACGAATTTGCCGACTTAATGATGACTGCCGGAAAAGAAATTGAGCTACCCATAGCTCGTATTGCCCAATTGGCACGTGCCGTAGGTATTCATCTGATAGTTGCCACCCAACGTCCGTCGGTCAATGTAATTACCGGTATGATTAAAGCCAATTTTCCCGCACGAATAGCCTTTGCCGTAACTTCAAAAATCGATTCACGCACCATATTGGACAGTGGTGGTGCCGAACGCCTGATTGGAAAAGGTGATATGCTTATTTCGACAGGCAACGACTTGGTGCGATTGCAATGTGCTTTTATCGATACCCCCGAAGTAGAAAATGTAACCGAATTTATTGGTTCGCAAAGAGCCTATCCCACAGCTTTTGCCTTGCCCGAAGTAGAAGACGAAACCACTGGCACAAAATTTGATAATGATATGGAAGACAGAGACGAACTGTTTAAAGAAGCCGCATACGTTATTGTAAGTGCTCAGCAAGGCTCGGCATCTCTATTGCAACGCAAATTGAAACTCGGT
>JAMONO010000061.1 GCA_027065715.1 Flavobacteriales bacterium
CTATACGCAAGAAATAAACGCCACGAGCATAAACACGCATATCTATTGTCGTGATTTTGGATACTTCTTGTTTTTGCCGGAGCAATTTTCCGTAACTGTCAAAAAGTTGAAGTTGCAAATTACGGGTTTGTTCATCGCCAAAATTTACATTTAAAAGATGCCTGCTCGGATTGGGATAAAACGATACCGTCATCAGAATATTATCGGTTAGTGCCGAAACTTCCGATATTTCAAAAGCTTGCTGCACTCCGGGAATAATATTATTATGTTGTGTATCATTTATTTCCCGATAAAAAGTCTGACCGACGGAATAGCTCAATGACCCGTTTAAAGAATGAATTGTGCCACCGCTTGTTATTGCATTGGTATTCTGTGCATTTATTTGATAATAAAAAATAATTATTACAAAAGACAAACAAATTTTAGTTAATTTCATACATATAAAAGTTTAAGGGGTTGATAATGATAAATTTATTGATATTTCCATAATTCCAATTCGTTCCATGTTTTTTCGGCGTCTTTATAACCGTTATTATAAGCTTTCTTTACCCAATAAGCAGCTTTTTTGTAATTGGTTGAAGTGCCTTCGCCCAAATAATACATTAAACCTAATTGATGTTGGGCGCTTGCATCATTATTATCGGCTGCTTTTTTAAACCAATGAAGTGCTTTTTTCGGATTTTTCTTTATTCCGTCCCCCTTTTTATACATAAGAGCCAAATTGTATTGTGCTTCGGTTTTGCCATGCTTAGCCGCTTGTTTAAACCAATATAAAGCCTTCTTTTTATCTACCAATACACCATCACCCATTAAAAATTTCATAGCCAAAATAAATTGAGCATCAACTTGTTCTTGCCGGGCGCTTTTTTCAAGCCATCTAATTGCTTTTTTCTTATCAACAGGAATACCTTTTCCTTGCGAGTATATTTTTGCCAACTCCAATTGAGCGTCTTTGTTTCCTTGTTCGGCACATTTTTTATACCAGTAAAAGGAGCGCTTTTGATTGACAAATTCAACATTGCCGCTCTCGGTTGAATATAAATAGCCCAATAAATATTGCGCATTTTCATGCCCTTGTCGGGCACTCGCTTCAAAATACGAAAAAGCACGTGTAAAATCTTTTTGAACCCCTTCGCCGTTAAAATACATCATGGCAAGTTCAAACTGTGCATTTGCATTGTTTTTTTGAACACTTTTTTGTAGTAATTCGAAGGCTTTTTTATAATCTTTTTCAACACCCAAACCATCTTTATACATTTTTCCCAACATATACCAAGTTTGTTGTAACAAATTGTCATTTTCATTTTGCTCTTTGGTCTTGGTATCGTTCAGATGTAAAAATTTATTTAAATAATAAAAAGCTTCCTTGTAGTTTACTTTGGTTCCCATACCCGAAAAATACATTTTTCCGGCATAAAAAAAGGCATTGGTAATACCGGCATCGGCACTTTTCATAAACAGTTTTAAAGCGGATTTCTTTTTACTAAAAATTCCTTCGTTATTGTCATCAAAATAATAAATTAACCCCAATATCATTTGTGCCTTCGGGTTATTCTGCTTGGCACTTTTCTTTAACCACTTTATTGCTTTTTTGGTATCTTTAAGAGTTCCTTTTCCTTCATAATACAAAGACCCCAGCATATATTGTGCATCGCTATTATCCTGTTCGGCACTTTTTTGAAACCATTCTATTGCTTTCTTATCATCTTGTTCTACTTTATTTCCATAATGATATTTCATTCCCATTTCGTATTGGGCATCTGCATCACCGGATTGAGCTTTTTGTTGTAATTCCGAAAAATCTTGTGCATACAAAGTTGTATGAAAAATCAAAATAAACAGTAAAAATATTTTTTTCATAATTCGTATTTTTATCTAATCCATAAATTTCGATACGAAAGTCTTATGTTACCGTATTTTTTAACCAAATCGTGTGTTACGGTAAAAGGTCTTCTTCTGATAATAATACTTTTTCCTTTCGGAATATTTACATTAATGGGATCGTAGTTGGTTACCGGTTGACCGGCATCGTTTACCAAATCAAATTTGGCATACATTGACATTTCTCGCGGAGCATTATTGACCACTTTTAACAAAAAATACGGATAGTCGCCATACTTTGTTTCGGGAATATATGCATAATAAAGGCTAACTCCTTTTTCTTTGTGCCACAAGTGCCATTTTTCTTGTGCATACAATTTGCTTTGCATCAAAAACAAAATAACAAAGCCTGAAATAAGAATATTTTTTGTTTTCATGATATAAATTAATAAGTTAAAAACACTCAAATTTAATATCCCGTTAAGGCTAAAACAAAGAAAATCGGCAACTGTTAATTGAATACACAAAAATTGAAGTTGAAAACCTTATTTGAACCCGTGAATAAGCGCAATAAAAAAGACATCTGCCAAAAAAAACAGATGTCTTACAATTTAAATTGAGTTGATTTCGGTTAATCCAAATCGAATTTAATACCTTGTGCCAAGGGTAAATCGGAGCTGAAATTGACCG
>JAMONO010000062.1 GCA_027065715.1 Flavobacteriales bacterium
TCATTTTTTTCTGTTGCTTAACCGGTTTAGAGTATAAAATAACGGATTTGATTACGAAGTGTATCGGTTTTGTTGCACTTTGTTTTCAAATCGTTAAATGGTTTTATTCATTATTTTCAATTTTATCCTTTTCTATTGAATTACAAAAGTCATTGTTCAGAGCACCTTTTATGTCGGTAAATTTATCAATCTTTCGTATATGCTTTGCTGTTTTTTTTTCTTAACAATATCTTTATTGCTCTTTGCCAACCTAATGTGTTAATTAAAATAATTTTGTTTGAAATGGCAAAACCATACTTTTCAATTCTGTCGATGCCTGATGAGCAGGCACTTGTTATAGAACATTTTTTGTTTCAATATCTCTTTCTATTGGTATTTTTTTCGATATTCTGTTTGTTTATAAAATTTCTTTTTTTCTTTACCGTTTTGACCAAGGTTTTGTGTATGGATATTGGCTGTGATTTATACAATATTGTTTTGTTTAAAAAAAATACATTTCAAATATATTCACATTTGTTTTATCGCTTTTGCTTTATGATTTTTTATACATAACGTTAGAATATTTGTTATTTCTTCGTATATTTTAGTTTCATTTAATAATTGGACTTATGTGTTATTTTTTATGTATTTAAAACCATCAAATATTTATTATTTTACACTGCAACCGGCTTGGTTGGTTATTCTGATTTTTTCGGTTGGCGGCAAAGTTTCGTTTCGTTTAATGGTTTGTTCCACTACGTTTTTGGTGATTTGGTCAAAGGCTTGTTGCACCGGCGTGTTATCTTGCAGCGCTGCGGGACGTCCTACATCGCCCGATTCTCGAACACTTTGCACCAAAGGAACTTCGCCCAAAAATGCCAAATTCAAATCTTCGGCTAAAAATTTACCACCGTCTTTACCGAATATGTAATATTTGTTATCGGGACATTCTTCGGGGGTAAAATACGACATGTTTTCAATAATACCCAACACGGGTACATTAATGGTTGGATTTTTAAACATATCTATCGATTTTTTGACATCGGCAATAGCAACGTTTTGCGGTGTGGTAACGACCACGGCGCCGGTTACCGGAAGAGTTTGCATAACCGATAGTTGTATGTCGCCCGTTCCCGGAGGAAGGTCAATCAACATAAAATCCAATTCGCCCCAATTGGTGTCAAAAACCATTTGATTGATAGCCGAATTAGCCATACTGCCACGCCAAATAACCGCTTGGTCGGGACGTGCAAAGTATCCGATAGACATATTTTTTACGCCGTGTGCTTCAATGGGAATAATCATGGTTTTGTCGCCTACTTTTGTAGCACGCGGACGCTCTCCCTGAGTGCCGAACATAAGGGGTATGGAAGGTCCGTAAACATCGGTGTCCAAAATGGCTACTTTAAAACCCATACCGGCTAGTGTAGTTGCCAAATTGGCGGTAACGGTAGATTTGCCGACACCTCCTTTACCCGAAGCTACGGCTATGATGTTCTTGATTTTTTTTAAGGGTTTTTCTTTTTCGCTTTCGGGTATAACCACTTTGGTATTTACTTTTATTTCTACATTTTCGGGATATTCTTTTCGCAGTGCTTCGGTTATGTCGTCTTCGAGTTTTTTGCGTATATGAACAGCCGGCGAATCTATCACCGTGTCTATTTCTATTTTCTTACCAAAAATATCGTCCTTGGTTTTGACTTCTTTTACTACGCCGGTCTCAATTATATTGCCGTTTTTGCCTTGCACATAAACCGATTTGAGAAGTTGCGTTATATTTTCTTTATTTAGTTTCATGGTTTTTCTTTTTAAGCGAACAAATTTACGAATATTTTTTTATTTAAAATGATTATAATTAAGTTTTTGTTCAACTGTTTTTGCGCTGTTTTTGGTTTTGTTCGTCAAGTTGTTATCGATTCTTTTTGACAAAAATCAATCTCGAAAAAAATAAATTGTGTAAGTTTGCATAACTCAAAAAATCAAATTTATGCACATAGCTATTGCAGGAAACATAGGGGCTGGCAAAACAACCTTAACTACCTTGTTGTCTCAGCATTTTAAAATGGAACCGCACTACGAATCGGTCGATGAAAATCCTTATCTCGAAGATTTTTATCACGATATGGAACGTTGGTCGTTTCACTTACAGGTTTATTTTTTAAACAGCCGTTTTCGACAAATTTTGGAAATAAAAAAAGAAAATAAAGACATTATTCAAGACCGAACCATTTATGAAGACCGTTTTATTTTTGCTGCCAACTTGCATGCTATGGGGTTGATGAGCGAACGCGATTTTACCAATTATTCGTCGTTGTTTGATTTGATGGAACTTATAGTTACCCCCCCCGATTTATTGATATATCTCAAAGCCTCTATTCCGACTTTGGTGCGCAATATTCATTCGCGTGGACGCGATTACGAAAAGTCTATTAATATTGATTATTTGAGTAATCTCAACGACCGATATAACCAATGGATTGAAAATTACAATAAAGGAAAACTCCTGGTGGTTGAGGTTGATGAACTGAATTTTGTAAAAAATCCCGAAGATTTGGGAACCATAATTGAAAAAGTCAATGCGGAAATTCACGGTTTATTTTAGATACCTGAGAAGAATTTTTCGAACCAAGAAATTGATTTACAAATTCTTTCGTTGGCGTTACAAACATATCAGCAATGAACAATTTTTAAATCTGATTAGCGTTGTAATAGGTTTGCTAACCGGACTGGCGGCTGTTACCATCAAAAACTTAACACACCTGATACAACATGTTTTAGAAGCCGATTTTATTCACGAACTACACAGAGCTTTGTATTTTGTTTTTCCGTTGATTGGGATTGGTTTGGTGGTTTTTATCATTAAATATCTTATCAGAAAACCGGTTGAAGACGGGATTCCGTTGGTATTGTATGCCATTACCAAACTCAAAAGCATGATACCTTCATATCATACTTGGGCTTCTTTGGTAACGGCACCCGTTACGGTTGGATTTGGAGGTTCGGTTGGGTTGGAAGGTCCTTCTACATTGACCGGAGCCGCTATCAGTTCCAATTTATCAAGACTGTTGCACCTTAATCTAAAACAACGCAATTTGTTGTTGGGAGCTGCAGCTGCCGGAACTTTTGCTTCTATTTTTAAAGCCCCCATTGCCGGTATCTTGTTTGCTGTCGAAATATTTGGTTTCGATTTGACCATGACCTCTTTAATTCCCTTAATACTGGCTTCGGTTTCGGCTATTTTGACTTCATATTTTTTCATGGGAAAAGATATTTTGTTGCACTATACTCTTCAACACAAATTTTTGCTCAACGATATGCCTTTTTATTTGATTTTGGGTATTACATCGGCAACAACTTCCATTTATTTTGTAAAGGTTTATTACAAAATCATGGGCTTTTTTGAAAAAATTCAAAATGTATGGAAACGTTGGGCTTTGGCGGGATTTTTTTTGGGACTGACCATTTTTTTGTTTCCGACTTTGTATGGCGAAGGTTATGATGTGCTCAACCATATTTTGTTGGACAATTATCATTATGTGGTAAATACGGCTTCTATTTCCATCAATCATAATGATATTTGGATTATAATTGCTTTTTTTGTGTTGTTGGTTAGTTTTAAAGTGATTGCCATGTCGCTTACCTTTAGTGCCGGAGGTATTGGCGGAGTATTTGCTCCTACTTTGTTTACAGGTGGTCTTTCGGGATATATTTTTGCCATGTTGATCAATACAACGGGTGTATTTTCGCACAATTTGGCTACCGAAAATTATGCCTTGGCAGGTATGGCAGGCACCATTGCAGGTGTTTTGCAAGCACCATTAACCGCTGTTTTTTTGATAGTTGAAATTACCGGAGGTTATGATTTGATTGTACCCATTATGTTGGTTTCGGCTTTGTCATACATGATTAGCAAAAAAGTATTAAAATATAGTATTTATACCATGCAGTTGGCTGAAATCGATGCTTTACCCACCCATGACAAAGATAAGTTTGCCGGAAAATTGATAGAATGGCAAGAAATAATCGAAAAAGATTTTTTGCCCGTTCAACCCAATATGAGTTTGGGATATATGGTTTATAATGTGGTAACTCGTTCGCATCGCAATTTGTTTCCGGTTTTGGACGATGCCAATCATTTTTTGGCGGTGGTTACCTTAGACGATATTCGACAAATTATGTTTAACCACGATGTTTATGATACGACTTTTGTACGTGATTTGATGCACAAAGCCCCCGATGTTATCATTTATGAAAAAGATCATTTTCCGGATATTATGCGTAAGTTTACCGAAACCGGTGCTTGGAATTTGCCCGTTATAAAAAACGGAATTTATTTGGGGTTTGTCTCCAAGTCAAAATTACTCAGTGTTTATCGTCGTAAACTTTTGGAAATAACTTCCGAATAAGATTTTTTTTTCGAATTAAACAAAAACTATCTGTAAGGATTTTTGTCATCATGTTTGAGTTCTTCAAACAATTGCAAATACGATTGATACCGGCTAATCGGAATTTGTCCGTCTTTGACGGCGGGTTTAACGGCACAACCGGGTTCGTTGATATGTTTACAGTCGTTAAATTTGCAATTATTTTTATACGAAAAAATTTCGGGAAAATAGTGATCAACTTCGTTGGGGTTGATGTCCACAACACCAAATCCGCGAATACCGGGTGTATCAATAATATGTCCGCCAAAAGCAAAATCATACATTTGGGCAAAGGTTGTTGTGTGTTTTCCTTGCAGATGAGCTTGCGAAATTTCACCGATTTTTATATTTAAGTTGCTGTCAACGGCATTGATCAACGACGACTTGCCCGTCCCCGAATGTCCGGTAAACATCGATGTTTGGTTCATGAGCATGGTTTTGAGTTTATCGATGTTTTTGCCGGTATGAGCCGATACTTCGAGTACCGGATATCCGGCTTTTTCATAAATGGATTTCAAAGTTTCTTTTTGTTGTTTAAGTTCGGGTGTGTGAAGCAAATCAATTTTGTTAATAAGAATTACCGCCGCAATATTGTAAGCTTCGGCAGTTACCAAAATACGGTCTATAAAGCGGGTAGTGGTTTCGGGTCGGATAAGTGTAACGGTAACAAAAACACGGTCAATATTGGCAGCCAGTATTTGATATTGTTTGGACAAATTGATAGAACGTCGCAATAAATAGTTTTTTCGAGGGTGAATACCAATGATTACACCCGTATCTTTGCCGGGTTCCATTACAAAATCAACCTGATCTCCTACGGCAACCGGATTGGTGGTTTTGATACCTTTGATACGAAATTTACCTCTGATACGACATGTTACGACTTGTTTATGACCGGTTTTGACTTCATACCAACTTCCGGTCGATTTAACAACTGTTCCCGAGTAAAATTTTTCGGACGTTTTATTTTTTTGTTTGTTCTTTTTCACTAAAAATTCGATGTTGTATTTTTAAACTTTCTTGGTGTAAAAGCCTGAATAACTGTTCGATAAATTTTTGATTAATTTGATTTTGAAGGGCATTACGATTGGCTTTTTGCAATATATCGAGCCAGCGTTCTTTTTGGTAAATGGCAATATTTTCTTCAAATTTTATTTGTGCAATATGTTCGGTTTTGTCTTGACGAGCTTTGAGCAATTGAATCAGTTCGCTGTCTATTTGATCAATTTCATTTCGTAACAATTGCATCGATTTGAGCAATTCGGGGTTAAAAATACGATCTTTAGGCACGACCAATTTTTGTAAAAATTCTGACAAATAAGCCGGTGTGATTTGTTGTGCGGCATCCGACCATGCTTCTTCGGGACGAATATGCGTTTCGATAATTAAACCGTCAAATTTAAGTTGGATAGCAGTTTGGGCAATATCTGCAACCAATTCACGATTACCTGATATATGAGACGGATCGTTAATTAACGGCAGATTGGGAAAACGGGTTTTGAGGTCAATGGGTATTTGCCATAAGGGTTCGTTGCGATACATCATTTTTTTGTAGCTCGAAAATCCGCGATGTATGGCACCCAATTTATCAATACCGGCTTTTTCAATTCGTTCCAAAGCGCCTATCCACAAAGCCAAATCCGGATTGACAGGGTTCTTAACCAAAATGATTTTATCAACCCCCAACAAAGCATCGGCTATTTCTTGCACGGCAAACGGATTGACCGAAGTGCGAGCACCTATCCATAAAATATCGATATCGTGTGCCAGAGCCAGTTCGACATGTTGCGGATTGGCAACCTCAATGGCGGTTAAAAGTCCTGTTTGTTCTTTGGCTTTTTGTAACCACTGTAAACCGATTTTGCCAACTCCTTCAAAATTGCCCGGACGGGTTCGCGGTTTCCAAATACCGGCTCTTAATATTTGAGCACCTGCTTCTTTAACACCTTTGGCGGTAGCCAATACTTGCGATTCGGTTTCGGCACTGCACGGACCGGCTATAATCAATGGCTTGTCCGATGCTATGGCTTTTAGCCAATTGCTATATTTTTTATCTGTTGTCATATTGCCGCAAAAGTATGCTTTTTTGGTATATTTATCAAAAAAAAAGAGCTAATCGTCAATGAAATCAACTTGTTTGACTGTCGGTTGAGGCAGCTTATTATATTGAGGATAAAGAGGCAAACGGTTGAAATTATGAATAAAATTCATTGCATTGACACGGATTAAATGATTTGACAAAGTTACGCAACCTTGTGATGCTCCGGTTTCAAAAGCTTCAATTACGGCGTTTTTTTTACGGTTTTTTCGTTTTTCTTTTTTTGTAATTAAAAAGATAACCTTTTGAAAAATCTATTTGAGCCGATACATTATTTATTTGTATTTTTGTAAACTTAAAATACAAGCAGATGAATTTGGAACAAATTTTACGACAAAATATCAAAAAAGCACTTCGACAATTATACGATTTGGAGATTGAAAACGTAGAATTGCAGGTTACCCGAAAAGATTTTGAAGGCGATATAACCTTAGTGGTATTTCCTTATGTTAAGCAATTGCGAAAAAATCCCAAAGAAATAGCCGAAAAAACAGGTGAATTTTTATTAAAAAATGTACCGGAAGTTGTTGATTATAATGTAGTTGGCGGTTTTTTAAACTTAGTTGTTTCCGACAAGTATTATATGGATTTTCTCAATCGTATTTTTTCGGATAAAAATTACGGTTTAATACCCGTATCCGACAACGAAAAAGCTTTAATGGTCGAATATTCGTCACCCAACACCAATAAGCCTTTGCACTTGGGACATATTCGAAACAATTTGCTCGGGCACAGCATCAGCGAAATATATAAAGCCACCGGTAAACCGGTTATCAAAACCCAAATTATTAACGACAGAGGCATTCATATTTGCAAATCGATGCTGGCTTGGCAAAAATTCGGAAACGGAGAAACGCCCGAAAGTAGCGGATTAAAAGGAGACCATTTGGCAGGAAAATATTATGTAAAATTTGATTTGGAATATAAAAAACAAATTAAAGATTTGTTGGAAGGCGGTTTGACAAAAGACCAAGCCGAAAAACAAGCCCCTATTTTGCTCGAAGCCCAAGCAATGTTGCGTAAATGGGAAGCCAAAGACCCCGAAGTGATGAAATTGTGGCACAAGATGAACGGTTGGGTCTATAAAGGGTTTGAACAGACCTATAAGAATTTAGGTGTGAGTTTTGATAAAAATTACTACGAAAGCGAAACCTATCTGTTAGGCAAAAAAGTAGTAGAAGAGGGATTGAAAAAAGGTGTTTTTTTTAAGAAAGACGACGGTTCTGTTTGGGCGGATTTGTCAGATGAAGGCTTGGACGAAAAACTTTTGTTGCGGGCAGACGGAACATCGGTATATATCACACAAGATATTGGAACAGCCATCAAACGTTTTGAAGATTTTGATATCGACAGTCATATTTATGTGGTCGGCAACGAACAGGATTATCATTTTCAAGTATTGTTTTTGATTTTAAAAAAATTGGGTTTTAAGTGGGCAGATAAACTTTATCATCTGTCTTATGGTATGGTCGAATTGCCCGACGGAAAAATGAAATCACGTGAAGGAACGGTTGTAGATGCCGACGATTTAATGGACGAAATGACTCGGACAGCTCGTGAAATTTCACAAGAATTGGGCAAACTCGAAGGTTATAGCGAAGAAGAAAAAGAACGTCTGTATCGTATAATCGGTTTGGGAGCTCTCAAATATTTTATCTTAAAAGTCGATCCGAAACGAAGCATAATGTTTGATCCGAAAAAGTCTATCGATTTTCAAGGTAATACAGGTCCGTTTATTCAATATACTTATGCTCGTATTCAATCTATTTTGAGAAAAGCCGGTGATTTGCGGTTGAAAAATTTCAAATTGAAAACATTGCTTGTCAAAGAAAAGGAAGTGCTGAAACAATTGGAAAGTTTTCCGCAAGTTATTCAAAATGCCGCTCAACAACAAAATCCGGGTGTGGTTGCCAATTATACCTATGATTTGGTCAAAACTTACAATAGTTTTTATCAAAGTGTGCCTATATTGGCTGCCGGTGATGAAAATGAACGGATTTTTAGAGTGAAATTGTCCGAAAAAGTAGCCGATACCATTCAAAATGCTTTTAAATTGTTAGGTATTGATGTGCCCGAACGAATGTAAATAATTATGAAATCAGCTTTTATTTTATTAATATTGTTCTTTGCCGGTTGTGCCAATTCGACGCATAATACGAAAGC
Source organism: Flavobacteriales bacterium (assembly GCA_027065715.1). Classification (GTDB taxonomy): domain Bacteria; phylum Bacteroidota; class Bacteroidia; order Flavobacteriales; family Flavobacteriaceae; genus WGBX01. The sequence continues at coordinate 8,665 of JAMONO010000062.1, forward strand.
CGGTAAAACAAAATCAAATCTTATGAAACCAAAAGTAAACAAACCGGAAGAAGAGTGGGAAAAAATATTAACTCCTCAACAATTTTATATCTTGCGAAAAAAAGGCACCGATTTGCCCGGAACCGGAGCTTATACCTATCATTTTGAGCAAGGCGTTTACAAATGTGCCGGTTGTGGTGCGTCATTGTTTTATTCGGATAACAAATACGAAAGTCATTGTGGCTGGCCTTCGTTTGACAATGCCATTGAAGGTGCCGTTGTGATGCAACCCGATTATAGCCACAATATGATTAGAACCGAAATATTGTGTGCCAATTGCGGCGGACATCTCGGGCATATTTTTGACGATGGTCCCGTCGAAACCACCGGCAAACGTTATTGTGTCAATTCCACTTCGTTGTCGTTTGAAAAATCTGATGAATAAATACCATTTTTGAAATGCCAAAAAAAGACGAAAAACTTTTGTTTTTGCAGTAATGATGAAATCAAATGACATAAAATTTTCCATTATTGTACCGGTGTATAATCGTCCTGTCGAAATTCAGGAGTTGTTAAACAGCCTGCTTCAACAAACATACAGCGATTTTGAAGTAATTATTGTTGAAGACGGTTCAAGTGTTTTGTCCGAAAAAGTTACCCGAAATTTTATGGCAAAACTCAATGTAAAGTATTATTACAAAGAAAATTCCGGACCGGGTTTGAGTCGCAATTACGGTATGCAACGGGCAAGTGGCAACTATTTTATTATTTTGGACTCCGATGTGATAGTGCCGAAAAACTATATGCAGGTGGTTAAACAGGCTTTAACCGAGAATTATGTCGATGCTTTTGGCGGTCCCGATGCTGCTACCGGCGACTTTACTCCCATACAAAAAGCTATCAATTTTGCCATGACTTCATTTTTTACAACCGGCGGTATCAGAGGAAAGGCAGAACGGTTGGAGAAGTTTCACCCGCGTAGTTTTAATATGGGTATTTCAAAAGAAGTTTTTCAAAAAACGGGCGGTTTTGATGCCATGCGCTACGGCGAAGATATCGATTTGAGTATCCGTATTATACAAGCGGGTTTTAAAACGGCACTGTTCAAAAAAGCTTTTGTTTATCATAAAAGACGTAACAATTTTAAGTCGTTTTTTTATCAAATAAAACATTCGGGTGAAGCACGGGTGCATTTGTGGCGTAAGTACCCCAAATCTTTAAAACCGGTTCATACATTTCCTTTTCTTTTCGGAGTGGGACTGGTTTTGAGTTTGTTTTTGGCGTTGTTTACAGGTATTTATTACGGATTGTTGGTTTATGTTTTATATTTTATGTTGCTTTGGTGGGTGGCTTACGGGTCGTTCAAAAGTCTAAGGACGGCTTTTTGGTCGGCAGTTGCTTCTTTTGTTATGCTTACGGCTTATGCTTGGGGATTTGCCGGAGCTTTGTTTTCTACCGGCAAAAAATAAATTATTTTACGCGGATACGAAACATTTCTATATCTTCGATATATCCTACAAACTCGTCATTTATTTCCATTTTTCCCACTCCTGCGGGTGTTCCCGTAAAAATTAAATCGCCTTTTTTCAACATAAAAAAAGTAGAAATATAACTGATAAGTTCATCAATTTTCCACAACATATCGGCGGTATAACCTTCTTGCACTTTGTGTCCGTTTTTAAATAAACTGAAATGAATGTTTTGAAGGTCGAAAAAATTGGACTTGGGCAAAAAAAACGGACTGACAACTGCCGAATTATGAAAAGCTTTGGCTTTTTCCCAAGGTAAACCTTTGGTTTTTAGTTTGTTTTGCAAATCGCGTGCAGTTACATCAATCCCCAAACCTATTTCGTCATAGTATCGGTGGGCAAATTCCGGGGCAATGTATTTTCCCAATTTGTTGATTTTAACAATCAGTTCCGCTTCGTAGTGGAATTCATTGGCAAAGTCGGGCAAATACAAAGGATTTTTGTTGGGCAGAACTGCCGAATCGGGTTTTATGAACAATACCGGTTCGTCGGGTTTTTCGTTTTGCAATTCGTTGATATGTTGCGCATAATTGCGTCCTACACAGATAATTTTCATTTTATAAATCTGCTATTTTTTGTTTAGCCAATTTTAGAACTTTATCAAATTGCTCGTTGAGTGTCAGGTTGCTATTGTCCAATTCGATGGCATCTTTTGTTTTTATCAGCGGTGAGGTGGCTCGTGTGCTGTCGGTTTGGTCGCGTTGCACTACATTTTGCAGGACTTCGTCATACGAGACTTTTTCGCCTTTGTTGATGAGTTCTTCGTAACGACGACGGGCTCTTACTTCGGGGGCGGCAGTCATAAAAATTTTGAGTTCGGCATCGGGAAAAACAACCGAACCTATATCGCGTCCGTCCATAACCACTCCTTTGTTTTTGCCTATTTGACGTTGTTGTAACACCAGTTTTTTACGTATTTCGGGAACCGTGGCTATTTGGCTGACAAAATTGGAAACCCTCATTTGTCGAATTTCTTTCTCAATGTTTTGGTCGTTTAAAAATACTTCGGCATAACCCAAATCCGGATTGTATTTGAAATTTATTTGAATGTTATCGAGTTCTTTTATAAGTCGCTTTTTGTCAAAATGATCATTCGAAATTAAATTGTGTAACAAAGCGTAGTAGGTAACGGCTCTATACATGGCGCCGGTGTCTATATATACGTAGTCGAGAGCCTTTGCCAACTGTTTAGCCAACGTGCTTTTGCCGGTAGAAGAGTGTCCGTCTATGGCTATAATTATTTTTTTTTTTGAATTCATAAGTGTTTTTTGATGCTGCAAAATTACGGCAATTTTGAGTATTATTAAAATTCGTTTAAATTGACAACTATACTGATAAAACTGGCATTGGAAGCATAGTTGTAATTGCCATAAGCATAATTGATTTCGAATTTTCGCATACGTAAACCAAATCCGAAGTTAAAACCGGCACCAAAACCTTGCTCTTTGAGGCTGAGTTCGGCGGCGCGTCTGAAACTATATCCGGCTCGCAAATTGAAACGTTTTCGGGGAAAGAGTTCTACGCCCAATATCAAATGTCTGAAAATATGGTCGGAAATACTTAGATTTTCTTCAATGGTTTC
>JAMONO010000063.1 GCA_027065715.1 Flavobacteriales bacterium
CTTAACAACTTAAATTATTTTTTATGATGAAAAATTACAAGCAAACAAAACTGATTTTACTAATGACCATTTGGTTCGGTTTTACCGGATGGGCACAACAAAAGGTTTTTCCAAAATTAATTAATTTGGAAGCCAACCAAAAATTCACCCTTAACCAGGCGGCAGATTTACTCAAAGCCACCTATCAGGTTTCTGCCGATGTAGATTTTATTGAAATAAGAAATTTTTCAGACCAACTCGGCATGCAACATATCAAATACCAAGAATACTACAAAGGTATTCCTGTAACTTTTGCACATTTTTATGTGCATGCCAACGGCAATCAAATAAAATCGTTAAACGGTGATTATTTTGATGTGGATGGATTACAAATTACTCCTAACCTTACCCCGCAAGCTGCTTTCCAGCGTGCCGTAGCAGCAGTCGGAGCTTCCGAATACATGTGGGAAAATCCGCAGGAAGCAGCTTTAATGAATTATAGTCGTCCGCAAGGTCAATTGGTAATTTTACCCGATTTTCAACACAAAAATTCCAAAACTCAAAGGCAAGCTCGTTTGGCTTACAAATTTGACATATATGCTACCAATCCCGTAAGCCGTGCTTATATTTATATCGATGCACAAAACGGACAAATACTTTACAAAGACGCCATTATTCATCATGTAACCGCCGACGGAGGAGCAGATACCCGATACAGCGGTCACAAAACCATCAAAACCGACAGCTATAACGGTTCATATCGTTTGCGTGATTACAGTCGCGGCAACGGTATCGAAACTTATGATATGAATGAAGGAACCAATTATAACAATGCCGTAGATTTTGTCGATAACGACAACAATTGGACTTCGGCAGAATATGACAATGCAGCCAAAGACAACGCAGCCCTCGATGCACACTACGGTGCACAAATGACTTACGATTATTGGATGACCAAACACAATAGAAACAGTTTTGACGGCAACGGAGCCAAGATTAAAAGTTATGTGCACTACGACCGCAATTACGACAATGCTTACTGGAACGGTAGCGTTATGACCTACGGAGACGGCAGTGATACTTATTTTGATGCCCTGACTTCATTAGACGTTGCCGGTCATGAAATAGGACATGCCATTTGTAGTTACACCGCCGATTTGACTTACTCTAACGAATCGGGGGCTTTGAATGAAGGTTTTTCAGATATTTGGGGCGCTTCTATTGAATATTTTGCCGAACCCAACAAACAAACTTGGTTAATAGGCGAAGACATCGAAAGACGTAGCGGACATGCTGCCCTTCGGTCTATGAGTAACCCAAAATCGGAAGGACAACCCGATACTTATGGAGGAACCAACTGGTATTCCGGCAGTAGTGATAACGGAGGAGTACACACCAACAGTGGCGTGTTGAATTACTGGTATTATTTAATTTCGGTAGGAGGTAGCGGCACCAATGACAACGGAGATTCATACAACGTAAGCGGCATAGGTATCGATAAAGCAGGTAAAATAGCCTACCGAACCGAAAGTGTTTACTTGACTTCCAGTTCCGATTATGCCGATGCCAGAACTTACAGTATTCAAGCTGCCAAAGACCTTTACGGAACCGGTTCAGCCGAAGAACAAACCGTAACCAATGCTTGGTATGCTGTTGGTATCGGCGCACCTTATGGCGTTTTGGCTTATTGCTCTTCCAAAGGCAATAGCGTAAGCGACGAATACATTCAAAAAGTTCAATTAAATACCATTAACAACAGTTCTGACGGAGGTAACGGTTATTCAAATTTCACTTCTATTTCAACCGACTTAACCGTAGGACAAAGTTATACCATAACCATAACACCCAAATGGACAGGCACCGTATATAACGAAGCTTATGCCGTGTGGATTGACTACAACCACGATGGCGATTTTGACGACAGCGGCGAATTGGTTTGGAGCAAATCCGCTTCCAAAGACACTCCTGTAAGCGGCAGTTTTACCATTCCATCATCTGCTTCACAAGTTGCAACTCGTATGCGTGTTTCGATGAAATACAACGGCATACCAAACGCCTGCGAAACATTTGACTACGGTGAAGTGGAAGATTATACCGTAAATATTACCGGTGAAACCGCCGACAACCAGGCTCCGAGTGCCCCTACCGATTTAACAGCAAGTAACGTTACACAAACTACTGTCGATTTATCGTGGTCGGCAGCAACCGACAATGTCGGTGTAACAGGCTACGAAGTGTATCAAGGTGCTTCACTTTTGGGCACCGTAAATGGCACATCGGCTCAGGTAACCAATCTAACCGCCAATACCTCATACACCTTTTCGGTCAAAGCCAAAGATGCTGCTGGCAATGTTTCAGCTGCCAGCAATACGGTAAATGTAACCACTTTGCCAGAAGACAACGGTGGAAGTTGTAATAATACCGTAAATAATTATCCATACTATCAAGGTTTTGAAAACACCATAGGCAACTGGGAACAATCGCAAAACGACGACTTTGATTGGACAACCCGATCGGGAAGCACACCGTCGAGCAATACGGGACCCGATAGTGCAGCCGAAGGCTCCTATTATGTATATATGGAATCTTCAAGCCCCAACTATTCAAACAAAAGAGCAATTATAACCAGTCCTTGCTTTGACTTTTCCGATAAAACAACCGCATCGGTCAGTTTCAAATACCACATGTATGGTTCATCCGATATGGGAAGTTTGGCTTTGGAAATAACAAGCGACAACGGTGCCAACTGGACACAAATATGGAGCAAATCGAGCAACCAAGGCAATGCGTGGCTCAATGCTTCGATTAATTTGGACGTTTATGCCGGTCAAACCGTTCAATTCCGTTTTAACGGTATAACAGGAACCACTTGGCAAGGCGATATGGCAATAGATGCCTTTAAGGTTGATGCCGCTGTTACAACTCCTTGTGTCAATACAACTTTAACATTAACTTTTGACAATTACCCCGAAGAAACCAGTTGGGAAATAACCGATGGCAACGGAACCGTTATTTACTCGGGCGGAACTTACGGCTCGGAACCCGACGGCTCGACCAAAAACATCAACATGTGTATTGATACGGGTTGCTATACTTTTACCATGAAAGATTCTTATGGCGATGGCATGTGTTGTTCTTATGGCAACGGTTCTTATTCTTTTAAAAAAGACAGTGACGGAACCATATTGGCTTCGGGTGGTTCATTCCAAAAAAGCGAAGCAACAGACTTTTGTATAAACAGCAACGGATTTGCCGCTTCCGACAACGGCAAACACGAAAACATGGCAGATATAACAATTTATCCTAACCCTGTCAATGATATTATGATGGTTTATTTAAAAGACACGCAAATGAAAACTTACACCATTGTTAATATGACAGGACAAAAAGTAGCTCACGGTAATATTGTTGAAAATACCATTTCCGTAAAATCCTTGCAAGCAGGTATATATTTCATCAAATTTAGTAGTAATAAAAAAATATTAACACAGAGATTTGTCAAAAAATAATGTTTGTTTATGATTTGTGTTAGTCTCACAAAGAGCTTCCAAACGGGGAGCTCTTTTTTTATTATGACTTAATTTGGCAATGTTCTCAAAAAAAATTAAATTTGGCAAAAACACTAAATAAAAATTTATGAAAATAGCCCTTATAAAAGAACGAAAAAATCCACCCGACAGACGAGTAGTCTTAACTCCCGAACAAGCCCGTGAAATAATGAATAAGTATCCGAATTTGGAAATCGTAGCCGAAAAATCGGACATCAGAGCCTATACAGACGACGAATATCGTCAAGCCGGTGTTAAAGTTGTCGATGACGTATCGGATGCCGATGTATTGTTGGGCGTAAAAGAAGTTCCGATTGATGCTTTAATACCCGACAAAAAATATTTTTTCTTTTCGCATACCATCAAAAAACAACCTTACAACCGCAATTTGTTGCGTGCCATACTCGATAAAAACATCGAACTCTATGACCACGAAACCATAACTGATAAAAATGGTATGCGATTGGTCGCTTTCGGTTACTATGCAGGTGTAGTGGGTGCTTATAATACCATTAGAACTTACGGCAAAAAAACCGGACTGTTTGACATACCTCGCGCCATTGAACTCAAAGACAAAGCCGCCTTAATCGAAACCTTAAAAAAAATAAAACCCCTTTTACCACCTGTCAAAATTGTTCTGACCGGAAAAGGACGTGTTGGAAACGGCGCCAAAGAAATACTTGACGCCATGGGACTAAAACAAGTTTCGCCCGAAGATTTTCTTCATAAAACATTTGACCAACCCGTTTATACTCAAATAGACGTCGATTGGTATAACAAACACAAAGAAGGAAAAACTTTTGATTTTCAAGAATTTTTTAAACACCCCGAACGTTTTGAAGGTGATTTTGAAAAATTTACCAAAGTTGCCGACATTTATATTGCCGGACATTTTTACGGTCAAGGAGCTCCTTATATATACACCAAAGATCACGTACAAGCCCCCGACAACAAAATAAAAGTAGTAGGTGACATCAGTTGTGATATTAACGGACCGGTTGTTACCACCATCAAAGCTTCGACCATTGACAACCCCATTTACGGTTACGACCCTAATACCGGACAAGAAACCGATTATAAAACCAAACATGCCATAGCTTGTATGACGGTTGATAACTTGCCTAACGAAATTGCCCGTGATGCCTCCGAAGGCTTTGGAAAAAGTTTTGAAAAACACATTATTCCGTCCTTCTTTAACAACGACAAAGACGGTGTACTGCAAAGAGCTCAAATGACCCGAAACGGAAAACTAACCGAAAGATTCAAATATTTACAAGATTATGTGGACGGAAAAGAATAACAAAACGTAGGGTAACTACGATTTAACTTGTTTTGTATATAAGAAAAATGTTTTTATGACTGACAAAGACAGCCTTTTAGCCCGTTGGATGGCTGACGAAATTTCTGATGCCGAATTTCAAAAGCAAGTAACCCAAAAGGATTTTTTGAGTTATAAAAAACTCAAAGAAGCAACCCGTTTATATGCTTTGACCCGAGAAGAACTCCCCGAAAATTTGTGGCAAAAAATACAACAAAACAAACCCAAACGTGTTCGCATACAACAACAAATATACCCGTGGGCTGCTGCTGTCGCCATACTATTTCTTTTGTTTTGGAGTGTAAATAATTACCTCAACCCCGACGTATTTGCCATAGAAACGGCAAAAGACGAAACCAAAACTTTTTTCTTGCCCGACCATACCAAAATAACTTTGTCACCCCAAAGTAAACTCACATACAAACCCGAAAACTTTAAACACGATAATACGGTTCGTCTGCATGGCAAAGCTTATTTTGAAATTAATCGCTCTCAACCGCTCAAAATAGTAACCGACGAAGCCGAATTAAATATCCGTAACAACAAACTTTCGGTTGAAGCTTTTCCAAAATTCTTTAAAACGGAAATTTATGAAGGTAAGCCCGTAATAATTTCCATTCAAGGTAAACACATCAATATAAAAGCCCGTCAAAGTGTTCTGTCCCGTCATAACAAACTGTTTTTGGCACTTACCAATAATAACAAACCCGATTGGATTTCGAACAAGAACCATTATGATACCATGCCTTTGGCTTATATTTTGAGCGATTTATCGCAAAAATTCGATATTGAATTTGTCAATAAAGGAATTGACGAAAAAACTTTCTTTACGGGGACATTGGTATATGACAATTTAAAACTCAATTTAAAAATACTTTCAACAGCTTTGCAATTTAAATATCGTTTTTTAGACTCGCATACCATTGTTTTAGAACCTAAATGAAGCATCTGTTACTCATAGCTTTCTTTTTTTGGGGCATGTTGTTTCATGCTCAAAAAAAAACTTGCCGATACGAACAAACACCGCTTAAAAAAGTATTGGCGGATTTGGAAAAAAATTTTCACATTAGTTTTTCTTATCGCAATGAATTGATTGAAAACAAAAAATTTACTTGCCGAAAAAAAAATATCAAATTACAAGAAATTTTTTATCAAATAAGCTATATTCACCAATTGCGTTTTGTTAAAATATCGGATCAAATTTATGTCATCACACCGGCAATTAATCAAAACTTGAATGAAGTCTTTATTCGAGCATACCTAACACAAGGCATTGAAAAATTGACTGACGGAAGTTATCGTTTAAATTTAACAAAATTGGGGCTGTTGCCCGGTATCACCCAAACCGATGCTTTGGAAAGTTTGCAGCAACTTCCTGCCATAGCCGGTATAAACGAAACGGCTTCGCATTTTTCGGTTCGCGGAGGAAATCCCGACCAAAATACCATATATTGGGAAGGCATACCCATATATCAAAACGGACATTTTTTTGGAATGATTTCGCCCGTCAATCCAAACCTGATTGACCAAATACATATTTATTACAAAGGAACCCCTGCCCGATATGAAGGTGGTGCATCAAGTATTGTTGATATGAAATCAGCCGACAAAGTCCCCTCAAAAACCAATTTGTCATTGGGTATCAATATGTTAGACGCCGACATAAATTTAAAAACCAATCTTATCAAAAACAAATTGGGATTAACGGCAGCCTTTCGAACTTCTTATCGCAAATGGTGGCATACCCCCACCCTTTCGTCTTATGAACAAAAAGTATTGTATCATACCAACATCATCAACCCTCAAACCAAGCTCAATAATTTTAACTATAATGATACCGGTATCAAATTGTTATACAAAATTCAAAAAGAACACATCATTTCGAGCAGTTTGCTCCTAATAAACAGCCATCTTCGGTTTGAAAACAGTTTAGACAACCGGCAAGCCTATTACTACCAAAACCAACTAAAAACCTATACCAAAGCTTTGAGTCTCAAATCATTTAACAAATTGGGGGCAAAATCAAAACTTCAAACCAGCTTTATGCTGGCGTGGTATGATTTGACATTTAATGACACAACTTATAAAAATGAAACTGTTACGGGTATAATCGAAAAAGAAAACTTTGTAGCCGACACCCGTCTTTCAACCGTTTATACATACCAATTTAATAATAAAACAAAACTGGAAACAGGCTATCAATTTAACGAAAAACGAAGTGTTTATCTGTTTCAACTACAAATTAATGATAAAAAATATTATTTTGACTACCAACGAAACATACAAAACACACACAGTTTGTTTTTGGAATTTAAACTAAAAAATCAAAACAATTGGCTGTTAATAGGCGGAATACGAAGTATCTACACCCGTCAAAATAATCAAATATTTCCGGAACCGCGACTACGTATCAATAAATTGTTTTCAAAACAATTGGAAACACATATTACCGGTGAAATCAAACATCAAAATTTGATGCAGTATAACAAAACAATCATCGGGTTGTTAAACTTGGAAAACAAAGCTTGGTATGTAGCTCTACCCGACAACTACCCCGTATTGAAAGAACAACAAGTAACATGGGGACTGACATACAAACCTCTCAGGTGGATTTTGGACTTGGACATTTATTACAAACGTTTGCAAAATATAAGCCTAAGCGTTCCTTATCGTATATATGACACCTATGATTTTGTATGCGGAAAAGAAAAAATTACAGGCATGGATTTGTTTATTAAAAAAAGATGGCAAAACATAAGCTTTTGGATTTCTTATGCGCTGATGCAGGCACAATATCGTTTTAAAGAACTAAAAAACAACCGAGCTTTTACCTCCGATCATAAAATTTTGCATCGCATTAACACTTCGGTCAATTACCATTATCAAAACTGGCGTATGGCTTTGGGGTGGCAATGGCATTCGCCCAAAATTTATTATCAAAACATAATAAAAGACAAAACCGGAAAAAATACACAAAACAACATCAATAATGATTTTGTCGTAAAGAAACTATCGAATTTTAACCGATTTGATATTTCGGCTCAATACCAATTTTCGATAAATAATAAAAGTAGATTAAAACTGGGTATATCCATTAGAAACATTTTTAATACTTCCAATTTGCTTTCGCGCGAAAAAAACAGCTACACCTTGGATACTTCCTTACACGAATTTGAACGCTACGGACTGCAACGAACCGTAAATTTGTCTGCCCGACTGCATTTTTCTCCTTAAACAATTATGTCAAATCGATTTGATATTATTCTATTATAAATTCTTGAACAATTTTTTTATTATATGCTTTCCAACCGCCTCTAAAATCTCTTGCCGTAATTTGTATATATTCTTTCATTCTTTCGGAATTTAATTGTTTTAATAGATAATTGTAATCTCCGTTGTATTTTATACAATAACCTGAATAAAAGGTAGCTTCTTCAATATCAGACAAAATAAAATTAGGTTCTTTATTCATGGGTGAAAAAAGAATTTTTTTGCCAAAAGTCGTATCCAAACCTTGTGTTCTGCCAAAAGCATACCAAGCTACCGGATTGGGTTTACCATTATCTCTTTTATCAAGAATAGGTTTTACTTTTAATAAATATTCATAAGCAAAAGGATATTTTTCTTTCAATTCGTTTTCGGGTATTATTTGATGTCTCCCGTTTACTTTTTTATAAGGAAACAAAACGTATTCTTTTATGGGGTCATTTGCACTTTTATATGTCGAAACTTTGATAATGGGTTTTAAAATTTCCTTCTCTATTTTTACTTCGCCATTATATTTTGATTGCAATAAAATATAATTTCCTTCTTTTTTTAGGTAAGGCATCATATAAATCTTATCCGAAAGCGTTGTTATACCAACGTGTATTTTGGCAATATCACCTAATCGTTTTCCTTTTGTTATTTTTCTTTTATTAATAGATAGTTGCCAAAATTTTTTATCCTTAATTTCTTTAAAGTTAATTGTTCTTTCTTCAAATGTTTTTTTATCTAATGCTTGTTGAAATAAAAAATCATTATGTTTTTTCTTATCAAATATTACAATAGTGCTGTAAGTAGTAGCATCGTTAAATAATTGGATATGCCCGTAGTTTGTAATTTGAATTATATTTTGGCGAGTTTCAAAATATCTTCTCAATTCTTTTGCTGTATCCGTATGAAAAAAAGTATTTGGTGTTATATATCCTGCTTTTCCTTTTTCTTTCAGTAAATTTAAAGCCAATTCATAAAAAGCGATATAAATATCTGTTGACCCCGATTTGCAAAAGTTGTAATTATTTTGAATAAATTTCCTTTCTTGAATATCAAGATGCTGTATTCTTATGTAGGGCGGATTTCCGACAACAAAATCAAATTTTTCAATTGGTTCATTAAAAGAAAACAAATCTTGTTTTGAATTTCCTTTGTGCAATGAATTGGTGGTTGTAATATTCCAATTCACAATTATATTAAAGGGTTTAATTATTTGATTTAATTTGTTAATCGCCTCATATATTGCTGTTTCGTCAATATCCCAGCCGTAAACATTTTGTAAGTTTTCAACCAATTTTTCTTTTGGTGAATATTGAATTATTCTTTCGACAATTTTTATTAAAAAACGACCGTCTCCGCAAGCGGGGTCTATGATTTTTTTTCCAAGTATATCAGGTGTATTATATCCCACATCATCAAGGATTTTATCTACAATGTAGAATGGTGTAAATATTTGTCCCGTAAGTTTTTCTTTTGTATATTCTTTTACTAATGAAGCCATAACTATTTGCCGTAAATTTTTCCTTTTGTCAGATTAACAAAAGCATCAATAAATCCTTCAAAATCACTTACTTTTTTAAGGAATTGAAGTGTCTCTTTTGAAAAATCATTTTTTGATAACTTGTCGGTTTCTATGAATTTTATTTTTACTTTGTTTAGTAAGTTATTATGGAAATCACTTTGATTATATAAGAAGTATCTTGTTCATATAAATCCTAATTTTTTTTAACCAACTTCAAGACTTTTTCCAAATATTTCTTTTATTGTCATAAAATTTAACCTTTTTTGTAAAGATACATTTTTTTCTTAATATGAGAAAAATGTTTATGCCAAATCCAATCAATAATATAAGCCTATTTGGTATAATTTGTATATCGTTCGGGCACAAACACACAATTGTTTTCAACAAAAAGAGGCTGTTCAAAATCGATTTTACATTCAACCAAATGAACAACCTCCTAACTTTAATTATTATGAAAAAGTATTAAGGGTTACTCGGATTACAATAGGTATTGATGGCACTGTAATAGTCATTAATATCATTTAAAGTAAATGTCGTACCGTTGTAAACTATTTGAACCGGATATACAAAGTCGTTGTCTATAAACGGAAACTGATTACCATTAGGATACAACTGTTCCATAAAATCATTCAATTCGGTGTTGTTATTGACGGTTGTTGCATTACCCGAAAAGTCCAAAACTTGCAAAGGATACACAAAATCGAAACAGAGGCTGTCGGTATATGCTATGGCACCTCCCGTAAAACAATTCATATACAAGTCATAAAACTCTTGTATGTTGTGCACTACATGCACATTGCCGTTTTCCAGAACAATAATATCATAAACAAAATCTTCGACATAATGATTTACGGTGCTATTGTATAAAGCATCGTCATATTCTCGGTCATTGTTTACCGTAACGGTGCTACCGTCATTATAAAGCAAATCGATCGGGTAATTCAAGCTCAAACATGCAAACCAATCGCTGGGAATAAGCAAGCCGTCCGGGCAAACATTTCCACCGAAACAACTGTCAATCAAGGTTTCGAATTCTACCGAATTGTGTATGGTTATAATTTGTCCGTCTTTGTCCACCTCAAAAGGATATACCATGTTTACCGGATAATAATTGGCGGAAGCATTGGCAAACAACAAATCAAATTCGGAAGCATCATGAACCGTTGCCACACTGCCGTCGCTCATTTCGATATCGACCGGATAGACAAAATCAAAACAATAGGTTTGCGTAGGCGATAAAATATACATATTAAAAGTTTGACAAGAATTAATTAGATTTTCAAAATCAGCATCGGAAGTTACGCTTATGATATTGCCGTCTTTAATCACATCAAACGGATAAACAAAATTGATGATAAAATGTTGATTGGTTTGCGATACAATAGCTTGTGCAAATTCGGCATCGTCAGCCAAACTTAGTGTACTGCCGTCATTGTAAATGATACTGATCGGATAAACAAACTCAAAACACAAATAAGAATTTATGGCACTTTGGGTTTGTGCCTGACTTTGTGCCGGATTGGTTTGTTGCTGATTATTACGATTTAATGATGATACAACCGAACGAACCAATTCGCTTTCATTTTGTTGCGTACCGGGGTCGGTGGTTTCAATGTCTTTTTGACATGAGGTATTAAACAAGGCAAAAAACACCAAAAGATTTAATACCCACAATTTTGATTTTTTCATAATTATACTTTTTAAGGGTGAACACATTTATATAACACTCAATAAAAAATTTACCCTACATTTGCAAAAAAATTTAATTGAAATTCATTTTATTAATGAGTAATGATAATAATTTATGCGACGAAAAACAATACGAACAAATATATCGTTTGTATGCCAAAGATTTGCGTGATTTTTTGATTTACAAATTTAAAGACAAACAAACAGCGGAAGATGTCGTACACGAATGTTTTATAAAACTTTGGAAAATATGTAACAAAGTCCCCGTAAACAAAGCCAAAAGTTTTATATTTACCGTCGGCAACAATATGTTTTT
>JAMONO010000064.1 GCA_027065715.1 Flavobacteriales bacterium
AGCGGTATTGACAAAAGCAATATCGGGTTTTTGTAAGTTTTCAATAGTTACAAACCACTTAAACGGGGCATGCAAAAAGGTTTTTGAAAAACTAAAATCAATTTCGAAAGGCAAGGGTTCTTTGGTATTTTGATAGGTCGAAAGTTGTGTGCCGAAATTGCGAAAAACCAGTGCCGATTCCACACCTTGTTCACGATTATTGTATCGAATACCCAAATCCAGTGCTATGCCACTTGATCGGTAAGTTTCCAAAGCCGAAAAAATATATTTGCCGTTTATACCGATTGCCCATTTGGACTGCGGTATGACATATGAGTAACCTATAATTAAGGCACTTTCGGAAGCACCGAAAGAGCCGTGTCGTTCACCGCTTTCGTCGGCATATTGAAAACTGCCGTAATTGACATACGATACGGCTGTGTATAAGGTTCCTATTTTATTAAACTTTCGAGCATAAGCGATATTGCCGTAATGAATATCACTTAAATAGCTTACGTAATTAACGCCCAACTTGTTGTTTAATGTACTGTCAATGGTAGCCGGATTAAAAGCACCTTGAAAAATATCTCCTTTAAGTCCGGTAAAAACCTTGCCACCCAAAGCGGATTGTTTAGCCGAAACGGATAAATTTAAAAATTTGTAAACCGAATTGCCGCCGATTTGTGCCGAAACCGGTAGGGAAGATAGGATAAAAAATAAGATAAATATGTGCCTGCTCATATTTTCGAAACTTGGTTATAACTAAACGATAAATATACGTTTTTATTTTAAACGTTCTACCTTATCAACGCCTTCAATATTTTTTAGGTCTTTGATGACTTGTTTTAAGTGGTCGGTATTTTTGATGTATAACGAAATTTCTCCTTCAAACATACCGCCTTGGGCTTTTAAATTGACGTTTTTCATATCGAGTTGTTCGTCGTCGGTAATAAGGCGTGTAATGTCTTTTGCCATGCCCGGTCGGTCAAATCCCGATATTTTGAGATGAACAATAAAATCGTGTTTGGTCGAGTCTATCCAACGGGCGGTCAAAATACGATAAGCATAATTGGAATGAAGGCTTAACGCATTGGGACAATCTTTTTTGTGTACTTTGATTCCTTCGTTGATGGTGGTAAATCCAAAAATTTCATCTCCGGGAATAGGGTTACAGCAATTGGCTAAGGTGTAATCGAGTTGTTGTTCGTCGGGTCCAAAAACAATGGTGTCGTAGTTGAGGGTAATATCGTCTTTGGTTACTTGAAAACCGGAGGGTTTGCGTCGTAGTTTTTTTTTGAAAAAGTTAAAGAGCACATTGGATTGTGCCGAAGCGAAATTTTTCAACATTTTGTTGTCAATGATACCGGCGCCTACGTTGTAAAATAAGTCTTTACTGGTTTTTAAATTGAAAAAATTGACCAGTTTGTTAATGGTGCTTTCGTTGTATTTGAGTTTAAGTTGTTTGAGTTTGCGTTGCAAAATTTCTTTACCTTCTTCAATTATATCGTTTTGTTCTTGTTTGAGATAGGCTTTTATTTTGGTTTTGGCTCTACCGGTAACGACAAAATCGAGCCAGTTGAGTTTGGGTTTTTGATTGGGAGATGTTATTATTTTGACTACATCGCCGCTTCGCAAAGTGTAGTTAAGTTGCACCAGTTTGCCATTTACAATGGCACCGCGACAGTGGGCACCTACTTCGGTATGAATGGTATAGGCAAAATCGAGTGGTGTAGCACCTTTGGGGAGTGAAATAACATCGCCGTCGGGGGTTAAGACAAAAATTTCTTTGGCAAAGAGGTTCAATTTAAAATCTTCGATAAAATCTACGGCATTGTCATCTTGATTTTCTAACAAATCTTTGAGTTTGTTAAGCCATCCTTCAATACCTATTTCTTCTTTTTCGCCGTGTTTGTATTTGTAGTGGGCGGCATAACCTTTTTCGGCTATTTCGTTCATACGCTCGGAGCGAATTTGCACTTCGACCCATTTTTTTTCGGGACCCATAACCGTAGTATGCAAGGCTTCGTAGCCGGTCGATTTGGGATTGGTTATCCAATCGCGCAAGCGGCTGGGATTGGGTTTGAAATGGTCGGTTACAATGGAATAAATTTTCCAAGCCAAAAATTTTTCGTTTTTACGATCTGATTTGTAAATAATTCGGATGGCAAATTTGTCGTAAACTTCTTCAAAACTGACTTTTTTGGTACGCATTTTCCGGTAAATGGAAAAAATGGATTTAAACCTTCCTATAATTTCAAAATTTAATCCTTCTTTTTGTAACGAATCTTTTATAATGTCTGTAAATGATTGTATGTATCGCTCTTGTTCTTCTTTGCTTTCTTCAATTTTATTTTCTATTTCTTTGTAGATTTCGGGTTCGGTATATTTTAAACCTAAGTCTTCGAGTAGTGATTTGATATTGTATAAACCCAATTTATGCGCCAAAGGGGCATAGATATACAAGGTTTCGGAAGCAATTTTTTCTTGTTTGTGACGCGGCATGCTGTCCATGGTTTGCATATTGTGCAAGCGGTCGGCAATTTTGATGAGAATAACCCTGACATCTTCATTGAGAGTTAAAATCATTTTTCTGAAATTTTCGGCTTGTAACGAAAGATCTTTGTCGGGTTTTAGTTTTTTTATTTTGGTTAAGCCGCGCACAATACGACTTATTTTTTCGCCAAACATTTGATAGATGTCGTCGTGGCTCAGTTCGGTATCTTCAACCGTATCGTGCAAAAGAGCGGAGGCAATGGATACGGCTCCCAATCCGATGTCTTGTGCGACAATACGAGCAACGGCAATGGGGTGAAATATGTAGGGTTCGCCGGATTTGCGTCTTTGACCGTCGTGTGCATCGCGTGCTACTTCAAAAGCTTTGTTGATGATGACTTGGTCGTCCTTATCGATTTTTTGATAGGTCGATTGCATCAATTCGTCAAAAGCCGATTGTATTTGAACTTGTTCTTGGGGTGTATAATCGGTATTTTTCTTCATAAAGCACGGGAATTGAATTAACAAAAATATAATTTTTTTTGATGTGCATTGTATTTATTAATTGAACTTACTAAGTTTTTTTCGATTCTACTGTTATTTCAAATTTATGATGACACGAAGCATCGGGAGGTATTCCGATACTTAGGGTGATGTTTTGAGAGATGTCAATTAAAACGGAGTAATAACACCCACCGAAGCCTGTCATTCAAAACGGAGCGAAGTGTGTTGTCATTCAGAACGGAGCGGCAGCGAAGTGAAGAATCTAAATCATTAAACAAAACCAAAGATTGCCACGGGGCTTGTGCCGCGCCCCTCGCAATGACAATACACTGTTAATCAATATATTAAACAACAAAGTGTGTCATTTCGAACGAAGTGAGAAATCTCATTCTATTTGGCAAAAGATTTCTTTCGCCAACTCCGTAATACGCCATACCTAAACAACATATATGGTTGAATATCGCTGACAGCAATTTTCCTAAAATTTGTGGCAGAACCTTTTATTACAGTTGGTCTTTTAATTCGTAAGCAATTACCAAACGCACCATTTCGTTGTATGAACGTATGCCCGATTTTTGTTTGTTGAGTTTTAGATAGGCATCATATCCGCTCGAAAAGTTGATGGGGAAACGGTATTTTTTGCTAAATTCGTTGGCTTCTCTGAAATTTTTCAAAATACCTTTGTTTATTTTTTTTAAATATTTTTTAAACAATTCGGGGTCGGCTTTTTTGAGTTCGATTAAAAAATAATACAAGGCATTGATATTTCCCGAATAATTAAAATAAGGGTCGGGGTGATGTGTAGCAGCCAAGTAACCTAAAAAATTGGCTTCGTTTTCGGGGGCATAACCCAGTTGGTGAGCTATTTCGTGCGAAACAATGTCGGGTAAAAAAACTTTGGGATATAACCGATTGATTTGCGCTTCGCCGGTAAAAGGGTTTAGATAACCGCTAACTCCCATATACGATATTTGTTTGCTAAATAAAGAAGGTTTGATGCAAGGCACTCGATAGTTTAATCGGGTTATGGATTGTATGGTTTGATAGCCTTTCGGGGCTTTTTGCAAAATATGTTCCAATCCGTAAGGGATTACAACAGCCGTACTGTCATTGTCCGAAAGTATTATTTGTAAACGGTTGCTTCGGGCAATCAGACTGTCTGTTACTTGCAGCAACATGGACATGTCGTATTTTTTGAGAGACAGGTTGAGCCGGTTGGACAAGGGTTGTCTAAAATAATTGAACCCCCATGAGAGGTAAAATATCCAAATGGTTTTGAGCAAAAATACTGATATTTTTTCCAATTGGTTTTTCGGTTTTTTGATTTGTATGAAGAGTTGAATGATTTGATATAACAGGTAAGAAATCCCCCAAAAATACAGCAAATCACCTATCGAAAAAGGAAACCACTGTGCCAACCACCTATTGACAACCGCTACAACAGGGTATAAAGTTCGGGCATAAAACCGTTCGGTTAAGGAGGTATTGCGACTAAAAATATGTATGATAAATACGGTCAAAAACCAATAAGATAAATGTTTTGTAAAAAGTTTGCGATATGAATTTTTTTCTTTCATATTAATCAAAAACAATATTGACAATTTGATTTTTTTGTAAGCCCAGTAAAGTATTGGCTCCACCGGTTTGACGATTGCTTTTGTAGATGTATATTTCCAGATATCCAAAGTGATTAAATCGGGCAAACATGGTTCCGGCACTGGTAATAACTCCTTCCTTTGGCAAGGGGTGATAGTTGTTTTGAATATTTTTTATTTCATAATGATGCAATCTGATACTAAACGAACGACCGTTGCGTGCTTTTTCAAATTCTTCTTTTGTAATGTTAAAAACGGCATTTCCGTAGTTGTCGTTATAGATAACTTTGACGGTTATAAGAGCTACTTTTCGGGTTTTTTCGTCGTAACGCAATAGCGGTTTTGAGAGTTTTATCTCTTTGTAATTTTCGGTTATAAGTGCAAAATCTTCTGGTTGGACATTGGCAGTAAGTTTTTGGACGGTTTTGATGTGTGTTTGTAAAAAAATATCATTTTGAACAAGGGGCAAACGATATACTTTAAAATTTTGTCCCGCCAATACAGCCGGAATAATACCCGTATCGTTGCCCAAAAAATAATGTTTGCCGTTATCGACCAATATAGCGGTTTGTTCTTTGTAAGTTTCACTGTCCAAGCCTATCAGGTGTATGGTTTTGAGCGGAAAATCAAAAAGAGCGTTTTTTAATATGTAAATGGCTTCTTCGGGGTCAAAAGGCATGCCGGTATGCGAAATGTCGATTAAACGAGCTTGCGGTACAGCTTGTAAAATCTGACTTTTGAGATAACCCAAATCGGGATCTTGCAAACCAAAATCAGTCGTTAGCGTAATTAAAGCCATAAATTTGAGGTTTATTGAATGAAAATCTGTAATTTTGAATTACAAATTTACACTTAATTTTGATACGGTGTTTCAAAATTTTAAAAGGCATGTTACGGACTATCAATTTAATAAATTAATTTATGACTGAACGTTTATTGGAAATCAACGGTATTGACCCGGTCGTTTTTAGCGGCGTAAAAAATGAACATATCGATTTTTTAAAACAACATTTTCCTAAAATAAAAATTGTTTTTAGAGGAAATCAATTAAAAGTTTTTGGCGAATCGGAAATATTAGATGAATTTGAACAGAAAGTAGATTTAATACTGCAACATATTCAAAAATTTGACCGGCTCGACAAAGAAACCATCGAACAAATATTGATGAGCAATCAGCGTGAATACCACGATTTTGTCAATAGTAACGAAGTTATTGTGCACGGTGTAGGCGGTCGTTTGATTAAACCACAAACTCCCAATCAACGAAAGATTGTGGTTTCGGCACGCAAAAACGATATGATTTTTTTGGTGGGACCTGCCGGCACAGGCAAAACTTTTGTAAGTGTCGCTTTGGCGGTTAGAGCTTTGAAAAACAAAGAAGTTAAACGAATTATTTTGACCCGTCCCGCAGTGGAAGCCGGTGAAAATTTGGGTTTTTTGCCCGGTGATTTAAAAGAAAAATTAGACCCGTATCTGCAACCTTTGTATGATGCTTTGCGTGCCATGATACCTTATGAACGATTGGAAAGCCATATAGAAAAAGGAATTATACAAATTGCACCTTTGGCTTTTATGCGCGGACGCACCCTCGACAATGCTTTTGTGATTTTGGACGAAGCTCAAAACACCACGCATAACCAAATGAAAATGTTTTTAACCCGAATGGGTAAAAATGCCAAGTTTATCATAACCGGAGACCCGGGACAAATTGACTTGCCTCGCAAACAAGTGTCGGGACTAAAAGAAGCGCTGGGTATATTAAAACCCATTAAAGGTATTGACATCATACATTTGTCAGAACGCGATGTGGTGCGACATCGTTTGGTTAAAAAAATTATTGCAGCTTACAAAACATTAGATTAACCGAAATACTTTTTTAATGAATTTAAGCATTCGTAAAGCAATCGATAACGATATAGAAGCTATTGTGTTTCTTAATAGCCAACTGGCTGATTATCACCGAAAAATAGACGATTACTACAAAACGGGTAAGCAAGTTTCAAAAGCTTTTAAAAATTATCTTCAACAAATTATAATTAGCAATAATCATTTGATTTTGATTGCTCAAAACGATAATTTGGCAATCGGATATTTTATAGGTGAAATATCTCCTGCCAAGCCTTTTTTAACCCCCGAAAAAACCGGACGTATATCCGATGCTTTTGTGGTTGAAAAGTATCGCGGTAGGGGTTTGGGAGAAAAACTTTTTGATAAAATGTTACAATGGTTTGATAAACATAATGTTGCTTATATTGAATTGTCGGTTGATGTGAGAAATCAAGTTGGTATTAGGGCTTGGCAAAAATATGGTTTTGAGGCTTTTATGCTCAAAATGAAAAGGAAGTTGTAACATTGTCGATTTATAAAATACTCCAAAATATCGGATTGTTTTGTATATCGTTTTGGTATAAAGATTTTATTTGTCCGGTTGCAAGTATGTCATAAATTCGGAGCGGGGAATTTGTCGGGCTCCCATACTGGCAAGATGAGGTGTGTGTATTTGACAGTCTATAATTTGAACGTTTTTTTCTTGTGATTTTTTTGCCAAATATATAAAAGCCAATTTGGAAGTATTGGCTTCAAGATGAAACATGCTTTCGCCCGACCAAACCCGTTTGTTGTTGATAACACCGTATAGCCCTCCCACCAATTCATTTTTTTTGTTCCAAACTTCTACCGAAAAAGCCTTGCCTTTATAATATAATTTGGTATAAGCTTTTATCATGTCTTGATTAAGCCATGTGCCTTGTTGTCCCGGGCGTTTGACTTCGGCACATTTTTGAATAACCTGTTCAAAAGCTTGATTTTCGGTTATGGTATAAAGTTTTTTTCTAATCAAAGAGCGCATGCTTTTGGATATTTTTACTTCTTCGGGAAACAATACCATGCGTGGGTCAGGTGCCCACCACAGTATTTCTTCATTTTGATCATACCATGGAAAAATACCGTTTTTGTATGCGTTGAGCAATCGTTCGACTGATAAATCACCGCCAAAAGCCAATAAACCGTCCTTGTTGGCTAAGGATACGGGAGGAAATTCCAATGTATTTTTGGTGAGTTTAAACATGGCAATTATTAGGCTGCAAATATATGAAAATATGATTGTAATTTTTGTGACTTATGTGGTATTTTCTTGTTTGTTTTTGAATGACGGTTGATAATGAGTTGGTTAAATACTTTATGTTGAATGGCGTGTTGATTCGTTTATTGTTTTGTAGAAGTTTGAAAGGTATTTCGACAAAGTGCCGGCTGTTTATTTTTTGCGTTTTTGAAGTTTGTTTTTTGGTTTTTTATTTTTTACGTATCGTTTTTTGCTTAAAACAGATTTATTGTCTTTTTTTTCTAATAATATTTTGATTAGGTCCGGGCGTTTGAGTTGTTGAAGTTTTTCTTTAATCCAACGTCGGTTTTCGGGTTTATACCAGAAGAAAAATTTCCATTGTTCCAACTTTGATTTTCGATCTTTAACCACCTTAACCGGTTTTAAAGTATAAGGGTGATAACCTGAATAATAGGCTACCGTTGCAACAGTCATAGGAGTGGGAGTAAAATCTTGCACTTGTTCCAGTTGAAAACCCATTTTTTTGGTTTCGGCGGCTAAATTTGCCATGTCTTCCATATCACTTTCGGGGTGAGATGAAATAAAATACGGAACAAGTTGTTGTTTGAGTTGATTTTTGCGTAAAATTCGGTCGTAAATTTTCTTAAAATCGTGAAAATATTTAAATGAAGGTTTACGCATCATTTTTAACACTCGGTCGGAAGTGTGTTCGGGAGCAACCTTTAATCGTCCCGAAGTATGCCGGGTAACGAGTTGTTCCAAATAAGCTTCGAGTTCTTCGGGGTCGGCTTTTTTGTTAAAAGTTGGCACGGTCAAATCGTAACGTATGCCGCTTCCTACAAAAGCTTTTTTGACTTTGGGGTGTTGATCAACGGTTTGGTATATATCGAGTAAATCTTTGTGAGAGGTATCCAAATTGCTACAAACTACGGGATTAATACACGAAGGTGCTTTACACTTTTCGCATATACTCAAATCTTTTCCTTTCATCTTATACATATTGGCGGAAGGTCCTCCTATATCGGAAATATAGCCTTTGAAATCTTCTTGATTTACGATTTGTTCCAATTCTTTTACTATGGATTTTTTACTTCGGCTGGCTATGAATTTTCCTTGATGTGCCGAAATAGTGCAAAAACTGCAACCTCCAAAACAACCGCGATGTATATTTATGGAATGTTTGATCATTTCATAAGCCGGTATTGGTCCTCTTTTGCGATATTTCGGGTGTGGCATACGGGTAAAAGGCAAATCAAAGGCTACGTCTATTTCGTGTTCGGTCATGGCGGGAAAAGCCGGATTGATTACCAATGTTTTGTTGCCTATGTTTTGTAGTATGCGCCGTTTGGCTGTCATCATGTTAGATTCTATTTCGAGGGTTTTAAAATTTTGTGCAAAGGCTTTTTTATCTCGTAAGCAACGTTCGTGGGCGTGTATCCAAATGTCTTCCCAGTTTTTATTTTTCGGAAGTTTTTCGTCTTTTTTTAATAAATATGCAGTTTGTTTGACTGTTTTTAAAGAAGAAAAGGGTACGCCGCGTTCTAAGAGTTTGATTATTTCAAACAGCGGTTGTTCGCCCATGCCGTAAACCAGCAAGTCGGCTCCCGAATCTGCCAAGATGGAAGGACGTAAACGGTCAGACCAATAATCGTAATGGGTAACTCGTCGCAATGATGCTTCAATTCCTCCTATTAGAACAGGTATATCGGGAAAAAATTTTTTGAGTATTTGTGTGTAAACGATGCTTGCATAATCGGGGCGGTAACCCCATTCGCCTCCGGGCGAATAAGCATCTTTTTGGCGAGGTTTTTTGCTTGCGGTATAATTGCTAACCATTGAGTCCATACTGCCGGCTGTAACGGCAAAAAATAAACGAGGACGACCGAGCTTGGTAAAATCTTGCAAATTGTCACGAACATTGGGCTGCGGCACAATGGCAATACGCAAACCGAAACTTTCAAAAATACGACCGACAACTGCCGGTCCAAACGACGGGTGATCGATATAGGCATCACCGCTGAACAAAATAATATCCAGCTCGTCCCACCCCCTACGTTTAACCTCTTTGGCGGTGGTTGGTAACCAGTCGGTTAGTTTGTATTGATTTTTGATTTGCATATCTCGGCAAAGATAAGAAAATTGTTAGGGTAAGCGGCGAAAAGATTATTTGAAATTGTTTTGTAGCGGCTTGTTTGTTTTATTTTATCGCAAAACCATAAAAATGATATATTTTTGCAATAAAAAAGTTATGCAATTATCCGCCATTATTATAGCCGGAGGAAAAAGCCGCCGGATGGGTATTGATAAGAAAAAAATGATATATCGAAACCAAACTTTATTGCAAAAAACAGTTGCATTGGCGGAATATTTTACTCATGATATAATAATTAGTTCCAATAATCCAAATGAACTGTTTTATAGGACAATAGCCGATGAAATTGATGATATTGGTCCTTTGGGCGGATTGTTTTCTTGTCTAAAATATGCACAACAACAACATATTTTGGTTCTGCCCGTTGATATGCCTTTGTTGGATAAACAGATAATACAATATTTGCTTAATCAAGCAGATAAACAAAAAATGATAAATGTATATAATGTAAACAACCGATTGCAAATGTTGGTAGGGATTTATAATAAGGGCATTTTGCCTTTGATAGAAAAACAAATTGAATTAAAAGATTACAAATTGCGCAATTTGTTGCAAAAATCAGCTTATCATTTGATTGACGGGAGTAATTTTGCCGATAAATTCATCAATATTAATACGCCGGAACAATGGGCGGCTTTGCAAAAAAACAATGGATAACAAACAACGTGATATATGGTTAAAAGCTGCGGTTATAGGTAGTATTTGGGCTAGCTTCGAAATAGTTTTCGGTAGTTTTTTTCATAGTTTGCGATTACCTTTTGCCGGCACTTTTTTAACCTTTTCGTCGGTTGTTTTGTTGATTGCTTTTTCTTACAAATGGCATGATAAAAATTTGTATTTAAAAGCAGGTATCGTTGCCGCTTTGATGCGTTCATTGATGCCGACTTCGGTTATCTTGGGACCGCTTATCGGTATTTTAACCGAAGCTTTTTTGTTTCAATTGGCAATTAGATTTTTCGGTCGCAACTTTGTTGCTTTTGCTTGGGCGGGTATTTTGGCTATGTTTAGTGCCATACTTCACAAAGTAGTTAGTATTATTTTGATTTACGGTTGGGATATCGTCAAAATATTGGACAATTTGTATCAGCTTTTTTTGCGTATGTCAAATATTCAACTACCTGAAAATCAGTTATTTGAATTGGTTTTGATAACTTATACCTTTTTGGGATTAACCGCAGCCGCAATAGGACAATATACAGGAAGACATCTGCAACGTATGACTAACCGGACTATAACGATAGATAATCAATGGAAAGTATCCAACGATTTGTTTGATATAGCTCATTTTACCTACCATTCCAAATATATTTGGTTACATATTGCTACTTTGATTTCTTTTCCGGTTTCATTGGAAATGTTTTCTTTGTCCTATTTGATAATTCCCATAGCAATTTATTTGATTTTTGTAGTAAAACGTTACGGCAAATCACTCAGACGTTTGGCAAAACCTCTGTTTTGGTTACAGTTGGCGGTTATTGTGCTTATGGCGGTTTGGTTGTGGGACGATAAAATACAAGGATTGCTTACCGGTATTAAAATGATATTGCGTGCGGTATTGGTTGTTTCAATTTTTACCGCTATTAGTGTCGAATTAAAAAATCCGCTGGTCAAAGCTTTGTTGTATCAAAAGGGTTATTCGCAGTTATATGCTACATTGGGGTTGGCAACTTCTGCTGTTCCGTTTATTTTAAAAAATATTTCGGTGCATAAGAAAAGTTTTCTTAATCCGTATAAAATATTAACACAAGCCATAGGTTTATCAGATGTTTTATTGCATGAATTCAAACGACAGATTGAACAAAAGCATCAAATATTTGTTATTTCG
>JAMONO010000065.1 GCA_027065715.1 Flavobacteriales bacterium
AAAGAAGGTGTTTTTTTTGCTTGCCGCAGGGATTTCCGATGACTATATAACCACTTATTACATTCGTGATGCCCAAGGCAATCCGTTGAGCATTTACCGGTATCAGACAAAAGGCGAGGAAATAACCTTTGAATTGGCCGAACAGAACCTTTACTGCAGTAAAAGATTCGGTAATATGCAACGTCATTTAGATTTGATAAATGCCCTTTGACCCGTTTTTCGCACCGGGACACCTATATTTTCTAACAAAAAAGCAAATCGAAGAAAAATGCTTGAATATTATTGAATTATTCTATGTGAGGCAAATGCCCTAAGAGGTTCTTGCGTTAAAATAACGACGAATAAGCGTAAAACTATCTGCTGTTTGAACGAAGCGACAGCGGAGTGAGTTCAGATAGTTTAGCGTTGAGGAGATTATTTTAGCAAGGTTCTCTTAAGGCTAGACTTTTTTGTTACTTTTTTGGGCAATGCAAAAAAGTAAAATGATTAATAATAAAAGTAAAAAAATAAAAATTCGGAATACCAAAAATCAATTACAGTTTCACTTTTGCACCGGACGAACATTATACAATAGAAATACCCTTTGAAGTTTTGGACGATAAAGAGAACTATACCCAAACCCAATTAACCCGTTTGGAATATATAGATCCTAACCAATCTGATGTCAAATATCAAATAAGCCTACTGTTACATAAAAATCAAGAACTGTATTATCCTGAATTGATATTGGAAAAAGCCACCCAAAACGGCACATATAAACAAGTGCATTTTAGGCTCGACCAAGGATTTAAAGATTGGAAATTTGATTTGTCATATGATGTCTATATCAATGATTTTGATGCCGGTAGCTTTAAAGTAGCCTTAATAAACAACAAAAAGAGTTTTTATTTGGGCGAAGGCATCAGCCAAAATATTGAAACCGGCAATTATACACAAAATATAACCGGCATACAAAACAAGATGGGTGATAGCAATACATCGGGTAGCATTCCGGTAATGGCTTACGGATTAAATTATCAAATAAACGGCCAAAAAGAAAGTTTTGTTTTTAAAAATTCCGTAGAAAATCCCCGTTCGGTAAAAAAAGACGTAGCAATGAACTATACGGCGGTATCCAATCCGGCCACATATTACGCCCGAACCTATAAAAATGAAGTAGGATACAAGCAATACGAACTTACCAACCATTTGGGCAATGTGTTGAGTGTGGTAAGTGACAAAAAACTGGTTAATATCGACCGTGGTATTGTAGTATTGCAATCGCAGTTTTCCCAAGCCCAAAATTCGCAAGATATAGCGCCTTTTGTCCCCACCGCACATTTGGAATATTATGCGGTCAAAAAGCCCGTCTTATACATCCAAAACAAAAACGACTACCAAGAACAAGGTATCACTGCCCCCGTTGTCTTACAAAGCAACCACGATTATTTGTTACAATTTGAAGTGCCCAAATACGACACCGAGGGTTATGTTATGGTAAAAGTAGCCAACAACACCGGTGACACCTATCTTAAAGAACTCATAAAAGAAAAGGGCAAATATTATTATAAATTTAAGACCGGCGATGTCAGCGGTATTCAAACGCTTTCTTTCAAATTTTTTGAAAAAGCCAAAGGTTTGTTTGCTCTAAAAAACATCAGCTTAACAGACATCACCGATACCGATTTTGAACAAGTTTTGGAAAACTCACAAAATATGGCTATATTTGTACCAAGCGTTCTTTCATTTAATGACTATTATCCGTTCGGCATGTTGATGCCCGGCAGACACGCCAATACTGACAGGTATAGGTATGGGTTTGGTGGACACGAAAACGATAATG
Source organism: Flavobacteriales bacterium (assembly GCA_027065715.1). Classification (GTDB taxonomy): domain Bacteria; phylum Bacteroidota; class Bacteroidia; order Flavobacteriales; family Flavobacteriaceae; genus WGBX01. Next base: position 1,823 of record JAMONO010000065.1, read on the forward strand.
AAGTCAAAGGCATTGGAAATCATATATCTTTTGGTAATTATGGTTACGATACAAGATTAGGACGACGTTGGAATATTGACCCTGTTGTAATAACAGGAGTTTCTGGGTATTCAACATTTAGGAATAATCCTAATTTTTACAAGGACCCTGATGGCAATAGTCCTATTTCAATATTTGTTAAAGCTGTTGCAAAGGCTGGGCTAAAAAAGGCAGCAAAAAGATTTGTCCGAAATCAAATTAAAAGAATATTAAAAAGATACCTAAAAAAACAAGGAGCAAGAAAATGGGCAAAACAGTTAGCTGACGATGCTTTAACATTTGTGGATCATGCAACTAAAACGGAATGGTGGGAATGGGTTGTAGAAGCAGTTCCTATTGCGGGTGATGCTTATGGCGCTTCTAAATTAGGAAAACAAGGATATACATTATGGAAAGGTTTAGAAAAGTTTGAGAAAGTTGCGGAATTAGGGGATAAGGCAGCCAAGAGTGCTTGGAAAATGTTAGGGAAGAATAAAAAATTAAAAGGAAAAGGTGCTGATAAATTAAATGCTTTTATTGACGATGTTAATGAAAATATTGGTAGTAAATTAAATGACAATACAATTGCTGGTGCAATAAAAGAATTGTTTGGTTT
>JAMONO010000066.1 GCA_027065715.1 Flavobacteriales bacterium
CATTTTATAAAAATTTTTGTAATCAAATTTACATGAAAAAATATTAATAATCCGGTCAGATTAAAAAAATACTTAAACTTTAACTTTTTTCTCTTGCTTTTAAAAAGTGAAAATTTATAAAAAAAAACAGTAGAATTATGTTTTGAGTTGTAATATAATACCCCGAAAACTAAAATATACTCCAGCCCAATTTAGTTGTCAATAGTTCGAGTATTTTCATGCCTTTGACCGAATTTCCTTTTCGGTTAAGGAGAGGGCTCCAAACGGCAACGGCATATTTGCCCGGGTGCACGGCAGCAATACCGCCGCCTACACCACTTTTGCCCGGAAGTCCCACGCGAAAAGTGAATTCGCCGGCTTCATCATAAAAACCGCAAGTCTGCATAATGGCATTGGTGCGTTTGGTTTGACTTTTGGTTAAAATTTGTTTATTTGTGCCATAAATATTTCCTTCGTTGGCATACAACGAAAAAGTTTTTGCCAGTTCGCCGGTGTTCATTTCAACCGAACAGAGTTTGTAATACAAATCCAATACCTTTTCGGTAGAATTGTGTATGGTTCCAAACGATTTCATTAAGTTTATCAAAGCGCGGTTGCGATAGCCCGTTTCTTTTTCGGATAGATAGACACTGTTGTTAAATGTAATGTGTTGATTTTGAGCTATTAATCTTATAAATTCGAGTAGTTGTCGTTCGGGGTGTTTTAATTCGTCAATCAGCACGTCGCAAACCGCCAAAGCTCCGGCATTGATAAGCGGATTGCGCGGAAAACCGTTTTCCTGTTCCAACTGCATAAGCGAATTAAAAGGATTACCCGAAGGCTCTACACCAACCCGTCGAAATATTTCTTTGCCTTTGATGCGATAAGCCATGGTAAAAGCAAAAACCTTGGCGATACTTTGCAGGCTGAACTTATCGTTTGTATCACCGGCTTCATAAGTGTTACCGGATAAATCAAATAAACTGACGGCAAACTTTTCGGGAGAAACTTTTGCCAATTCGGGTATGTATTCGGCTTGTTTGCCTTTTAAATCTAATTTTTTTACTTCGTAAAAAATTTCGTCAATAATATACTGAAACATGTATGTTGTATTTTTAACGAAAGCTACAAAAAATCAAAATACAAGTATGTGTGTTTAAATCAATTTTTATCGATTTTTTTTTTTGATTTAAATAAAATTGATGAAACTGTTTGAATACCGTCTTGAGGTGGCAAAAGATGACATTACAAAAAAATACAAAGTGGTTTGGCGGGATTCAAAGAATGAATATTTTGAATTATCTTTGCAATTGAAAATTAATATGTTTTGGAAAGACAGACGGATTTGAAACAATATTTTACCGATAAAATTCTAATAGTCGCCGAAAAACTTTATTTAAAAGTCAAAGACAACTGGGAAACCGAAAAGGCACATCGTATCATCAGCAATTCGTTGGTGACCATATTTTTGTTGTCTTTGTTGTTTTTCTTTTTGATTAAAAATGAAATCATACCCGCCAAAGGCATCTTAAAAGCTTTTGGTAATCCGTTTTTTAGTATCGAAATTTCGTTTACCTTTTTGTTACTGACCGAAATTGTATCGATGATTTTTGTTTTACCCAAATCGGTAGCCAAATCGGTTGCCAAACAATTTGAATTGTTGTCGCTGATTTTTTTAAGACACGGCTTTCAAGAGTTTTCCGATGTGCACTCGCTCGATTGGCACGAAATGGTTAAACCCGTGCAACACATGTTTGTTTACGGTGCGGTTTCTTTGTTTATTTATTTTATAATCGGAATTGTTTACAAAAAACAACGACACATTTTGATTTGTCGCACCGATAGAGCACAACGCAATTTTGTCCGATTTAAAAGGACAATTTCTTTGTTGCTCTTACTGGCTTTTGTTATTATCATTGCTTTGGATTTTAAACAATTGATACTCAAAAGCATCTATGTTTCGTCTTTTCATACGTTTTTTACCGTGCTTATTTTTAGCGATATACTTGTTTTGTTGATAACCATTCGATATGCTTTGGATTATCGCACCATGTATCGCTATTCGGCTTTTATATTGGCAACTATTTTTATCAGAATAGCCTTGACATCAACCCCTTATTACGATGTAATTATAGGAGCTGCGGCATCATTATATTTGTTGTTTTTGGTGCTCACATACAATTATTTTGAATCGACCCCAAAATCCCAATACGGTGCCATACCCAATACCAAAATACCGTCAAAATATACAAAACAAACCAAATCATAAATATACATTATGGAAGTAAAAGGAAAAATCAAATTGATAACCGAAACCAAAACCTACGGAACCAACGGATTTAGAAAACGTGAAGTGGTAATCGTTACCGACGAACAATATCCGCAGTTTTTAAACATTGAATTTATACAAGACAAAACCGATTTGTTAGACCGTTTTAAAGAAGGCGACGAAGTGGAAATTGCCATCAATTTGAAAGGACGCGAATGGGTGTCGCCACAAGGAGAAACCAAATATTTCAACTCTATTCAAGGTTGGCGTATTACCAAACTCGATACCGAAGCACCGCAAGATGTGCCTCCGCCGGTTGATGACGGTTTTGAACCCGCCGACGATTTTAACCAAGATATTGAAGACGATTTACCCTTTTAAAATCAAATAAACCATGTATTTGTTTTTTGATACCGAAACTACCGGATTGCCTCGTAATTGGAAGGCTCCGGTAACCGATACCGACAATTGGCCTCGTATGATACAATTGGCGTGGATACTTGCCGATGAAAACGGCAAAACTGTTGAACAAAAAAATTATATCATCAAACCCGAAGGTTTTCATATCCCCCAAGAAGCATCGCGTGTACACGGTATAACAACCGAACGCGCCTTGGAAGAAGGCGTTTTTTTAGAAAAAGTTTTGAATGAATTTAATATATTGATTGACGAAGCAAAGTATTTGGTGGCTCATAATATCAGTTTTGACGAAAAAATTGTAGGTGCCGAATTATACCGAAAACAAATACCGACACGTTTGTTTCAAAAACCACGTTTGTGTACCATGCTTTCGTCGGTTGATTATTGCAAGATTCCCGGTTATTACGGTTACAAATGGCCCAAACTTTCCGAATTGCACATGCAACTTTTTGGTGAAGATTTTGAAGGTGCTCATGATGCCGCCGCCGATATCGAAGCAACTGCCCGTTGTTTTTGGGAACTAAAAAAGAAAAATATCATGTAATTTCGTATAAAGTTTTATGTTGTTACATAATCGGTTAAACCTTTTGACTGCCCAAAAGTCTAATTAGGTAAAAATATCAAATATGAAATATACATTGTTTTACCTGATTTTGTTAAGTTTTGCATCTGTTTCGTGCACGCATTCACAAGAAAATGATACCGAAAACAACACAACTTTACATTACACCAAATTAACCGTTCCATACAAACAAATACAAGGGACAGACCCCGATTTGTTAAGCCTTGATTTATATTACGATCCAAACCGACTTTCACCCAAACCCGTTATTATTTGGGTACACGGAGGCGGTTGGAGTATTGGTGATAAAAACTATCAAATAAGTCACAAAATAGACTTTTTTGCACAAATGGGCTATTTGTTTGTGAGTGTAAATTACCGGCTAAGTCCGTATCCTTATGAAGTGAATAACCCCAATCGTTTGAAATTTCCTGTTCATATTACCGATGTGGCGGATGCTGTTGCTTGGGTTCACCGGCATATTAGAGATTACGGCGGTGATCCCGACCAAATTGTTTTGATGGGACACAGTGCCGGAGCACAATTGGTTGCTCTTGCCGGCAGTTATCATGTTTTTTTGCAACAGGCAGGCGTGCCTGTTACAGCTGTCAAAGCCGTGATACCGGTTGATACGCGCATGTATGACGTTTATAACATTATTCAAAACTATCCTCCCTTAGATTTGTATCTCAATGCTTTTGGCGATGACCCGCAACAAAATATTGAAGCTTCGGCAAACCGACACTTAAATTCGACCGATTATTTCCCTCGATTTTTAATCATAAAAAGAGGGACACCCGAACGCATGGCACATGCCGAAATGTTTGTCGATTCGTTGCGTCAAAATCAAATTGAAGTTCAACAACTTGAAACTAATCCGTATTCGCACAGCGAAGTAAACGAAGCCATAGGCATGCCGGACGAACAAATCGTAACACCGGGTATTCAATCTTTTTTGAAAAATTTATTTCAGTAGGAGCTTAGTTGGTGTTTTTGAATAATTTGTAACCTCCCAAAGCATAAGCTGTTTTTTTTAACTCGGCTGCCCATTCGTGTCGGGTTTTGGTGTCGTCAAAATATTTCCACGAAATAGGTTTTCCAAAGATAATTTGAATGGTTTTGCCTCGTTTTTTCAGCAATTCGCGGGGCAACCAGAACAATTCGATATTGGCTTTGATACCGAGTTTGCGACGCCACGAGGCGATTCTATAAAACATTTTGGAATTTTCGGTTGGTATGTAAAAAGGTATCACATCTTTATGATATTTACGGGCATAACGCACAAAACCGCTTCGCCATAAGCCGTCATCGGGTGTTCCGTTGTATTTACGCATCACTTCGCCTGAAGGAAACATGGTAACGGGCACCGTATTGTCTGATAGTCGTTGCTCTAAGAGATTTCGGTCTTTTTCGGTGATTTTACCAAAAACATTTATCGGAACCAAAATGCCTTCCAAAGGTTTAATACTACGTAAAACTTCATTGGCAGGGTGGTTTATTCTTTGAAAACCTTTGCGTTTGAGAGCATGCACCAAAGCAAAAAAATCGATACCGCCCAATGCGTGATTTCCCACAAAAATCAAGTTGTTGCGATCGGGTATATTTTCAATGCCTTTGATTTCAAATTGTAAGTCCATTTCGCGATTGACCGCTTCTACAAATTCAAAATCTTTGAGGTGTGCAGTTTTGCGGAGTAATATGTTGAGTTCCTTTTCTTTGACCCACCATTTGATCAAATGAATAAGAAAGCCGGGCATCCGGGCAATTTTCGGATTTTTTTGCGAACGGATAATTTTTTTAATATCGATTTGAAGCATCTGTTTCAAATTAAGTCAATCTAAATTTCAAATAAGTAATGGCTTTGCCTTGTTTCAAAAATTGTTTTTCATAAAAAGTTTGAATATTTACCACTTCTTCGGGGGCATAAGTATTGACATAGATATTGTGGTGGGCATACAAAATATCGTGTCCCAAGCCTTGCAACAGACCAATGGTATATCCGTGCAAAAATTCGCTATCGGTTTTCAGATGGATAACACCGTCTTCTTTTAAAATATTTTGGTAACGTTTCAAGAAATCGGGGTTGGTCAAACGGTGTTTGGTACGTTTGTATTTGATTTGCGGGTCGGGAAAAGTTATCCAGACTTCCGCTACTTCGTCGGGAGCAAAAACTTTTTCGATCAATTCGATTTGCATGCGAACAAAGGCGATATTGTTTCGTTGTTCTTGCAAAGCGGTTTTGGCACCGCGCCATATACGTGCCCCTTTAATGTCTATGCCGATAAAATTTTTTTCGGGATAGCGTTTGCTCAAGCCCAAAGTGTATTCGCCTTTTCCACAACCCAATTCCAATACAATGGGACGATTGTTTTTAAAGTATTGTTTGTTCCAATTGCCTTTCAAAGAAAAATTGTCGTTTAACAATTCGTCTCTGGTCGGTTGAAACAGGTTTGAAAAGGTTTCGTTTTCAAGAAATCTCTTTAATTTGTTTTTACTCCCCACTTTTTTTATAATTTTAGCAACACAAAAATAGACAATAATTGCACAAACCGAAAAAAATATTATTCGGGGTTTTAAACTGGGGACTGGGACATGCTGCCCGCAGCATACCGATAATTAAAAAACTGGTAGCCGAAGGACATGAAGTAGTTTTGGCTTCCGACGGAAAAGCTTTGCAATTGCTTCGTGCCGAATTTCCCGATTTAATATCATATCATTTGCCGTCATATAACATTCAATACAGTAAAAAGGCAATATGTATGCCTTTTAAATTGACGGGACAATTACCGAATGTTTTAAAAACCGTTCACAAAGAGCGTAATTGGGTAAAAAGTTGGGTGGATAAACACCAACCCGATTTAATTATTTCGGACAACCGTTTCGGATTTAGAGACAGTCGAGTAACAAGTATTTATATAACCCATCAGTTAAGAGTTTTGTCGGGTGTTTTTTCGTTTTTTACAACATGGTTACATCGTTTGATATACAAAAAATACGACCAAATTTGGGTGCCCGATTTTGCGGGCGAAACCAATTTGTCGGGCAAGCTGGGACATTTGTCAAATCCGAATTCCAAAATAAAATACATTGGTGTTTTAACGCGTATGCAGCCCCAAAAACTTTCGGTAAAATATGCAATTACCGCTTTGTTATCGGGACCCGAGCCGCAACGAAGTTTATTGGAACAAAAAATTTTAAAACAACTTTCAAATTTTTCTTCAAAAACAGCTCTGGTTCAAGGAGTTGTATCGGATAGTGAAACGCATAAAACTATTGACAATACCGATATTTTCAATTTTTTAACAGCCGAAAAGTTGCAAGAACTAATCAATCGCTCGGAAGTAATTATCAGCCGAAGCGGTTACACTTCGGTTATGGACTTGACCGCCATGCACAAAAAAGTTATTTGGATACCAACGCCGGGGCAATTTGAACAAATTTATTTGGCACGTTATTTAAACGACAAATACGGATTTTTCTATCAAAATCAATCAAATTTTTCGATTGATTTAAACAGTCTCGATAACCTGTCTCCTACCGTTATTGTTTTTGACCCGAAAAAGACCGATGATGTGGCGGATTTGGTAAATGTGAATTTTGGGTTAAATACCGTAAAAAAGTAACCGACAGAATGATTTTTTTTTGTAAATTTGAGAACAAAATTTAAAACCATAACAGTCATGAAAAAAATCTACTTTTTATTATTAATGATGATAACCACTTTGTCTTTCGGGCAAGGCACACCTATCATTACCATGGTTGCCGACGGCGATTGCTCCGGCGGAACCCCCAAAGTTATTGAAATTTATGCACACGGAACCGTTGATTTTAGTAACTATACTTTGCAAAAAGCTCCCAATGGCGGAAGCTGGGGCAGTAATTTTGATTTGAGCCCGCTGGGAACCGTTACCGACGGTTTTGTATATGTTTACAATGAAGGAACCGGCGGAAGTGCCAATCCGGGTATTTTTGCTGCCGAATTCCCTTCGGTTGCATCAACAGCTTCCTTAGACGCTTCTTCATCGAGTGTTTTGGGTATTAACGGTGATGACCCGTTGCGTATTATAGAAACCGCAACTTCGACTGTTGTCGATGTATTTGGTGATGGCGACGGAACCGGCGAAACTTGGGAATATAAAGACGGTTATGCCAAAAGAAACAACGAAACAGGTCCCGATCCCGTTTTTGTAGCTGCCAACTGGACAGGACATAATCGCGGCTTGGACGGATTGGGATTATGCAACGGAGGAACCGATCCTTTTGAAACCATAATAGGCATCGGAACTTATACGCCTCCCACCGTTGCCAATCCTTCATTGGTAATTACTTCACCTTCCAACGGTGATGTTTTTGCACCCAATACAACCGATGTAGATATTGTTTTTACCGTTCAAAATTTTAATGTTGCTCAAAGCGGCGGAAATGGTCATATTCATTGGAAACTAGACAACGGATCAGTAACGATGAAATATGATACCGACCCTATTACTATTTCGGGACTTACTCCGGGTTCAACACATACAGTTGATATGTGGCTGGTCGATAACAATCACAATGATTTAAATCCTCCGGTAACAGCCAGTGTAACTTTTGAAATAGCCGATTATATTCAAGTAAGCACTTTGGCTGATTTGAGAGCCGGTAACATCGGCGATTATTATCATTATACCGGAACCGCTTATGTAACCGCCGGAAAACCTATCGGAACTTCCGGAACCATGGTAGGCTATGCACAAGATGCCACAGCCGGTATTGCCGCTTTTATACCTGCCGGAACAACCATGAATCAGCCTAATGAAGGGGACGGAGTAACCGACATCAAAGGTAAACTTTCCGATTATCACGGAGTTACCCAAATTGCTTTAACCGAAGATTTTACCATGACAGGAACCAATCAAGTGCAAACCCCCGTTGTGGTTACCATTGCCGATTACAATGCCAATCATGACAATTACGAATCGCAATTGATAAAAATTGAAAACGTAACCATTGATCCCGATGGTGATACCAATTTTCAAGGAGGACATAACTATGACCTTTCCGACGGAACCGATACGACAATTTTAAGAACCAATTTTCCTGATATTGTCGGTGAACCTATCCCTACGGGAACCGTTCACGTAACCGGTATTGCCGCCGAATACAACGGTAATGCCCAAATATTCCCCAGAGACAGCAATGATATTGAAAACGTAAACGCAATTGCCGCAAACGATATTGCCGGTCTAAAAGTTTATCCCAATCCGGTTACCGACAAAACGATTTATATCACCTCCGATAACCAAACCGAAAAAACACTTCATATCTACAATGTTTTAGGCAAAGAAGTGTTTACAGCTACCGTAAATGATAATCAAGGTGTTAATATCGGTCAATTGCAAGCCGGTATCTATTTGATGAAAATAGTTGAAAACGAACATGTTGCTTTGCAAAAATTAATCATAAAATAAGTCTGTTTTACTATTAAATTTAAGGAGAGGCAAAAATGTCTCTCCTTTTTTTTGTTTGATATTCAAAAAAATATATTTTTGCTTATTCAAAAAAAATGATGCATGCATCAAAATCGAGATTTTAATCATTTAAACAAAGAGCAAAAGTTAAACCTGTTGCGGCAGCTGGTTAATATGGCAAAAGCCGATAAGATATTTAAATTTGTCGAATTTAAATACCTTACCGATATAGCCGATGTTTTGGGTATTGGTGCCACCCAACTCGACGATATTATTGAAAAAGAAGTTGTAGCACCGCTCCCCGAAAAAATGTTGGACAGAATAAGACAACTCTATCGATTAACCGTTATGATGATGGTTGATCATGTTATTTCGGACGAAGAAATGATATTGTTAAAAAATTATGCCATTCAACTGGGTTTAACCGACGAAGGCGTCGATGTAATGATTGTTAAGATGAAAGCCAATAAAGGAGGCATGCTGTTAGACGAAGAACTGTTACAAATATTTTCCGTTAAATGCAATTGATATGAAACTGGAAGAAAAACTTGCACTACTTAAACAACTCTATCAAATGACCCAAGCCGATCGTACTATTAAGCCTGTTGAGTATAATTTTTTGTATGAAATAGCCCTTTCTATGGAAGTCCCTTTGGAAAAATTGGAAGAAATGTTTGAAGTCGAAAACAACTATGACTTGCCCAAGGACAAGCAACAAAAAATAATACAAATATATCGTTTGGCTTTGATGATGAAAGTAGATAAAGAAATAGCCCCCGAAGAAATCAATACCCTGAAAAGTTTAGCCATGCAAATGGGTTTACACCCCGAATCGGTTCAAATTATGCTCGAAGCACTCAATCGAAAAAAAACTTTGAATTTTGATGAATTGATGAGTGTTTTTAATATTCAAGAAAATTAATTAAAAGTTGATTTAAAGTCGTCGGTCAAGAAATTTCCATCCGATTTACATTTGGCTTTTAGTATTTTCATATCGTTGTTCCACGTATTGCCGTCAAAAAATTGCAAACCTTTAAAATCACGCATCTTATACATGGCTTTTTCGCCGTAACAAGTGCCTAAATAAACTTCTTGCAAACCTTGTTCTTTTGCCTGTTCAATCACCGAATACATCATCCATTTACCCAATCCCAATCGGCTGTATTGCAAATCGTAAAACGAAAACCAATAGTGCAAAATTTTGTCGGTTACAACTGCAAAGACGTATCCCAAAATTCTGTTATCGGCAGTTTCAAATTTGAATATCTTATTAAAGAACTCCCAATTGTAAATATAACTAAATCTCTGTAAAGACATGGCTCCGTCAAAACGAGTGGCGGCATAGTCCATACAAAATTTATCAAAAGTTTGATTGCGATCAAAATCTTTTTTATCTATTATTTTCAATTGCGGGTCAATTGGCAGTATTTTTTTGTTTATGCGCCGGTTTTCGGAGGTGGGTTTAAAATTGTTTAACTCAACCCGTAAGCTGCGAGCCAAGTAATAGTGCGGCGTTTCAAGCTGTAACGAATTGCTGTACGGCAAAAACCCTTGTCGGTAAATTTCGGTCGTTTCATTACTGTTTTCTTGCCGACAATATACGGCATAATTAAATGTATAGGTTTTGTAATCTGCCAGACTTTCGGAACGAAATATTTTCATGATTGATGTTTTTATAAGTGAACAGTTTTTTTTAAAGTTAAACTTACATAAAAATAGACATAATGCAAAAGACGAAAGTCTGAAAAACTTCAAATTTTAGTCGATTTGAAAAAATATTTTCAAAAAGCTTATATTTGTAAAACAAAGATGTAACACAACAAAAACAATTATTAATGCAATATTTTGAAATAGCTTCCATTTTGGTTATGATGTCAGCCGTTTTCGGTTATTTGAATGAAAAATATCTGAAACTACCCACTACTATCGGTTTGATGCTGATTGCCATTGTTTTTACGCTTTTGACCATTGTATTTAGTTATATCAATCCGGCTTTGCTCAATCATCAAAAAGAATTGATAAGTCAAATAGATTTTTCAACTGTTTTGCTCGATATGATGTTGAGTTTTATGTTATTTGCCGGTGCCATGCATACCAATTTTGAACAACTCAAAGTGCAGCGGCGTCCTGTATTCGGTTTTGCGGTTATCGGCACTTTGATTTCGACTTTTTTGGTAGGAGGTTTAACCTATTTGTTGTTATACCTGTTGGGATTTCGGGTCGATTTCATTTATGCTTTGCTTTTTGGTGCTCTTATTTCGCCTACCGATCCTATTGCTGTATTGGGAATTTTGAAAAAAGTAGGTGTGGACAAAAAAGTTGAGACCGTTATCGTAGGCGAATCGCTCTTTAACGACGGCGTTGGAGTTGTTATTTTTTTGACCATTTTTAAAGTGGCTCAAAAAGGATTGGAATCGGTTCATGCGGGCGAAGTAGCAAAACTTTTCGGGATAGAAGTATTGGGAGGTATTGGTTTGGGTTTGCTCTTGGGATATATTGCTTATAAAATGATGAAAGAAATAGACAATTTTGATGCCGAAGTTATGGTTACCTTAGCCGTGGTAATGGGTGGCACATATATAGCACACAAACTACATGTTTCGGCTCCGCTGACAATGGTTACCGCCGGATTGGTTATAGGTAACGATACCGTTCGAAACAATGCCATGAGCGAAATAACCGAGGCTTATGTCGATAAATTTTGGGAGTTGATTGATGTATTGCTCAACACCATTCTTTTTGTGATGATAGGTATGGAATTATTGG
>JAMONO010000067.1 GCA_027065715.1 Flavobacteriales bacterium
TAGTTCGTAGTACATAGTTTGTAGTTTTAATTTTTCATTTATAATTCGTCATTCATCATTTGTAATTTAAGTAGTGTTTAGTTCATAGTGTTTAGTTCGTAGTTCGTAGTGTTTAGTTTGTAGTTTGTAGTTTTAAATTTTTCATTTGTAATTCGTAATTCGTAATTTAATGATTATACACCCAACATATTTTCCATCGATTCTTTCGTACGCAGTGATGAGTTCGTCAGATAAGATTTTGTTTGAAGTCATGGACTATTACGACAAACAAACTTATCGAAGTCGGATGTACATACATAGTGCCAACGGTAAGCAATTGTTGTCTGTGCAAGTAAAACATACCCATACCGACGGCAAACAGTTGTATAAAGATGTGCGTGTGTCAAATGATTTTGACTGGCAAAAACAACATTGGCGTAGCTTGGAAACCGCTTATCGGACATCGCCTTATTTTGAATACTTTGAAGATGACTTGTATCCTTTGTTTCATCAAAAATTTGAATATTTGATCGATTTAAATATCAAAACCATCGAAACCGTAAACGAATTGTTGGACTTGAACTTTGATTATGATCTGACTCAAACCTTTAATTCAAATTATCAGAAAGATTTTCGATATCTGAAAAATGCCAAAAAACCACTTGAAATTGAGCAAAAATTACCGATTTATACGCAAATGTTTGACGATAGAAACGGATTTTTACCCAATTTAAGTATCTTGGATTTGTTATTTATGGAAGGTCCCAATTCCGTAATGTATTTGGAAAAAGTTAAAGAAATGATCAAATAACAGGCTTTTAAAGTTTTCGTCGTTATATTTAATAAACATTATCAACATCTAAAAAATGCAACTACAAATTAATTTTCGACATTTCAATTTGCAAATGCAACACCCCTTTGGTATTTCTCGTTCGGTGCATACGGTTCAACCTACTTTTATAGTAACTTTGGAATCCGAAGGAAAAACAGGATATGGTGAAGCAACCCAAAATCGTTATTATGGAGTAACACCGGATAATTTGGAAAGCGGATTACTCAACCTCAAACCCGAATTAGAACGTTATGATTTTACCACTCCCGAAGATTTTTACGATAATTTTTTATATCCTCGTCTAAAAGACTTTCGTTTTTTGATGGCAGCAATCGATGAAGCTGCTCATGATTTGTATGGAAAATTACAAGGGAAAGCTTTGTGGAAACTTTGGAGTTATTCGTTAGGACAAATTCCCTTGTCCACTTATACCATTGCTATTGACAGTCTTGATGTTATGCGTCAAAAATTATTGGAAAAGCCTTGGCCGGTTTATAAAATTAAATTGGGCACGGAACACGATATTGAAATAATAAAAGAATTGCGTCAAATAACCGATAAACCCTTTCGTGTTGATGCCAATACTGCATGGACTGTTGCTCAAACTATCGAAAACAGTAAGCAACTAAAACAATTGGGTGTTGAATTTATCGAACAACCTTTGCCTTATGACCAATATGAAGCCATGCGAGAGGTTAAACAAAAATCCGTATTACCGTTGATAGCCGATGAATCTTCACGAACCGAAGCCGATGTTGAAAAGTGTGCACTTGGATTTGACGGTATTAATGTAAAATTGATGAAAGCAGGAGGTATCACGCCCGCCAGACGAATGTTGTTGCATGCCCGAAAATTGGGATTAAAAACCATGATTGGTTGTATGACCGAATCATCTGTTGGTATTTCGGCGGCGGCTCAGTTGTTGCCCTTGTGTGACTATGCCGATTTGGACGGTGCCGTTCTGCTCAAAAATGATATTGCAACAGGAGTTCGGTTAGAATACGGTCGTTTTTGTTTTCCTCAATCAGCAGGAACCGGTGCCAAACTTTTGTAATTAATAAACCAAAGCTCTTCAATTTATAAACCAAGCGTTTACAATATACTTGACTTTATTTACTTTGTTCAACGAACACTTGTTGATATCAAGGTGGATTTTGTTTTCTGTCATAATTTAAATACATGATTATAAGTAAGTTACATTTTAATAATCCATAAATATATTTCCGATTGTTAAAACTGTGTTTTGTAATTTTTGTTTCTTAATAATTTTATTGTAAGTTTGTTATGTTTAAATTTATAAAGATTTTTGTTATGAAAAATAAACTTTTTTGGACATTTATATTATTATTTGGTTTTGTTTTCGGTTTAAAAGCACAAGATGTTATTGTCAAAAAAAACGGAACCAGATTGAAAGTTATTGTAAAAGAAATTAATGATGTTCAAATAAAATATGTAGATTATAATGATCCCGACGGGGTTGTTTTTACGATAGACAAGGTTTTGGTAAGAGAAATTAAATTTCATACCGGAAATAAGGTCAAAATGAAGGATCCGGAAGAAAATGTTTGGTATTATGCCGATGATAAAATCAACAATTTGATGTTGCATTTCAGTGCCTTTGGCAGTAATACGTTGGGTTTGTCATACGAGCGTGCCTTGGTGCCCGGACAGAGTATTTTTGGCGAACTCAAATTTTACGGTATTGGTATGGTAAATGAAGATTTTATAAGAAATCGTTCGGGATTTGGGTTACAGCTTTCATATCGTTTTAAGGTGAAATCTTTGTTTAAAAAATCCAATGAATACAGACCCAGACATGTTTTGCACGGAGGGTATTTTGCACCGACACTTGGATTTAGTTCGGGTTCATACGAGTCGTCCGGTTGGTTTTTTGATCAAACGGAATTCACCAAGTATAATCATACCTTATTCTTATTTGGTTTGGAGTATGGTAAAGAATGGATTTTGCAAAAAACTTTATCCATTGATATAAGTGCGGGTTTTTATTATTATGGCGGTTCCGATGACGGTGCCTTGGTTCGTATGGGCAATATATGGGGCTCGGACAACAAACTGTTTTCTTTCAATATAAGGGTGGGCTTTTTATTTGGACAAGACAGACTTACCGACAAAAGAGCTGCTTCGGGAACCGGTTATAACGGCAAACAAGCAGGCGGAAAAAAGTTTTTTGAATAATGTTCTATTTTGATTTTGGTATTACTTATCGTAACATTTCATACCATACGGAGCGACATCGAAGTTTTGTCGTCCTATTTGTGATAGTGTGTTGCGGGGAAAATTTTTACAAAGCAAAATAAAAACACGTAAAAATCCGGCAAACAATTCGGTATCAAAAAAATCGTTGCATAACGTCCCGTATTAAAACTGGCAATTAACAGTTGTTTTGATTAAATTTGTGATAGAGCCAATTTTATTAATATTTCATTACTACGGCATTGATATTCATACCGGCTCCTACCGATGCCAACATAATTATGTCTCCTTTTTGTAAGTCGTGCGGGGGCAATTCGCCGTTTCGTACCATATCCATCAACGTAGGAATGGTGGCAACCGAGCTGTTTCCCAACTTGTTGATATTCATTGGCATAATGTCATTTGGCATGGGTTTTTTATACAATCGGTAAAATCGTTTTACGATTTGTTCGTCCATTTTTTCGTTGGCTTGGTGTATGAATACTTTTTTTAAATCGTCAATATCATAACCGCTTTCGTCCATTGCCGCTTTCATGGCTGCGGGCACTTCATTGAGGGCATATTCGTATATTTTATGCCCTTGCATTCTGATAAATTTGGCTTTTGGGTTGTGATTGGGATTAAATGATTTATCGTTAAATAACAATTCGGCTTGGGGGTGAGCATGTGAAACGGTTTTGTAAGATAAAATTCCGCTTCCGTTTTCTTCGGCATTGAGTTTGACAATAACCACACCGGCACCATCGGCAAAGATCATGGCATCTCTGTCATAAGGGTCCACAACTCTTGATAGTCCTTCAACTCCTACAATCATGGCATATTTGGCATCACCTGCTTTCATAAATTGGTTTGCCATAATCAAAGCTTGAAGCCAGCCCGGACAACCGAAAATAATATCAAAAGCTACGGCTTTGGGATTAGCCAATTTTAACCTGTGTTTGATACGAGAAGCAACAGCAGGCATAAAATCGGAAAAATAGTTGTCTTTTTCGACATCTCCAAAATTGGTAGCTGCAATGATATAGTCCAAATCATTGGGATTTATCCCCGAGTCGTCCAGAGCTCTTTGAGCGGCTATAACCGCCATGTCCGATGCTACCATATCGTCTTCCATCCAACGACGCTCTTCAATGCCTGTAATGGCTTTAAATTTTTTGATGATTTCTTCGTTGGGGGTATCAAATTTATTGCCTTTGGCATCATAAAACTCCCAGTCCAAAAAATGTGTATTAGGAACCACTTTGGTAGGAATGTAACTACCGATACCTATGATTTCTGCTTTAATTTTAGCCATGATATAAATAAATTTAGCTGCGAAATTACATAAAAAACTTACAATACAAAAAATATTCTTGAAATTTACCGCTTTCTCATTTCATATTCATGAGTGTCAAGCTTGATAATTTTTTTTAAAAATATCTGGTTATTCTTTATTTTTGGTGTCTATTAATATGGTAACCGGACCGTGATTGGTCAAAGTTATATCCATCATGGCACCGAAATTGCCGGTTGCTACTTTGGTATTGATTTGATTTTTAAAGGTATTGACAAAAGATTCATAGAGCGGAATGGCAACTTCGGGTTTGGCGGCATGAATATAGGAAGGACGATGTCCTTTTTTGGTTTTGGCGTGTAAAGTAAATTGGCTTATAATCAAAACTTCGCCTTTTATGTCTGTCAAAGATTTGTTCATCATGCCGTTTTCATCATTAAATATTCTGAGATTTTTAATTTTATGCACCAACCAATCGATATCTTCTTGGTTATCGGCCTTTTCTATACCTATCAATATGACCAAGCCTTTATGTATGCTGTCTTTGATTTTGCCGTCAATACTTACACTTGCTTCGGTTACTCTTTGAATTACTACACGCATAAATTTATTTTTGATTTCAAAATTACACAAAAATTTTATTGTTTATATGACAGGATAGGTTTTATTGTTTTTTGTTAAATTCTTTTAAAGATATTTTTTCTTACGGTTACAAATGTTACATGTTAATCTGTTTTTTTAATAGAGGTTGTGGTATTTTTTAAATAAATATTTTATTGTCGATATTTAAAATTCTTTTAGCGATATTTTTTAATTGCCAATTGCGATACTTTTGTTCTCAAATATAATACACCGAAAAAATAATGAAATATGAGAATATACTTGATGATTGTGTTGTTTATTCCTTGGTTTTTGTCGGCACAAATACAAAAACAAGATACGATAAAGATTGATGAGGTGATAATTGATGCCGGAAAAACTCGTCAAAAAATTCAGAAAATACCCTTGTCGGTAACAGCTGTTTCGGCCAAACAAATTGAGACCTTAAAAATCGATAATTTGACATCATTAAATGGTTTTGTGCCCAATTTGTTCATGCCCGAACACGGAACACGTTTAAATACAGATGTTTACATAAGAGGTATTGGAGTAAGCAAAGGAGAACCTTCGGTAGGAGTTTATGTCGATGATATACCTTATTTTGATAGTGGAACGCTTAATTTTGAATTGGCGGATGTGAATAAAATAGAAGTCTTACGCGGTCCGCAAGGAACTCTTTACGGACGCAATACCATGGGAGGTTTAATAAAAGTTTACACACCCGAACCTGTTTTTCGTTGGAAAGGAACATTTAAATTGGACTATGGCAATTACAATCAACAAAAAGCGGTAGGCGGATTGAATATTCCGATTACGCAAAAACTAAGTTTATTGACTGATATTGCTTATGCGCACAAAGACGGTTTTTTTACCAACCGATACGACGGTTCTCGTCCCGATGCCATGGATACTTATACAGGACGAATAAAAATGTTGTATAAAATTTCCGATAGTGTAAAGATTCGTATGGTTACCGGGTATGAAAAAAACAATCAAGCGGGCTTTCCGTATGCGGTTTATGACAGTTTAAATCAAACGGCAATGCCTATTGATTATAACCGTTCGAGTGCTTATGACAGAGTTTTTTTTTCGGGAGGAATTTTTATGAACTACAAAGCCCGAAATTTTGATGTAAATTTTTCGGGAAGTTATCAAAATCTTGTCGATAATTATGAAATCGATCAAGATTTTTTGCCTGTCGATATTTATTTTATCGATATGGAACGGGATAACCAAGCTTATGTTGAAGAATTGACTTTTAAATCGAAAAGTGCAAACAAATTGCAATGGATTGCCGGACTTTTTTCTTTTCAAAGGCACTTATATAAAGATGTTTGGGTGGATATAACCACTTCGCACGGAATCATGCAACTTTACAAAACTTACGACCAAAATATAGACGGAGGCGCTTTATTCGGTCAATTAAGCCTTCCGTTTGACAAATGGTTGTTTACTGCCGGATTGCGTTGGGATATGGAAAAATCGCGTATGGATTACAATTATGATGTGAATGTGGCAAATCGAAATATACATAAAGACGATTTTGTGCACTATTTAAGTTATAATCAACTTTTGCCCAAGTTGGGTTTGACTTACACAACCGGCAAACACATTAATATATATGCAGGTATAACCAAAGGTTATAAAGCAGGAGGTTTTAACGCTACCATCGAACGCAGCGAAGATGAAACTTATCAACCCGAATATACATGGAACTATGAAGCCGGATTAAAATCTACTTGGTTAAACCATAAATTAACGGCAAATATGAGTTTGTTTTATATTGACTGGAAAGACCAACAAGTAGTACAATCGGTGCCAAGCGGAAGAGGTATTATGATTAAAAATGCCGGTTATTCAACCAGTAGAGGTTTTGAACTTGAAGCTCGTCTAAAATTGAATAGTACTTTTGATATATCGTGTGCGCTGGGCTATACCGATGCCGAATTTGACGTTTATAAAAAAAACGAAACGGTGGATTACTCGGGCAATTATATTCCTTTGGTTCCTAAATTTACTTATGGAACTTCTGCCGGTTATAATTTTTGGTTAAACGGTCGATACGTCAAGTTTGTCAAATTAAATGTTAATTATACTTACTTCGGAAAATTTTATTGGGAAGTATCCAATGAGGCTTATCAAGATGCTTATTCACTGTTAAATGTCGATATGAGGATAGCGCTAAAAAATAAAATCAGTTTGGGATTGTGGGGTAAAAACTTACTCAATACAAGTTATAACAGGTATTATTTTACTATTTCAACATTGCACAAAGCTTATGTTGAACCGGCTCGTCCCATGCAGTTTGGCGGTTATGTCAAAGTGAAATTTTAATATTTACACTTGCCGGTGTCTGTTACACAAACAATCAGGTATCAGGCACCGGTGGGGGGCGGTCTCAAAAGGTTTAATTAATATAATTTGAAAAAAACAATTTTTAACTCGCTGATTTTCAAGTTGAAGATTTCTCCCTTTCGATCGAAATGACAGATAATTTAATCTTTTTAGACCGCCCCTTTTTTATCATTTATGAACAAGTCCAAAAACATATCAAAATATACCACTTTGTTGAGTTTATACTTGGCACAATCTATTCCCATGACTTTTTTTTCAACGGTTATGCCGATAATTATGCGTCTCGAAAATTTTTCACTCACGGCTATTGGTTTGTTGCAATTGATAAAATTGCCGTGGATTTTAAAATTTTTATGGGCTCCGCTCATCGATAAATCGGGAGATACGGTAACCAATTATAAAAAGTGGATTTTTGTTTCCGAAATGTTTTACGCAGCGGTTATCTTAATAACGGCATTGTTAGATTTTCATACGGATTTTAAACTCATTGTTTTTTTGTTGTTGATAGCTTTTACGGCTTCTGCCACACAAGATATAGCTACCGATGCGTTCGCTTATTTGATTTTAAAAAAAGATGAAAGAAGTTTGGGAAACAGTATGCAATCTGCCGGAAGTTTTTTGGGGACGGTAACCGGTAGCGGCATACTTTTGATTATTTATCATTATTTTGGTTGGAGATATTTGTTGGTTGCCTTGTCGGGCTTTGTGCTTTTGGCACTGCTGCCTTTGGTAGGGTTCAAAACCCAATCGAAATCGGTAGCCAAACAAAATGATAAAGTCGGATGGAACGAAATATTATGGTTTTTTAAAAGACCTTATATGGGTAAAAGAGTGCTTTTTTTGTTGCTCTTTTATGCCGGATTAATAGGAATTTTGACCATGCTAAAACCTTGGTTGGTCGATTTGGGATACAATACCAAACAAATCGGGTTGATGTCAGGTATTTACGGACCGGCATTCGGAGCAATAAGTGCCGTTGCGACCGGATTTTTTATCAAAAAGTACCACAAGCACATAGTATTAAAGCTCATTTTGTTTTTGGTTTTACTTTCGGGAGTTTATTTTTTATGGTTATCTCAAAATACCGGTGAGTATTATCAATACTTGTTGGCGGTTTTGAGTGTTTGGGGTGTTTATGGTATGGCTTCGGTTTTTATTTATACAACTGCAATGGACTGGGTTCGAAAAGGCAGGGCAGGCACCGACTTTACTCTGCAAATCGTTTTGACGCATATAGGTAGTTTGTTACTGGCGGTAATGAGTGGCAAACTGGCTCATAATTTGGGATACGAAGGTTTGTATGTGTTAGAAGTTTTGCTATCAACTTTGTTGCTGGTGTTACTTCCGTATTTATATAAAGAATTTCCTGAAATTAAAACTCGATATACAGACAATTAAATTGATTGATAAAATGAAAATACCTAAATATTTATATCAAAAATACAACCAACCAACGCCACGATACACCAGTTATCCGCCGGCTAATTATTTTAAAGAAGCTACAGATTATGAATCGATGGTAAAAGCCATAGTAAATTCAAATTTTGAAAATCCCGAAAATATTTCCATTTACATACATATTCCTTTTTGCGGACAGTTGTGTACCTATTGCGGTTGTAATACGTTGATAACAAGCAATAAAACACTGATGGATAAATATGTTGCTTCTTTATTAAAGGAAATCGATTTGCTCAAAACTTTGTTGAACAATAAACGCAAAATATCTCAAATACATTGGGGTGGAGGTACACCGAATTATTTACCGGTAGAGAATATCAAAGTCATAATGAATAAGTTATATGATAGTTTTGAAGCAATAGCGAACCCCGAAATAGCTATGGAGTGCCATCCGGCACATTTGACCAAAAATTATGTCGATGAATTGGTTAAATTGGGATTTAATCGATTAAGTTTTGGAATTCAAGATTTTGATAACAAAGTATTGGAAACTGTAAACAGACAAAAACCTTTGCTACCGGTTGATGAAATTATTGCGCACATTCAATCGTATTCGCATGTATCTTTAAATTTGGATTTTATTTACGGTTTGCCCTTTCAAAACCTTTCGGGTTATGAACAAACCATTGAGCGAGCCGTTTCATTAAGTCCCGACCGTCTGGCGGTTTTTTCATATGCCCATGTGCCTTGGCTTAAAAAACAGCAAAAAGGTTTGGAAAAATTTGGTTTACCCGGTGCCGAAGAAAAAATTGCTTTATTTGAAAAAGCTTACGATATTTTAACGGCTGCAACCTACAAACCTATCGGGTTGGATCATTTTGCCAAACCTCACGATGAACTTAGTATAGCTTTAAAAAACAAACGTTTACACAGAAATTTCCAAGGTTATTGCACCCTCGAAACGACCGGACAAGTTTATGCGTTGGGTGTAAGCGGGATCAGTCAGCTTGCGAGTGCTTATTTGCAAAATACCAAAAGTATTACCAAATATATGAAAGCAATTGATAATGGTGTTTTTCCTATCGAAAAATTTTATTTTGTCAATGACGATGAGAAACTTATTCGTGAAATTATCGAACAAATTATGTGTAATATGTATGTTGATTTTAAGAATTTGGCAATCCAAACCAATAGAAGTATCGATGAAATTTATGCAGTTACCCAAGTCGATTTTAATGTATTGAAAGATTTTGAACAAGAGGGGTTGTTAACTTTTGTAAACGATATTTTGGAATTGACTCGCACGGGGCAGTTTTTTTTGCGAAACATTGCCGCTGCTTTTGACCCGAATATGAAAAACAATCGAAAAAGTTTTTCCAAAGCGATTTAGGGGTTGTCAAAATTAATATGTTGGTAAGCACCTAAATCGGGTTCCAGCGTGCGGTTTTTTTCCAAAATATCAAACGGGACAAGTTGTGCGGTAGTCAAATTACCCCTGTTGATACATGGTGATGTTTCACCGATTGCCAACTTGTTTTCTTGCGGATTTTCAAAAACAGGTTCTTCGTTGAGCTGAATATTTTGATAATGTATGACATCGTCAAAATCGACTTCGGGGATATTGTCAAAATGATTTTGAGGGTCGTTGAATTTTATTAAACTATTGTTTATGAGGTAGTTAAAATTTGCATTTTCGTTTTTGTCCAAATAAAATTCGATACTTGCATTGCCATAGGCTATACAATTGCTCATGTTGAATTGTTGTAAGTCGTTTACATAAATTTCATCGGGGGTTTTGAGGTAATTGCTTACATACACGGCGCCTGATTTTTCGTTGCGTATTCCACCGCCGTAGTTGGCAAATGTGCAATGTTTAAAGTCATATTGACCACCCAATTGCAGGTTTATTGCCGACATGCCGAAATTGTTCATAACCAAGTTTTCTCCTTCAATATGGGTAGCGATGCCATATATTCCGACCAAACTACAATTGTAAATCTGTGTATTTTTAATATGCAAAACAGGTTGCGAATCGGTAGAGGGGTAGGCAATTAATCCGGCTTCGGCGTTTTTGATAACGGCGTAATTGATTTCGTTTTGTTTACTGTTTTCGCGTAGCCAAATAAAATTCCACATACCCGGACGATTATCAAAATCGGGTTCCATGCGATCATCTTCAAAAATAACTTCGTTTCCTAAGGTGCCGTTTACTTTGAGACTGGCGTTTTCCCAAACTATCAATCCCGAATTAAAATGAAAATACAAGTGAGCTCCTTGTTCAATTGTTAAGGTGTGTCCCGACGGAACAGCCATGTGTCCGTATATAACAATGGGTTTTTCGTTTGTAAAATGGGTGTCGCCGTTTAAGAAAAAGCCATACACTTCGCTGGTTTCACCGGTATCGGGGTCGGTATAGAGGGTTAGGGTTTGTTTGCTGCCGTCGGGGTAACGTTCGGGATAATAAAAATATGCATCTTTGACAAATGAAGTCAGTAGTATGCTGTCGGTTTTGCCGGCGTCTTCGACCAAAAGTTTTTCTTCATAAACAGGGTCGGTTAGTTGGTTGATGTCGGCAGTTACTTCTACAAAGACAAAAATACTGTCGCGGGCGTGTATCAATATATTTTCAAACGATTTTCCGGCATCGCCGTCCACATTGAGACGGTAAAACGATTGATTGCCTTTTTCCAGATATATTTTTTTTAGTCGTATGTCTTGCTTTGACGTATTATATATTTTAAACCGGTAAGTATGTGAG
>JAMONO010000068.1 GCA_027065715.1 Flavobacteriales bacterium
ATTATCGTTTAACAAGGTTTCATTTGTCTTAATAAATATATTGCCATTGCTAACCGGATTAGGATATACATAAGGTTTTTCATCATCATCAAAGGCAAGGCTATGCGGATTGCTTACATTGACTTTCCACATACCACGTCCGAAGGTTCCGACATAAAGATCTTGGTCGGCATAGTTAATTCGCAAATCATTGACAATAACATTGGGCAGGTTATTTCCTAAAACTTGCCAACTGTTCATTGTGTTATCTTTCCAATATACACCCAACTCTGTACCTACAAACAAGGTTTCATTGTTTTGGTCGGTTTTTAATATTATGCGTTTCATGGCAACATTGGGCAGTCCGTTGCTTATATTTGTCCAAGTGTTACCACCGTCAGTAGATTTAATAACCTTGTTGGCAGCACTATATCCCGGAATAGTGGCATACAACGTATTTGAATTGGGTTTGGCTATTAAACTGTTAATAGGGACACTTCCCAGATTTAAGCTTTGCCAAGTGGCACCGTCATTTGTACTGTGTTTACCTGTTCCGTTATAATCAACCACACAAATATGAGTGCTTCCATTGTAAGGTGTAACATTGATATAAGTAATGGGGGACAAGCCGCTGTTTAGTGCACTCCAATTATTACCTCTGTTAGTTGATTTGAGAATATCACCGTAGGCAGCATAAATAACCGATGGGTTGGTAGGGTGTATTTCCATAGGCGAAACAAAGGCTGCCGAACCGGTCGGCGATAATAATTGAGTTGCCGAATAAGCACTTGAAGCATAACCGTCATTGGAACGATATAGGGCTCCGTTAGTGCCACCCAAATAACGGATATTCGGATTGCTGTAATCGATACCGGCTGCTGTTCCGTCGCCTGCTGCCGCCGCTACCCATTGACGAACACCGTTTTTTAAAACTTTGGAAAATCCGTCGTTATCTTGATTTGCCATAACAAAATCATCACCGTTGTTTGATTGTGTTACAGCAATGTTATAAGATTGGGTAATGACCAAACCGTCGGAAATGTCTGTCCACGAACTGGAAGAAAAATTTCCTTTGTGAATACCGCCGTCATGTCCATCGATAACAGTTGTTCCGTTGCTTAAAAAACTCATGTGATGATGATCGGGATGCACATAAAAACCGACCCCGGGCGGATTGTTATACGGATTGAGTTTAACACTAAATGATTGTCCGTTATTGGTTGATACATAACCTCTTACGCCACCTACAATAATATTATTTTTGTTGGTTGGCGATACAGCCAAAGCCACATTGTAACCTCCTTGCGAATTAAATCCGCTGATATTGGTCGAACGAACCAAGTCGGAAGAGGTATTATTCATATTGAAGCGAAATTTCATAAAGGTACCGTTGGCATCTAATCCGTAAAAATAATCGGGGTCATTGGGTGTTGTAGTTAATTTTAAAGGAATGGCACTATTTCCTCCGGGAATACCTTGATGCAAAGCAAAACTACTACCTCCGTTGTTAGAAACATACAAGCCGTCCCAAACATCCGATACAACAACTTTGTTAGCATCGTTAGGATCAAAAACTATAGTTTGAAAATAAGCTGTAAAAGGTTGATAAGGTGAATAGTTTACATTGGCATTGGTCCAAGTTGCCCCCCCGTTTGTTGTATATTTTATATCGGTATTGGTCAAAGCAAATATTTTTTGCGAATTGCCGGGATAAAAAGCCAAGTCGCGTATATATTGATTATTTCCCAAGCTAAACGTAAGTCCCGTGGCAGTCCAGGTATTTCCGCCGTTGGTGGTTTTAAATACACCTATACTTTGAATATGTTGTCCATCTTCGTCGCCGGTTGCCACATATACTATATTAGGATTATTGGGATCTACAATAATATCGGTAACTCCCATTCCTGCAAAACGGTCGCCAACGGGCGTCCAAGTATTTCCGCCGTCTGTGGTTTTCCAAACCCCTCCGGCTGCTGCACCGGCATACATAATTTGTTCATTGCTCGGAGCAGGTGCAACCACATTGATACGCCCCATACCCGGATAAGCCGAATAATTGTTCCGGTTTACATTGTTTTGCGGACCAACGGGGATCCACGATGCGGAAGCTCGTAAGTTGGCTTGTCTTTGCAAATGATTTTGAAACAGTAAATTTACGGTTTCATCTTTATCCATAGCTTGATTTTGAGAAGGAAAACTACCGTCCGGATTGATGCGGTCTTTCCAAATATAAGCCCAACGTTCAAATTGCTTATATGCCTTTTGTTCCTTACGTGTCCATGTGCCTTGGGCTTGAAGTTGTTGAAAATATTGTCTTTGTGAACGGACAATATCATAATAATTGGCATGCGGATTTAAAGCAGCCGTTTTATAATCAAAATTTTGAGCCTTTAACCCGAAACTAAGGTTTAAAACTAAAATAATGGAAAGTAATTTAAAAATTTTCATGATAATTTTATGTTTATATTAATGTTTATGCAAATATATGTATAATGTCATAATAATGTATGATTTAATTTTGTTTTCTTTGTTTTTTAGGTTCCGCCACGAATTTAATGGTAAATAGTTGCAATTTTTGTCTTGTTGGTTGCTCTAATCAACAATATTTTGATGTGGACTTGTACCGCATACGCTTCGTGGTTGCACGGATCTACCGGAATTGTCCAACATTTGAAATTGATGATTGCCCAAAAAATAAAGATTTCTCACTGCGTTCGAAATGACATCATTCATTTCTTAATTCTTTGATTAACAGCATGTTGTCGTTGCGAGGTACGAGGCACGAGCACCGTGGCAATCTTTGGTTTTGTGTCGGGTTTATAGATTTGGATTCTTCACTTCGTTTCGCTTAGTTCAGAATGGCACAACATACTTTGTTCTGTTCAGGATTACATGAAACTGTTATTGCTTCGTTCAGAATAATACGATACCGTTCCGAATTATGAGTTTTAATAGACACTGTTGTTTGTTTTAATGGGAATTTCACAAAAATTTTCCAAAGTATCGGGACATCGATTCATCGGATCATCGATTAAGTTAATGTTAATGGAGTATAAGAATATGAGATAAAACCAAATCAATCAAGTTATACTTATTGCTTTTGTTGGTAGTATTCGCGGGCTATTATTTCTATTTCTTTATACCAATCGTTACCAAATTTGCGAATAAGCGGTTCTTTTAAAAATTTATAAAGCGGAATTCGTAGTTTTTTTCCTAATTCACAAGCGCTGTTGCAAATATCCCATCTATTGTAATTTACCGCTTGAAATTCGACAAAGTCTTTTACTCTTAAAGGATATAAATGACAAGAAATAGGTTTTTGCCAATGAATTTTGCGGTCGTTAAAGGCTTTTTCAATTCCACATTGATAAATTCCGTCGGAATTTTTTATGACATAGGCACATTCTTTACCTTTTATCAGCGGAGTTGTTAATTCGCCTTCTTTATCGATAACGTATTTGCCTTGTTCTTCAATAGCTTTTATACCTTGTGATGTCAAATAGGTTTTAACAACCGGATATATGTGTTCTAAAATTTCTTTTTCTTCTTTGAGCAGGGGGGCGCCCGAATCGCCTTCTACACAGCAAAGCCCTTTACAGGCATTGAGATTACAAACAAATTCTTGTTCAAATAAATCTTCTGTTATAATGGTTTTTCCTATTTGAAACATGTTACAATTCTTTAATCAAGGTTTCGGTAAGTTGTTCGATAGCTTTTCGAACGGCTTTATGTTCTCCGACAAAGAAATTGGTCATAATCGAAAAGCTGTAATACTTGCCGGAACGAGCCTTAAAAATTCCGGTATAGTTACGCACTTTACTTACCGAACCGCTTTTGACCCAAACATTTTTTTGCCAACGTGAATTTTGTAAAAAATACTTACCGTAACCGTCTTCCCCGCCATGCGGTAGAATATCCAATACGGTTTCTTTTCCCAGTTTTTGAGACATTTGTTGTAAAAAAGCCGTCATTTGTGCCGGTTGCACCAAATTGTCGGGAGCCAGTCCGCAACCGTCCTCGATATCGGCATGTTCAAAACCATAAGGAATAAAAAAATCATGTATTTTTTGTTTGTCCAGATAGCCTTCGGCGGGCTCCTTGCCTTGAATAAGGCTCCATGCCAAAGCTTCGCTAAAATGATTCATGCTGTAATCGTTGGTTATTTTAACAATATCGATTAAAGGTTTGGAGGTATTTTGCCAAAGCAAATGGGTATATGGTTTTTGGCTGTATTTGAGTTGAATTTTATCGACGATAATACCGTTTTGTTTGAGACGTTTTTGCAAAATTTTTAAAAAACTCAAAGGAGGATTAGGCATTCCCGCTTTTACTCGAAATTCGTTTTTTCCGGCAGGTATCGTTCCTAAAATATACCGACGCAAATCAAAAGGGGCGGCATATACATAAGCTTCATCATCGGTATCGGGGGGGGCTGTTTTTACTTTACTGATAAATTTGACATCGGGTAAACGCGGGTGAGTATATAAAACTTTTGTCGGCATATTTATTTGTTCGCCGCGACTTAAATAAACATCTAATCGATTGTCGTTAAAGTTAAAATCCCAGGCGCCGGTTCCGTAGTAGTTTCCTATATCTTCTACCGGAATACTACCGGGTACGGGATAACGCCAACCATTGAGTTCCATAATTAGTTTTCCTGAAATCCGTTTGATACCGCGTGCTCGAATACGTGCAACAATGCCGTTTATTTTTTGGTCTAAATCGTCGTGCATACGTATCGAAGCAAAACTCGGGTCGCCTTCGGGTTGAAAGATTAGATTTCCAAAAAGCATCCGATTAACTATTTTGCCGTCATAATAAAGTTTGGTTTGGTAAGTAAAATTCTTTCCCAGCTTATCAATAGCCGCTAAGGTATAAAGCAGTTTTAAGTTGGAAGCCGGCGCAAAACTTTGTTGTGAGTGCAAAGAGATTATTTCATCCCCTGTTTTGAGTTTACGTACCGAAATTCCAATATGGGCGTGTTGTAATTCGGGAGTTTGTTTAAAGGTCTCAATAGCGTTATCAATTAGTTTGTTTTGAGACCAAGCGGATAGACCAAACAATAGAGATAATCCGATAAAAAATTGTAAACGATTTATCATTTTATAAAATATTTATGTCAAATTTATTAGCCAGTTGTCCGCAAGCGGCGTCTATATCTTGACCTCTACTATTGCGTAGCGTTGCAATGATGCCGGCTTGATTTAAAGATTTTTTGTATTGTTCCAATACCTTTTCGTCCGCTTGTTGAAAACGGTCGGTATCATCAATGGGGTTATATTCTATCAAATTTACTTTGGATGGAACCTTTCGTGCAAAATTTACCAAAGCTTTTATAGATTTTTCATCGTCATTGATACCTTTAAAAATTAAGTATTCAAATGTTATTTTACTTTTTGTTTTTTGATACCAATATTGTAAACTGCTCAATAATTCATGCAAACCGCCTTGCCGTTTATTGACCGGCATGATTTGAGTTCTGATGCTGTCAATGGCAGAGTGCAAGGACACTGCCAAACCTACTCTTGGATTTTCGTCAGCCATTTGTTTTATACGTTTAGGGATACCCGCAGTTGAAACCGTGATACGTCGTGCTGCCATTCCCAAACCTTTGTTCGAAGTAATTTTATCAATGGCTTGCATAAGATTTTCATAATTGAGCAAAGGTTCACCCATGCCCATAAATACGATATTGGTTAAAGGTTTTCCGTAAAATTCACGACTTTGTTTGTCGGCTTCAATGACTTGGTCGACAATTTCGTCGGGGGTTAAATTACGCATACGTTTAAGACGTGCCGTTGCACAAAACTTACAATCCAAAGAACAGCCCACTTGTGAAGAAACACAAGCTGTTGTTCGTTTGGGGGTAGGTATCAAAACCGATTCGACAATTAAGTTATCTTTTAATCCGACGGCATTTTTGATAGTTCCGTCGTTGCTGCGTTGAAAATATTTGATTTGAATATGCGGAATACTAAATTTTTCGGAAAGAAAATTGCGTAAATCTTTTGATAAATTGGACATTTCATCAAAATCACGGACGTTTTTTTTCCAAAGCCATTCGTAAACTTGTTTGGCACGATAAGCTTTTTCACCGTTTTTGACAAAAAAATCGGTGAGTTGTTCCAACGAAAAACTTCTGATATTGGGTTTATTTTTTGTCATACTACAAAGATACGGTTTTTATACCGAAAAAAATTTGGTTTAATCTTATTACAACTCAAAAAAAAGGTTTTGCAAAAAACATGCAAAACCTTTGAGTTGTTTGTTTGTGTTATTAATATCAAAATTATTTGATAGCTTTATTTCTTATCCAAAAATTTGATGTCCCATATACCGCGTAGTTCACCGGTTTTAAACCCCGTGGCTTTATCGTTTGGATACTTGGCTCTGATAACTTTATACACTTCTTCATGAATATCTTTGCCGGGTTGTCCATGACATTGTAAGCACTTGTCTTTGAGTTTAATGGGAGCATAAAAATGAACATAACCTTCACCATCGGTCATTATCACAGGTTCCATGCGTTCCTGTTTTTCTTGTTTAACTAAATAATTATCAATAACGGCTTGTTCGTCGGCATCGGGTTTGTTTTTCGGATTACGAAGTTTATGAGAAGTTCTTTTGATAATTACATTATGTGTTTTGCCTAAGCTATCGGCAAGTTTCATGGCGTTGTCATGACAAAAGTCCACTACTGCAGGTAAGCCTTTTTTTGAACCTACCGATTCGATTTTTCCTTTAAAGATGCGAAAAGTATTTTTTGCAATCAACATACCTTTCATTTTGTAGGCTTTATGGTCTATATTCAAGTTTACAGGTTTGTCTTTTTGGACATGTTGTTGCAAATCGGGTGATTGCTCGGTTTTTTTTGATTTTTTGCTGTTGTTACAAGCTACAAGGCTCAAAACTATTAATGTAAGTGTTAAAATGTTTTTCATATAAGTAAGTTTTAATGATTTAAGGTTTCGTTTTGTCATGATTTTTTATCAAAAATCACGCCAAAACGACGTGCGTATTCATATTAATTAATCACTTCAATCAATTGGCAATCAGTTAATTAAAAACATTAATCACCTTTCCAGACTTAATCCCGAACGCACCCAGTCATTGATACCGTATTGCAAATTGTAAACGATTTTAAATCCCAATTTTATAAAAATTTGCATGGCATGTCCGCTTCTGTTGCCGCTACGACAATATACAAAAACAGGTTTATTTTTGTCCAGTTTTGCTTTTTCAATATTTTGAACAAATGCAGGATCGTAAAAATTAATAAGTACGGCACCTTTAATATGACCAGCGACAAATTCGCGAGGGGTTCTGATATCGATGATTTGCGGATTTTCGGTTTTTTGAATTTCTCTATTAAAAACTTGTGCACGAACATGTTTAATTTCCGTTTGTTTTTGAGTTGCCTCCGAAACATATTGGGCGGAAAGATTACTTGAAAAAATAAAGGCAATAAAACTTAGAATAAAAAATTTTCGGGTCATAATTATCTTATATTTATAAATTTTTCGGCAAAAATATGACAAAAGTCATAAACATACAAATATGATACTTCTTTTTAATAAAATTCCATATTTTTTATTTTTAGGAGATAATTATTCAAAATATTTTTATCTTTACTGCGAAAAACATCAAAATATGGCACATTCAACTCAAAAATTACCTTACAAAGTAAAAGATATTTCACTGGCATCGTGGGGTCGCAAAGAAATAGCTTTGGCAGAGGCCGAGATGCCCGGATTAATGTCGTTAAGACGCAAATACGCCCAAAGCAAACCACTAAAAGGTGCTCGAATAGGCGGAAGTTTACACATGACCATACAAACAGCGGTGTTGATAGAAACTTTGGTAGCTTTGGGTGCCGAAGTTCGTTGGACTACTTGCAACATTTTTTCGACCCAAGACCATGCGGCAGCGGCAATTGCCAAAGCCGGCATACCAGTGTTTGCATGGAAAGGCATGATTGAAAAAGAATACGACTGGGCACTGCAACAAGTATTATTTTTTGACGATGACAAACCGCTAAATATGATATTGGACGACGGCGGTGACTTAACCAATATGGTGTTAGACAATTATCCCGAATTAGCCAAAGGTATCAGAGGAATTTCGGAAGAAACCACCACCGGTGTGCATCGTTTGTATGAACGTATGAAAAACGGCACATTGCCCATACCTGCCATCAATGTAAACGATTCGGTAACCAAATCAAAGTTTGACAACAAATACGGCTGTCGCGAATCGGCGGTTGATGCCATACGCCGGGGTACCGATTTGATGCTGGCAGGCAAAGTGGTTGTAGTTGCCGGATACGGTGATGTAGGCAAAGGAACCGCTGCTTCATTTCGAGGAACAGGCTCCCGGGTAATCGTTACGGAAATTGACCCGATATGTGCCCTTCAAGCCGCTATGGAAGGTTACGAAGTAAAACGTATGGACGAAGCCGTCAAAGAAGCCGATATTGTCATAACGGCAACCGGGAACAAAGATATTATCACCGGCAAACATTTTAAAATGATGAAAGACAAAACCGTAGTGGCAAATATCGGTCATTTTGACAATGAAATTGATATGGCTTGGCTTAACCGAAACTACGGACACACCAAAGATACCATTAAACCCCAAGTTGATAAATATACCGTCGATGACCATGATATAATAATTTTAGCCGAAGGTCGATTGATGAATTTGGGTGTTGCAACCGGGCACCCCAGTTTTGTTATGAGCAATTCGTTTACCAATCAGGTTTTGGCACAAATGGAACTGTGGCAAAATCCCGACAAATACCAAAACAAAGTTTATATGTTGCCCAAACATTTGGACGAAATGGTAGCCCGATTACACCTCGAACATTTGGGCGTAGAACTCGATGAACTGACCGATGAACAAGCCGCTTATATCGGTGTAAAAAAAGAAGGTCCTTATAAACCCGATTACTACAGGTATTAATATCGCTGTTATAAAATTTTGCTCAGTATTTATTGATGTAACATTTTCAATTTGTTATCCCGATTTCAATTGGATATAAAAACCAACAATTGCACATCTTATATCAACAATAAATCACAAGTCTAACACCAAGCTTTCGCTCAATTCATAAAAAAATTCGTATTTTTACCGCATCAATAAGAAGATGGTATTAAAAAAATATGTTAAAACAAGGATTATATCAAAAATTACAACAAAAATTAACACCTCAACAAATACAGTTGATGAAGTTAATTCAATTGCCTACAATTGAATTTGAACAACGTTTAAAACAAGAAATTGAAGAAAATCCCGCCTTGGAAGAAGGAAAATACGAAGAAATAAAAGACGAATTTGACAATCAACAAGACTACGAAGACGATAACGAAATAATTGAAGCACCGGACATCAATATAGACGAATATTTGAGTGATGACGAGATACCCGAATACCGCCTGCGCGCCAATAATTATTCGTCCGATGACGAAGAAAAAAGAGTTCCATACGCCCAAGGCGAAAGTTTTACCCAATATCTCAAATCACAACTCAGTGCTTTTCCATTATCGGAAACCCGTCGCAAAATTGCCGAGTTTTTGATAGGCAGCATCAATGACAACGGTTACTTGCGACGCGACATTATTGAAATAGTCGATGATTTGGCCTTTACACACAACGTAATGACTACCGAAGATGAAGTAGAAAAAGTATTAAAACTGATACAAGAATTAGACCCCCCCGGTGTAGGCGCCCGCAATCTCAAAGAAACCTTATTGATACAATTGCGACGCAAAAAAACCAATAAGGCACGCGAATTAGCCGTTAAAATTTTGGAAACCGGATTTGATTATTTTATCAATAAAAAATACAAAAAACTCTTATCCAAATTTGAAATAACCGAAAGCCAACTCAAAGAAGCCATAGCCGAAATCACCAAATTAAACCCCAAACCCGGCAACGCTTTTAACAGTACCGGCTCTTATGTTGAACATGTAATTCCGGATTTTATCATAAACGTTGAAGACGATAATATCGAAGTCAGTCTAAATGCCAAAAACGCCCCCGAATTACGTGTTTCGCCGGCTTACTCCGAAATGCTCAAAGGCTACAAAGAAACCAAAGATAAAAAAAACAAAGAAGCGGTAATGTTTATCAAACAAAAACTCGATTCGGCAAAATGGTTTATCGATGCTGTCAATCAGCGTAGAGATACCTTGCTACGCACCATGCAATCCATAGCCGAATACCAAAAAGAATATTTTTTGACCGGTGACGAACGAAAAATCAAACCAATGATATTAAAAGATATTGCCGAACGAATAGGTATGGATATATCAACCGTTTCGCGTGTAGCCAACAGCAAATATGTGCAAACCCCTTACGGGGTAAAATTACTCAAAGAGTTTTTTTCCGAATCGATGAAAGATGCACAAGGTGAAGATGTTTCTACCATCAAAATAAAAAACATACTCAAAACGGTTGTCGAAAACGAAAACAAACGCAAACCCTTGACCGACGAGCAACTGGCAAAAGCTTTAAAAGAAAAAGGATTTCCCATAGCTCGAAGAACCATTGCCAAATACCGCGAACAGCTGGGAATTCCCGTAGCTCGTTTGCGCAAAGAAATTTAACTCAAAAAAACTATGTCATTACAATTTAAGCCAGTTCGCTCTATTGCACGGTTTGTTTCAACGGTTTTTCATCCGCTTTTTTTGCCCCTCTATACGGTTTGGATATATTTTTATTTGTCTCCGAGATATTTTTTGCCTCAAAATATCAAATTTTTAATATACTATTTGGTTATTGTATCTGTATTAATCCCCTTGTTATTTTTCGGTGCAATGTATTCGGCAGGCTTATTTACAAGTTTACAAACAAAAAATCCCAAAGAACGTTTTTTTTTATCGGTTATCATGACAGTTGTTTATATTATAATATTCAATAAAATATTGCATTATAAACAATATATCGAATTATATCCGTTTTTTTTGGGGATAATTTTAGCTGTTTCAACAACCGGTATCTATAATTTTTTTAACAAAAAACCCAGTTTACACGCTATGGCAATAGGAGGCGGTTGGACTTTTTTGGCAATTTGGAGTTATTATACACACATCGATATCTTGATTTTTCTTTCCCTATTTATTTTGTTGGGTTCAATTGTTATTGCCTCTCGTTTATATATCAACGCACACGACAAAAGCGAAATACTACGCGGTTTATCTATCGGAATATTGATGCAAATAACGGCGTTTTTAATTGCTTACCGGTATTTATAACTCAAAAAAATTGGCAAT
>JAMONO010000069.1 GCA_027065715.1 Flavobacteriales bacterium
TTTCATCGACCCTGTGGCTACTCAAAATCATTAATGTATCTTGGGGTAATGCTTTTAAATACTTAAACAACACCACGCGTGCTTCCGGGTCCAAATTGGCAGAAGGCTCATCCATCAATAAAATTTTAGGATTACGTGCCAAGGCCAAAGACACCAACAATTTTTGTTTCATACCGCCAGACAATTTCAAAAAAGGTTTGTTTAAATGATTCTTAACATCCAATTTTAAATCGTTGGCTATGGTTACAAATTTTTCTTTATCGGTTTTAGTAATAATAGCAAAGAAATCCATAATCTCTGCAACGGTCATTTTTAGCGGCGGCGGTAATTGTGGCACAAAACCTACTTCTTGCAAAATACTTTCTCTTTCGGTTCTGGAGTTTTTACCCAAAACACTCAGAAAACCCTCGTAAGTATAAAGGCCTAATATACAACGTATTAACGTGGTTTTTCCGGCGCCATTCTGACCAATCAAAGCAATACGGTCTCCGGCATTAAATTGCACCGTCAAATCTTTAATCACTTTGACCTTATTAAAAGTTTTGGATAAATTTTTTATATCTATTAAGGTATTTGCCATAATCATTTTTTTTAATCCTATTACAGGAAAAACTGTGTTTTATTAATTAAAACCTATTTTTTGGTATCATCCGGTTTTTCCAAAGGATGTAATTCTTTGGTTTCTTCGACACTGCCTAAAATATAGCTGGGCGCTTTAAATCCGAATGATAAGGCTTCGCCATAACAAATATCAATACACAAGCCGCATTTGGTACAATCACCACCGGTAAAATGCACCTCTTTGGTAGCAGCGCCTTTTTTGACAAACCACAATTCGTGCGGCACCAAACATACATCCTGACAATCGGTGCAATAACCGCATTTGTCTAAATCAAATTTGACACCTACCGGCGACACATCACCTATAAAACTGTAAGTGGTTCCTATGGGACAAACATAGCGGCACCAAAAGCGTTTGACGCCAAAGACTTCAAACAATAAAATAGCGACAACCCAAATCAGCGCTAATCCGGGCCCGTAAATCATAGAACGCGATAAAATACCAACGGGGTTCAGATCTTCAAAAACCAACTCTTTGGTCAAAAAGGCTAAAAATAAAAAGCCGATCCAAAAGACATATTTTACCGTAATGTCATAAGTTTTGTCCCGTATTTTTTTCTTTTTGATAAAATAAGCCCGCACGCGTTCACCCATTTCTGCAAAAAAGTGGTAAGGGCAAACCCATGAACAGAAAGCACGACCGCCTAATAGCCAATAAAAAGTCATAATAACAAAAAAGCCAATCCAAAAATTGGTAGTTAACATGGCTATATAGCCTACCCGCGATCCTATGACCAATTCTTGTGCCGAGTTAAACGGGTCCATTAAATAAATACCGATTAAACGCGAACCACTCAAAGAGCCTTCCAAAACCGATAAATCCAAAGCAAAGGAAATGACAAATAACAGATTGATAAAAATCAAAAAAGCCCAACGGCGGTTACGCCATTTATGTTTGTTTTCGTGACCGTCGTGCCATTCTTTAAAACTAAATCCCAAACGGGCAAAAGGCAATTGAGAGCGGTCTTTGGCCGGTAATGGTTTTCTTTTTTTATCTCGGGTTATTAAATCGTATAAAAAGGACATAATTCAAATTTTTAAAGTTAATTAAGCAAATTGCGGTTCTTTATCGATGGGTTTAACGGTAATAGCTACAGGATTAGTAGGGCAAACCATCTGGCAAACACCACAGCCCACACATCCGTCTTTGACTTTGGGCAAAAATTTACCGTCTTCGACTTTATCTAAAACAATGGCTTCATCGCCTAACGGGCAATAGACAACACACAAATCACAAATTTGTCTATTGACTTCGGTTTCTTCTATACGAATACGTTCTTCTGTTCCCGGTGGTCTCAGTAAGCCTTTATTGCCATGTCCCAAGGTGCCTTTATAGCCTTGACCATGATAGGCCAAACATTGATTAGGATTCAAGATTTCGGCTTCGCCAATTTTATCGGCCCGTTTCATGGCAGTAATTTGCACCTTAAACGGATTGATTTCTTTAGGAAACCTACCATCGGGATATTTTTTATACAAGGGCGCAACGGCCTCATTTCCGGCATGTTTAAATATTTGAAAATCAATGGCTGCCGTAGGGCAAGTTTCAGCACATTGAATAGCATCACAAGAAAAATCACATGCCTGCAGATTGGGATTGATATAGGGTGTGCCATAGGCCAAGCCATCATTCCAATCGGCTAATTTAATAGCATGCACCGGACATATTTGCACACACAAACCGCATTTGATACAAGCAAATAAAAAAT
>JAMONO010000070.1 GCA_027065715.1 Flavobacteriales bacterium
GGTGGCTATTGACATTCATACCGGATACGGCGAACGCGGCAAACTTCATTTGATTGGTTTGGACCGCTATCCCGAACCCGGTATATTGGAATATTTACAAAAATTATATCCTCATCAAACCATCGAACAGGCTTCGGCTGACGACGGTGATTTTTACAAAATAGAAGGAGCTCTTTTCGAACACATTTTTTCTAAACTACGAAAAAAAGATGTAAAAGTATATCCGATTGCATGGGAATTCGGAACCAACAACAATACCAAAACTCTTAAAAGCCTCGAATCGCTGCGAATTATCATAGGCGAAAACCAATCATACCATTATAACACAAACAATGCTCGAAGTTATCGCAAAATAACCAAAGATTTCAGAGAATTATTTTACCCCTCCGACCGTAAATGGCGCACCAAAGTTATGCAAACGGCTTTGGACACCTTTGAACAACTGCTAAAAAACTTCGATTAACTTATTAATTACATTCATAGCACAAATAAAAATGTCGCTTCCCATAAAAAGAAAGCGACTTTACTCAAACAACACAAGTGTTATGAAAAAAAACACCTATATTAACGCAACTAACTATGATGATTTTGTTTACAAAAAATACGACTTAAACTATATTTTCCCGCTCCGTAAGCAAACAAAACATACAGCATAACCGCATAATACAACGGAATTTCAAAACCGTTATTTCCGGCTTCAAATCCGTTACTCAGATGAACAGTTGTAATGGCTACAAACATAACAAAAATTAATAAGAGACTGATATATCTTATACCTAAACCCAACACCAACAAAATAACACCCGACATTTCAACCGTTCCGGCAATATAAGCATTCAGATAAGGAAAAGGATACCCCAACGATTGAAACCAATCACCTATAGCTTCCATATTTTTCCACTTCATAACAGCCGGTCCCAAAAAACCGTAAGCCAAAACCAACCTCATAAACAACAAAGCAAAATCCGGTGAACGTTCCGCAACATGATACAAAGCCTTATTAAGTTTTTTTATCAAATTATTCATCTATTCCAAATTTTTAATAAGATTTGCCACATTTTCCATCGCCACATCTTTTTTCTTCATTTTTCTTTTTTTTATCAGATTTATCTTCTCCGCATTTACCTTCGCCACATTTATCGGTATGCTTCTTTTTTGCTTTATCCGATCCGCACTTATCCGCCTTCTTATTGTCCGATTTTTTTTCTTTCTTGGTATCATTTCCACATTTGCCGTCGCCACATTTTCCCCCATAATCAACCGAACTATTATAATTTGTATCCGAAGATAAAACATGAGACGTTTCGGTAAAATTATTATAAGCAAAACCGGAAACAGCAAGAACCGCAACCAATACGGTCAAAATAAAAGACCTTTTTAGATTTTTGAAATTTTTCATAACAATAATTTTTAATGATTGAAATTACAGATGTAAAAATGTAACTTTTATTACACAAAATTCCATTATAATCATAGATTTTTCTTATCATAACCATAAGATATTGAAATACAATTAATTTCTACCGATTAATCTCCGTGCCATATTTTTACAAATCTCGACTGCAAAAACAGATAAATATTCCTAAATTTGCCTATAAAAATCGTTTATTATGCCTACCTTATCACACAAAGGAAAAAATATGCCGGCATCACCCATTCGAAAATTGGTGCCCTATGCCGATAAAGCCAAAAAGAAAGGTATCAAAGTTTACCACCTCAACATAGGACAACCCGACATCAAAACCCCCGATGTAGTTATGAAAGCTATTAAAAACATCAATTTGGATTTGATAGCTTACAGTCCGTCACAAGGTTATGAAACATACCGAAAAAAATTAGCGGGATACTATCAAAAAAACCGTATTGACATTAGCCCCGACGACATACTGGTTACAACCGGCGGCTCCGAAGCTTTGTCCATAGCCATTGGCAGTATCGCCGATGCCGGTGACGAAATCATTATACCCGAACCTTTTTATGCCAACTATAACGGATTTGCACAACAAAATTCCGTTAAAGTAGTGCCTATTCATTCGTCTATCGACGATAATTTTGCCCTCCCTCCTATTGCCGAATTTGAAAAACTGATTACTTCCAAAACCAAAGCCATACTTTACAGCAATCCGGGTAATCCTACCGGCTATGTTTACAGCAAAGAAGAAATAGAGCAATTGCGCAATTTGGCTTTAAAACACGACATCTACATTATTGCCGACGAGGTTTATCGCGAATTTATATACGGCAATACAACACACCATTCCATTTTGCACGAAACCGGCATGGAAAATCATGCCATAATCAT
>JAMONO010000071.1 GCA_027065715.1 Flavobacteriales bacterium
TGCGCCACGGAGCCATTAATTTTTTGTTGTGATCGCGACAGGATTCGAACCTGTGACCGTCTGCTTAGAAGGCAGATGCTCTATCCAGCTGAGCTACGCGACCTGTTATTTAGTCACATTTACTATTTCCAATTACTTTAATTTTATTCGGTTAATGTTTTATTAACCGAACCATTTACCGTCCCGACATAAAGTCGGGGTGCTCTATCCGGCTGAGCTACGCGACCTATTTATATAGTCACATTATTATTTCAAATTACTTTAATTTTATTCGGTTAATGTTTTATTAACCGAACCATTTACCGTCCCGACATAAAGTCGGGGTGCTCTATCGGGTTGAGCTGTGCGTCCCTTGGTATTGATAATTTGTCAATAAATTAATTTCTTTAACTCTTGCTACACGACCTAAAAAACTAGGTCGGGGTAGCAGGATTCGAACCTGCGGTCTCCTGCTCCCAAAGCAGGCGCGATAACCGGGCTTCGCTATACCCCGAATTAGCGGAGAGACAGGGATTCGAACCCTGGCATCGCTTGCGCGATGACAGATTAGCAATCTGCTCCGTTACCACTCCGGCACCTCTCCGTTGCTTATTCAAAAAGCAATTTTTGAATTGCGAGTGCAAAGATAAAACCATTTGTTTAATTTAGCAAGAAAAAAATTTAGTTTTTTCCAAAAACCTGTATTTATTTTTATTATCATTCGGGGTATTCAATTCGCAGGTGATAAATGTTTTTTAGTTTCTTTTTAAATAATTTTTTAATAGTTGATATTTCTTTTAAAGTTATGTTTGCATTATCCAAAAGTCCGTTATGTAATTGTCCGTCTATAATTTTATCTACAAATTGATCAATTTTTTCTGCTGTTGGTTCTCGCAAACTTTTGGAAGCGGCTTCAACCGAATCTGCCATCATCAAAATAGCGGTTTCTTTTGAAAATGGATTGGGTCCGGGGTATCTGAAAAGTTCGGGGTTAGTATCGGGATTATTTTCTTTGGCTTTTTTGTAAAAATATTGCACCAGTCCGGTGCCGTGGTGGGTGCGAATAAAATCGGTTATACGGTCGGGAATATTGTTTTTTCTCGCCAATTCGACGCCGTCTAAGACATGTTGTATGATGATGCGGGCACTGTCTTCAGGCGACAAGTCGTCGTGATGATTGACCCCACTGGTTTGATTTTCGGTAAAATAAAACGGATTGAGCATTTTGCCAATGTCGTGATATAAAGCTCCCGCTCTAACCAAAAGTGTATTAGCCTTAATTTCATTGGCGGCTGCTTCGGCTAAATTGGCTACCTGCAATGAGTGATGAAAAGTACCCGGAGCTTTATCTGCCAAACGTTTTAGAAGTTTTGTATTGGTGTTGGAAAGTTCTAACAATGAAACATCGGAAACCAAGCCGAAAATCTTTTCATAAATCAAAATTAATTGATGAGATAAGGCAATTGTTAATATTCCATTGAGTAAAAACAGTAAAAATACTTTAAGGTTCATTAATTTGATATTACCTTCGTGTATTAGATGAAAAGCAAAGTATCCGATAATGTAGATCAAAATAATATTACCGACGGAAATAAACAGATTGGAGCGTTTGGTAAGTTCGGTAACAGTTAGAATTGTTACAATTCCCGCCATTATTTGTAAAAAGATAAATTCAAAACTGTTAGGAACAACAAATCCCAATAGTAAAATAGTTAAAACATGAACAAACAAACCGATGCGGGCATCAAAAAAAGCTTTTAACAATAACGGCAGAATAGCCAAAGGCACTACAAATACATAAGAAGCGTCGTATTGCACGGTTAGAGTGGTTAGTATGACCATCAAAATCATATTGAAAATTATCAAACTGATTTTGACATTATTTTCATAAATTTCGGTGCGATATTTTTTTAAAAACATCAACAACATTAACAAAACAATGGCTACCAATATGCTGTATCCGGTATAAATCCATATTTTATTTTGGTTTTTTTGTCCTTGTTGTCCGAAAGCATATTGTAATGACGATAATATGAGATATTTTTTATTATCAACAGTTTCTCCTTTTGAAATGATATGAGCACCTTTGGGTATTATTCCTTTGTTTATACTGATATTTTCCAGTTTTAAACGCAAGGCTTCTTTTGAATAATAATCATCAACGTGTAGATTAACAGGTAAATTTTCATAATAAATTTGCAATAAAATCGATAAAAGTTCTTTTTGATCGGCATCAAAATAGGTTTGTAAAAGTTTGTTGATTTGATGAAAATCGTAAATCTTTGATTTTTTGGTTTCGAACAGGTTATTCCCC
>JAMONO010000072.1 GCA_027065715.1 Flavobacteriales bacterium
GTTTGAATTTGGGCGTTAAAATTTGGGTGTAAAAAAAATATAAGTATATTTATCTCCCTATTCAGATTTTTTTATTAAATATGTTACACGGAAAAATTATAAAAAAAGCCTATACATTTGACGATGTATTGTTGGTGCCTGCTTATTCGGAGGTTTTGCCTCGTGAGGTTGATTTACAGACCAAACTGACAACAAATATCAATTTGAATATTCCGCTTATTTCGGCTGCCATGGATACGGTTACCGAGAGTGAGATGGCAATAGCTATGGCTTTGGAAGGCGGATTGGGGGTTATTCACAAAAATTTGAGTATTGAAAAACAAGCCGACGAAGTAAAAAAAGTTAAACAAACTAAGATTGATATCACATCTTATAAGAGGGCTGTTACCGATAACAACAAACGTTTGTTGTGCGGTGCTGCCGTAGGTGTATCTTTTGATCTTATGGAACGTTTAAAAGCTTTGGTTCAAGCCGGCGTTGATGTGGTTACGGTTGATTCGGCACACGGACATTCAAAAGGTATTATTGAGGCAATAAAAAGAATCAAATCGGTTTATCCTGATTTGGAAATTATAGCCGGTAATATTGTTACGGCTCAAGCCGCTTTGGCTTTGGTTCAAGCCGGTGCCAATGCCGTAAAAATAGGTGTAGGACCGGGGGCTATTTGTACTACGCGTGTAGTAGCCGGCGTTGGGGTGCCGCAACTGACAGCCGTTAATGATGTTTTTGAAGCCCTAAAAAATATAAATGTGGGAATAATTGCCGACGGAGGTATTAAGCACTCGGGCGACATTACCAAAGCCATAGCCGTGGGAGCACATAGTGTTATGTTAGGTCGCTTGCTTGCCGGAACCGATGAAGCGCCGGGAGCCGTTATTGTTCAAAACGGCAAAAAATTTAAATCGTATGTAGGTATGGGGTCCATGGCAGCTATGCAACGCGGTAGCAAAGACCGATATTTTCAACAGGGTAAATCACAACAAAAATTGGTACCCGAAGGTATTGAGGCTATTGTAGATTATAAAGGAAGTGTGCATGAAATCATTTTTCAACTTATAGGCGGATTGCAAGCCGGAATGGGATATTGTGGTGCCAAAAATATTGAATTGCTTAGACATGATACCCGTTTGGTCGAAATATCGGGTGCCGGATTGACCGAAAGTCACCCGCACAATGTTTTAATAACCAAAAAGGCACCCAATTATAGGCAATAAAAAAACTTGCCTTTTGATGACAAGTTTTTTACTATTCTTGATATTGTTTAATTAAGCAATTCTATACGATTGCGATGCAATTTAACTATTCCTTCGTTTTCAAGTTGTTTGAGTAGTCGCGAAACAACTACACGCGAGGTAGATAAATCGTTGGCTATCTCTTGATGTGTTATGTTTATCATTTTGGTTTGCAAGGCTTTTGAAGCGTTTTCCAAATATTTCAAAATACGCTTGTCCATTTTCATAAATACAATGGTATCCATGGTTTCCAAAAATTCTTTCATGCGGGCATTGTAATTTTGGCAAACATAATAACGCCAGCCCGGATATTCTTTGGTCAAATTGTCCATTAATCGTACCGGATACAACAATATTTCCGATTCGGTTTCGAGTATAAAATCAATTTCACTTTCTTTGCTGTCCGAACAGATGGAAAATGTAGCCGTGCAAGCTTCTTTTTCATTTAAATAAAATAAAAT
Organism: Flavobacteriales bacterium; assembly: GCA_027065715.1. GTDB lineage: Bacteria > Bacteroidota > Bacteroidia > Flavobacteriales > Flavobacteriaceae > WGBX01. Next base: position 1,694 of record JAMONO010000072.1, read on the forward strand.
GTGCTCTTCACCTTTGTCGTCGGTTCGAACAATTTTGGCTGTTCCTGACAACATAATGGGTATGTCTTTGACAAAATCACCTCTCGAAATAATTTGAGTTCCTTCTTCTGCGGAAATAATCCGTCCGTTTTTGGCTAATTCTTCAATCAATTTTTGTGAAAAAATATTTTGAAAAATTTGCTCCAGTTTGTATTGTTTTTCCATAGTTAATTAAAGTTATTCTATACTTTTGACCTTTTCAATATCGGGTAAATATTTTTTGATAATTTGTTTAACTCCGACGTTCAAAGTTAAGTTATTTATTTTACAATTAAAACAGTTTCCTTCAAATTGTATAATTACTTCTTTATCGGTAAAATCGATCAGAGATATATCACCGCCGTCTTTTTGTAAAAAAGGACGGATTTCGTCCAAAGCTTGATTGAGTTTTATTAGTTTTTCTTTCTCTTTCATTTTTTTCTGTTGCTTAACCGGTTTAGAGTATAAAATAACGGATTTGATTACGAAGTGTATCGGTTTTGTTGCACTTTGTTTTCAAATCGTTAAATGGTTTTATTCATTATTTTCAATTTTATTCTTTTCTA
>JAMONO010000073.1 GCA_027065715.1 Flavobacteriales bacterium
TAGTAAAAATCGAAGTAGATAAAATCTGATAATCAGATGAAAACGAAAAAAGACAAGCAAATCCGTCCCGCGCCCGTCCCAAAGAAAACTTTGGGACGAAAATTAAGCGTGAAAGTCAGTATCCGAAAAGACTACATTCGGAAAACTGACGGCAAATCACAGTTATATATCGATATTTCATATGGTGGCAAAAGAAAAAAGCTATACATTAATATATATGTAAAGACCAAACACTTCTCCATCCGCAAACAACGCGTATCCAAAACCGACAAAAACAGCAAGGATATCAATATCCTGATAGAAAAAAAGATTTCGCAACTATATGCAATTGAGTTGGAATACAGACTGAAAGGAAAATACTTGTCACTTGAAACACTTGTCAAAGAGTTTGAGAATCCTACGAAAAACACCGATTTTCTTACATTTTGGGAAAGCCGGCTTGAAAAAGAAAAAATGTTATTGCGCCAAAACACCTACCGGCAACAAAAATCATCGTTGAAACTGATCCGGCAATTTTCAGAGCATATTTATTTCAGTCAAATCAACAAAGATTTGATTCAAGAACTTATTATTCACTTCAAAAAACAAGGAAATAAAATGTCAACTATCAACATTCACCTAAAAAACATTAAGAAATATTTGCACATCGCAAATGACCAAGGAATAATCACCGATTTGAAATACACACAAATCAGGATTACACAATTTAACACCGAAAAAATATTTTTGACAAAAGATGAAATCAACCAATTATTTGAGTTCTACCGGTCAGGCTTTATCACGGAAAAACAAAAAAATGTGCTGGCAAGATTTATGTTTTCCATTTTTACAGGATTACGAATTTCGGACGTGCAGAAAATCACCAATAGAAATATATCCGACAATGTTTTATTGTTAACCACGACAAAAACGGATAAAATTCAACGCATTCCGTTAAGCAAAAGCGCCTTGCAATTCATTGACTTAAAAAAACACCGGTTATTCAACGGCACCTATTCAGACCAGCACATCAATAAAACATTAAAAGAAATAGCCCGCCAAGCAGGAATTAAAAAACGGCTGACATTTCACGTTGCACGCCACACATTCGCTACACAATGGCTGATTAACGGCGGTGGAATTATGCAGCTCAAAGGAATGTTGGGACACAGCCAAATGAAAGAGACCATGGTATATGCGCATATAGTCGATGCTGTAACCGATGAGCAGATTCACCTGCTCGATAAAATATTAGAGTAATTTATCAGCTTCTATTTTAATTGTAACATCAGAAACAGATTCGTCGTGTTGCTCAATTTTTTTAACAACAAAATAATTATCATAAGCATAAACAAGATGTTTGGTTGATATATCATCAGACAACCAAGTTGGGATGATAAATTGCCATATAAATGTGTTTGTATTCAATCTGAAATTAAACCAATCTGCTAAATATGTATTATAAACTCCAGGAAAAACAGCATTTGGCATCTGAACCGCTACCGGTAAATTATTTTGCGGACCGTCATAGAAAGTTAAATACAAATGATCTTTTTCTTCTGCTGTTAAATAAGCAGTAGTAATATTTCCTACTGTTATTTTTGGTAATGGCAAAAGATTTATTTTGATTTCTTTTGTGTCCGGAAATTTTTCATAATTATCAGTAGAATATCCATTTCTATCAATAAAAATCCGTTTAGATTTGAAATCAGGAATTTTATCATCATCAATAAAAGACAATTCAAAAGATAAATTTTTATTAAATTTGACCAATGGTTCCATTGTGTTGAAACGTTGCAAATTAATAGCATCTTGTCTATTGATTTGATTTTTAATATAATTCATATAAATAGTATCACCTTGCACATCAAAATCAAAGTTTTTCCAGTTCATAACCGCTTTCACCAAATCGCCAAATTTCATATCAGGAACCGATTTTTTTAAATTTATTTCATTTGACAAATAGATTACATTGGCAGCATCGCCAGACACGTTATGATATCTAATAGGATTTATATGCAAATCAATTTTTCTACCTGTCAGCCCTGTATAATTGTCTTCTACATAAATAGTAATTTTTTTTCCGGCAGCTATATCTAATGTTGAAACAATAAAAGTTGTGTCAATAGATACAGGAGCATTTAAATCACCATGAGAATAACCATCCCAAATTGATTGATATAGTATTTCATCTCCATATTTTATAATTAATTTTTCATTTGCCATATAAGCAAAATTAACATCTATATCACCAACTATGCGATATTCACCGACTTCAGTGATATCACGTTCCAAAAAATATTTAGCCATACTCCATGTATGTCCGTCATATGTATGTTGATATATTTCATAAAAATCATCATAATTAGCAAAAGCCTCAATCTCTTGCTGGCTAGACGTGTTAAAATAATCTACGACTGCTGTTATTAATGCTTTTTTCACTTCCGGATCTGTAAGTATGTCGCCTTTTAATTCTAAATTTGCAGAATTAAAACCTTCTGTTAACACATGAAGTAAATAAGGCATAGGCTGCATAATGTTATAATTATTGATTGTTCCTGTATTAGAATCAATATTATTGTCTAAAAAAGCACCATTTTCATAATAATTTAAAAAGCTTTTAAAACTGGCAAATGTTGCATCAGAAGTATCATATCTGGACAGATATACCATTGGAAAATTATACATAGTATCAGGATACTGTTTTGTAATAACGGATGCGGCATGTTGTGTGATCGTTTCATTTTGCAACTCAAAAGCTTGCAACGGCAATGTGGACAGTTTTCTATCCCAAGTGCTTATCTTATCACTTTGAACTTTAATATTTATTTTTAAATCACGGCCTTTTATTGAATTAATTTCAAGCACAGCAGGATCTAACCGGCTGCCACGCATTAAATGTCCTTCGAAAATAGTGCGTATTTGGGTTGCAGGATGAAATTGAAAATGCATTTTAGCTTTCATTTCGTCAGACATAACAATGGTAGTCGGTAGAGAATACTCCGAAAATAAACTGTCTTTAAACCAAAAATTTTCTTTTATAAAAGAAAGTCCATGGTTTGTAAGATCTATCTCAAATTCAATGCAAGTAAATTTTATCATTAGTATTTTCTATTATGTTAAATTCAATGTCGAAATTATGCAATTTGGGATACCATTCCGTTAATTTCAGTTTCTTTGTTTGAGGCGCTAACTCTATTAATTCATCATTCCATTCTAACCAAACTCTTTTGCTATTAATAAGATCCTGCAAAGTATTTATTTCTTCCGGAAAAATCCATCCGGTATTTATTTTCAATGTTTCAACGGTATTTGTTAAAGCCACGCGTTTTTTTTCAAAAGTATGAAAATTTACACTGTTAAATTGTCGCGTGGTATTTGATGTTGCAAACATTTTGCCGGTGAATACAAAACGTTCTATACTGTCGTAGTCATTTAAAAACCAAATATTTAATTTATTTTTGTATGGTATATTAATATATTTAATAGAATATATGCCCGGAATAAAAATAAAATCAGGGCAAATAGATCTATAATTATCATAAATACCTATTAAAACTTCATCCCCAACATTAGTTAATCCAATTTGTAATCTTAAAACTTTTAAGGCATCAATTATCGTCGGCATGCATATTGTATTACTAACATTGTTAAATGTTTTTACAATTGTTTCTTTAACATTAGAAACCGTTTGCAAAAAGATTTCATCACCGATTAATCTTTTTCTTTTCTTATTTTTTTGCAACAATATTAAATTACCGGAATCATTCATCCCTTTTATAAATTTAATATTTTGCAAATTTGATACAAAGTAAACTTCACCGGTGTTTAAATCTTTTTCAGTTATAGTCAAATCTAAACGTAAAGATTTATATAATACATGGACAACTGCGTCAGAATAATCGTCTTTATGAACACCATAATCAAAAAAATCATTAACCACGATTCCAGGATAAAATTCGCCCCTTCTTTTAAATAAAGGAAGCTTATAAATACGTGTAAGTTGTTCTGTATTTCCGTCCCATTTTCCTATTGTCATATCAAACTTTAATTCCACATAAGTAGCATCTTTATTTGATGAAATATAAATATATTCTTTTGTTTTAGTAAAATGGAACTTTCCTTCAACCAATGAAGTTTTTAAAAAATCAAAGACAAGTAAATTAATAATTATCAAGACGCTATCATTTGCTGTCTTTACATTGAAAGAAAATTGAAAATTACCGGTTGGCATTGATGTTATATTATTAATTTCCACATCTATAACACTTGAACTATTTCCTGAAAGTGTTGATAAATTTAAACGAGCGTCATTAACAGTTACCGTCCACGCTTCGTCTGAAAAAACGTGAACTTCGGCTGACGGAAAAACTGACGAACCTCGTAAATATTCTAAATTAATAACAGTAGGCGTTACAGTGAAACCGTTAGCGTCAGATACAACAACGCTAACATTTAATATTTTTTCAATCGTTCCGTCTGTTACGCGCACTTGAAAATAATGGGTGCCAACGTTTAGGCTGTCGGCATCGCTTGTTAGACTAATACTCAATACACCATCATTTGAACTGTTAACTGGCGCAACCGTTATTTCAGTAGCACCGTTCAATATTTCAACTGACCAACTAACATTAGAATGCACATCTACATCAATCGCCGGTGGCAATGTGCTGCCAAGTTGGTGAGAAAACGAAATATTGTCAGGTATTATGTCAATATAATTTCCATGTGCTATTTGCAGATTAATGGAAACCCAAGAGCTCTCAACAATCAAATCGTGTCCGTTGTCTTCACAATAAGCTGTTATTTTTAATTTTGCACGGAAAATGCCGGATGAAAATCTTGAAACATCTACAGAAACATCCACAGTTCCATCCGTTGTATTGTTTTGGTTTACCGTAGCCGTTACCCAGTTATAGCCCTCCAAATAGTTTATATCTACTTCATAACTCACATTATTACATAAACTTCCTTCTAAAAAAAAGGATAAATTTTGGCTGGCCGGAGTTGATGATGCACCGAGTTGGTGATAAAAATTGAGGAATTCAGGTTGAACATTCAAAAATAGATCAACATTTAGAGGACTACTCATATATTTGTATTTTTAGGTTATCTTTTTCAATCACCGGTAAATTGAATTTATCATACCAAATTTCAATTTCAAAAAAACCGTTATTGATGATTACACGGTTATTCTGCACCGTTACCTTGTAATGCAAAAATATTTTCGCGGCAAATTTCTGCACATATCGAAAAAAGGCTGTGTCAGTCGTGGTCAAATCCAAATCGCCCGGCTCTTTATCGATGATTCCGCGCAAAACTTTGGCGGTGGAACCGGCTATATGTAATATGTCGTTCAAATTCTTAATACCATAGCTCAACGACAATGTGCGCCAAACTTCGTCAATGAATTTGAGTTTTCCTTCGTGCGGAATCACTTCCCGCAAATGTTCACTAATATTTTGCATCACTTTTCAATCTTTCGTTTTCTTTGATTAATTCGTTCACGTTATAGGCTTCTTCGTTGCCGAAAAACACCTTGGCTTCGATGCCCCGTTCCAACACTTCTGCCAAGCGATTTACCGTGGCGTTAAGCATCGTTAATTCATTGGGTTGCGTGTCGTCTGCCGGTTCAGGTTCGGTTACTTCACCGCCTTCGGCATAGCTCCCGCCTGTGCGTTTGGCTTCCAAATACTGAATAATAGCCGGCACCGTAGGGTCCGACATTACAAACTCAGGCACCACGTATTCTCCGGCGTGCACCACTCCGGCTACTTCATAACCGGTGTCATCGGCATAGCCCAATCCTGTGGTATATCCACCATCTGCATAACCCTTGCTTGGCAATGGTGTGGATGCTATCATAGCCACTTGCGCAGCTCCCAAAGCTCCTACTACCCAAGGCAACCACATATTAATAGGAAAAGGTGCTGTTAAAGCCTTTGCCACACCTAATGCTGTGTTGGTAATCGCATTAAAAAGATTCATTTCCTTTTCTCTTTTTGCTTGCTTATATACCAATTCCGCTTTTTTCTTATCCAAATCAGCATCTAACTTTTCCAATTTGCGCTTATATTGCGCTTCGGTCAGGTAGCCGGCATCCAATTGCTGTTTGAGCTTTTTCTTTTTCTTATCCAAGCTTTTTTCATATTGTTGCAACTCGCGTTCGTCATTGGCGCGTTGAAAATCCGCATACATCTTCCACGCATTCATCAAGCCTTGCACAACCATTTCGGTTGCTTTGATTTTTTGCTGTGTCGTTTCAAGATTTGAAAAAGCTTCATCCCACTGATCCGCCGTAAATCCGAGTATATCCAAATCACCGGCTGCGCCTAATCCGGTGTCTGTTTCTTCACCGTCCGGATTAGCGTGTAAATCTACTTTTAGTTTGGAAAGTTCCAATTGCAACTCAATTAACCGTGCTTTTATCGCTTCTTTTTGTTCTTCCGTTAAGTTAACAAGTTGCAATTCATTGTCACCGAGTAATTTTTTGCTTTCTGCAATCAGCTCACGCAAATGTTGCATTTGCATTTGCTCTTCTTCCTTATTGAATTTTTCTTGCGCCCGGCGTTTGGCTTCGGCTACCGTTTTAACGCCTTTCAATTCTTCATCCGACAGGTATTTGCGGGCATCGGTTATGGTTTTAATAGACGCGAGCTTTTCGTTTTGCTCGGTGCGCAGTATTTTTATTTTTTGCTCAAAAGCTTTTTGCTCATCTTCAATTTGTTTTTTGTAATATTTTTCGTTGAGCGCCTGCAATTTTTTGACGTGGATTTGCTTGTAAGATAAAATCAAATCGTCGAGCTCTTTGTTTTTTTGCAGCAATATTTTTTGTTGCTTGGGCGATGCACCGGCTATTTCTTTGTCGGTTGCTTTTTGTTTTTCGGCATTGGCTATCTTGCGGGCATAGAGTTCATCGAGTTTTGCCTTTTCTTTTTCATAACCTTCGTCCATCAGATCCAATCTGGCATCTATGGCTTGGCGCTGTATGCGTGTTAACTCCGCCTGATAGTCTTTTTCATTTTTTATTTTTTTATCTTTAACAACTTTGTCTTCGGTTGCAGTATTATCCGTAACACCACTTGCAGATTTACTGCCGGAAGTATTCGTATCTATTCCCAAAGCTCTGGCATAAGCATCTTTTGCCTTTGCCGCTTCCGCTATCAATTCTGCTTCCGCTTGTGCTTTTTTAGAATATTGTTCCACCTTAAAAATTAAGGTAGAAATATCTTTATTATCCATTCCCCATTCCCAAGGTTTAGATATTTGCTTGTTCATTTCAGATTGAAAATGTCGCAATTGTTCTACTGCTGTGCCTTCTATTTCTTTAATGTTGAATTTGCTGTATTTAGCTTTTAATTCGGCCAAATACATTTCTGCATTTGCAATGGCTTCGGCTTTTAAATTGGTAAAGTCTGAATTTTTTTCTTTTAACTTGTCAAACTCTTCCTGTTTTTTTTGCAACAAATATTTATTCAACAATTGTTCATTAACTTGTTTTATTGCCACTGACAATTCTTCATTAGTAACCTTTTCGGCATCTATATTTTTTAAATATCCGGGATATTTTTCTTGAAATTCTTTAATTAATTTAATCCGGTCAGATTGACTGGTATTTGTATTCATAACTTGACTTTCCAAGCGGAATAATTCTACACGTTCTTGATTTATGGCGTCTGACAGTTTTTCTGTTTTTATCAAAAAATCTGTTAATGTTGAAACAATTCCACCAATGCTGTTTTTTATGGAATTATTGATAAAGAAATTTGTAAAAAACTTGCCAAGCTTTTCCAAATTACCCGCCAAATTGTTGTTTTTTTGGTTGAACTCCTGTGTTAGTGAAGTGGCGGCGTGAAGCTCTTTGTTTGCTAAGGCTTGTTTTTCGCGGACCGTATCCGTGTTTTTTGCCAATGTTGTCAATACGGTAATAGCTCTGGTTCCGTCAATTCCCAACTGGTCAAAATGTCCTGCCATTTTTTGCAAGCCGGCATTATCTTTTCCAATACCTTCTAAAAATTTGATAGTCGCTTCGTTAGCATCCTTATTAAGTAAATCCGTAAAATCGGACACCGCCATTCCGGCTACTTCTGCATACTTTTCGGTATTGGTAAACATATCAATGATAATCTTATTCATTGACGTGCCGGAAACTTCAACGCTTTGTCCGTTTTCGTCCAACACGGCAGCAAAGCCTATGATTTCATCGGCAGTCATATTGGTAGCTTGCCCAACACCTGCCATTCGCTTCATAAAGTCCACCAAATAACCGGCATTTTCGCTACCGGAAGCAGAAACTGCGTTAATGGCTGAACCCACCATTTCCATTCCTTCACCAAAACTTTTGCCTTCATCGGCTCCTACTTTATATATACCAACAAGCTTACCGATAAGCCGGACGTTTTCATTGATGTCTCCCTGCAAGTCGTCGCCCAAGGCAACGGCTATTTTGTCGGCTGTCTTTACAAACTCCATCACATCTCTTACCGACTTTTTCCCTAATCGTCCGGCTTCTTCGGCAATGCCCATCAAGCCCATAATGGGTGTGCGTGTATCAAGTTTTTTTAGTTTGTCTGTCAATATTTCCACTTCTTTGGCTGACATTCCCGTAGTTTTGGCCACATCAGCCTGTGCGTCTGACAAGCGCGCATTGATAGTAGTAAGATCTTTCAACTTACCAATTAATGTGGTAATGCCGAAACCGGCACCCAACACCGCCATAAATCCGCCGGCACTTTTGGTCATCCGTTGAAAAATACCCGGAACGCCTTCAATCTCTTTCCGCATATCGCGGTAGATTTTTTTCACGCGTTGCAGTTCCTTTGTTTTTTCTTCGTATTCTTTGGTTCCACGGGTCGCCAATGAAATTTCACTCCGTAGCTTTCGCATTTCGCCACGGATTGATTTCAGGTTGTTTTTTACCTGCTTGTCATTGATATATATGGATAAATTCCTTTTGATGCTTTTATCGCTCATAACCTAATTTTAAGAAATCACTTACCACTTCTTGGAATCTTATCTCGGACAACTCATCCGCCAACGTATTCAGCGCCTTTGAATTATTGAGCACTTTTACAAAGTGCATTGTTCCGGGCACATCTCTTTCTTCCGGTTTTTTTTCAATACGCCGTTTTGCTCTTCTGCGTTTTTCCCATTCTGATTTTGGCATAAGATCATATCCGTAGTGCATATGAAATGAATATTTGGTCGCATCAATCACCAATCTGTCAAGAAAGCCCTGCCGAAACTTCGGCTTAATGCCCGATAAAAAATCTTTTTCGGATTTGTGTTTGACAACGGTGCGACGTTTGCGAAACTGCGGATAAAAACGCATCAGCTCTTGTTTGAGCTCTTTTGCCGCCGTTTTTGCCACTTGTTTTTCGCGTCCGGTAATATTCATTTATTTGTTTTTACGGCAATTTGCAAAAACAAGTAATGAAATGAAAGGACAATAAAAAACCACTACCTATTAAGTGTAGTGGTTTTTTGGATTAAATAAAAATTGCAATCTATAATGCGTCTCTGGCTCTTCGGTATGTGTTGCTATATTGTGTATGTTGCAACTTATTATGATACCTATTGTTAGCAGAAAAAGTTTGAATATCGTATAATTTTTCTATGCTTATATAGGCAGTGTAATTTGCAGTGTAATTTGCAGTGTAAATTTTATTGCCCGGTAAACTAAAATCATCAGGCGGTTGCGTTAGCATTGCCAAATTAGTTTCTACCATATCGGCAAATGAAATCACAGCCACAGGCTGATTGATTTGCATAGTTACGCCAATATCTTTGTCAATGGCGTATTGTGGCAGGTTAGCCAAACCTGTGCTGACTGCTACCGCAAAAATCAGCATTAAACCTAGAATGAACTTTTTCATACAATCTAATTTAAGGGTTAGTAATTAATTGTATGGCTAATGTAGGAAAGTGAAGTTTTGATTGAAAGGACAAAAGAATTATTCTTTAGTATATCTTTTAAAAATTCTTACAGAATAGACATATTCTGTATAAAGCTCGTTATATTCATTGCTATGTTCTCTTTTAAATTCTTTTTCTAATACAACATTGTAAGTATGTTTTTCTTCTATGTCTGTTTTGATTTCCAAAATAAAATCTTCTAATTTCTTATTTATTTTCATTTTCTAATAATATTTTAAGTTTTAATGCTTTGGCTATTTTAAGCGCTGTTTCAATTTCCGGTGTTCTGTTACCGGCAAAAATTTGACTTAACGCGCCTTGCGTTAAGCCGGTGAGCTTTGCAAGGCGGTAATTTGTTATGTTTTGTTTTTGTTTTTCTTTTTTAAGCGCCGATACAAGTTGATCAGCGCTTGTTATTTTTACTGCTTTCATTTTTTTTAATAGTAACATCTAATTTTAATTGAAATTCGGTAATCTCATCACCATTATAGTCGTCAAAACTATTAAAATGAATCGATCCATCTGCCTGTTTTAAAGTTTCTTTATTTTTAAGATCTTGCAGAAAATCTATAACTTCTTGCAAAATCTCTTTCGGTGTTTTTTGATTCTGTAAACAATTCATATTATTTTTATTTGATTTTAATTTAAAAGTCTTTTCTATAATCAAAATAGGTATTGATTTTTATTTACTTGTATATCAATGATTTACAAAATAAGATTAAAAAAGATGATAAATGTCAGTTTTAAAAGTGCTTAAAAACGTCAGATTTTTGGCAGGTGGGTAAAAAAAATGATGTTTTCCTAAGGTCAGGAAAACGTTAATTAATGGATAATATGACTAATGCGCCGATGCCGACACCTATACTGATCCATTTTACTTTTACAAAAAAAGGTGTTCGGTTGTTTATTTCTGCTTTTTCAACGGCAAGATTTTCACGGGCTTTTAAAAGTTCGATTTGTTTTTGCAATTCAGAGTTTTGCCGGTAGCATAAGTCAAGCATACGGCGTTTTTGCGTTAGCGATGTGTCAAGCAATGATATAAGTTGCCTTTGCTCAATTACAAGGCTGTCTAATCGTTTGTAATCAAGTTTTATGTATGCCAGTTTCTTAACGGCCGGCATAGAAAAGCAAAGCGTATCTGTCTTACTCTGTGAGAATACGGCGGATGCTATCACGAGTAAGGCGATCAACATCACTTTTTTTAATTGCTTTTTCATAAATGCGAAGCTTAAATTTAATTCTACGGATGTTTTTTTCGGTCAGACTATCTTTTTTTTGGAGCTTGTCAATTTTGTCATAAATTGTCATATAAATACTATCTGATTGGTGTATTTGCAGGTTAATTGATTTGATTTTGTTGTCAAATTCTTTAACTGCTACTTTACGCAAGCTATATATCTCATATTGTTGGTAGCCAATTACGGCTATCATTAATACGAATATGATTACTATTATCTTTTCGGCGCTATTTTTCATACATATTGACAATTTCAATAGTAGTTTCATCCATTCCTTTGAGCGCCTGCTCAAATTGAGCGGTTGCATACCGGCTGTTAGTTATGTCAATTAAGCCGTCATTATTAATATCTTTGAGTTTCAGTCCGGGCGCCAAACAGCCATTGAGTTGGTTCCAATAGTTAGCCGGATGAATGCGAATACCGGAACGGTTAGGAACGTCATCTACCAACCACATTTTACGTCTGAATTTAGGTGAATAAGTGTAGCGTAACGGGTAAATACCGGCGGGTATATTGCTAATCATACGTTGATTATTCCGGTCACCACGTTCTAACGCCATAGATGCGAACACCGGCATACCGTTGCTGTCTTTAACCATCAATGTTCCTATACTTTCTTTATCATTTGTCCAATGTCGGACAAGCTTAACTGTTTTCATTTAGACTTCTTTTTATATTTCCACAATTCAAATAGGATAATTCCGAATATAATCAACTTGTCATACGGTGATTGTCCGTATTCATTCAATATAATCTTGTCAATTGCTGACCACAAAGCAAACTCAATTCCTATGTTAACTAACATATTTTGAAATGCTGTTAAATGCTGTTTTGCAATCCAAAATGCAATCAATATAATCAGTGCATATATTCCAAGTCGCATATTCCAGTAACTATGTATTGCGTCTTGACGAAATTCACCTGTTAATCCGGTTGCATCATAGAAAATATGCACTATCTCGTAGCCATACACATAGATGATCAACGATAATATGATTAGTAATGTATTAACTTTCCGTATCATCCGGATAATCTTCACAAGTTGGATCAATAGTTCTGTTAAATTTATCTTTTTTGCACAAAAATATCTTGTCAAATACATAACACATCAGCAACATAAACCCAGCAAGTCCTACATTTAGAACTATTTCAGATGTTGGTGTAGGTGTTGACTTAAATATGTTCCACAATGTACCCATTGCCATAACTACTAATAGCAATTTGAATGCTAAATAAAAGTACTTAGACAGGACTTTTTCAAAACGACTGTTATGATCGGCATAATGCCGAAATAATAAGCAAAGACTTGATGACATAATCAAGAATGATGCTATTTGATTTAATGTTTGCATAATTTTTATTTTTTATATTTCTCTTTCTGTTTTATTAATTGTTGATCCAAATTTAGCAAACAACAATTCTATTGACTTCAATCCGGCATAACCTACTACGAATGCCACGCCATATTCAAGACGACTATCTTCAGTTAGCACGCCTTTTAACAGTAACATAAACATAGGTGTTAAGTAGGTTGATATAAGCCCACCGCTAATTACCGTTAATATCTTTTGCCACATTGCCAATTTTTCATCTTTTCGAAGTGAAACAAGCCCACCGCTTAAGCCGGCAATTAATAACGCCATGTCCATTCCCATATGTTCAAGGAATTTAATTATATTTTGAAACATATTTTATTTATTTTTCAATTCATTTTTTTTCTTGATAACTTCCGGCACGTCAGCCAAATCCACACACGACCTACAATGCCCACCATTACGCCAATTGCTGTAATCAATTGCGTATAATATGTAATACCACAACCAACCAAACCACGTTAAGCCGTTGATATACGAGTTAACGCCAATATGCCAACTGATAGATTTTTTTGTGTCGGCAGTGAATTTGTATCCGTTTTTATTCACAAATAGCAAATTCCACAGGCTACGGTTACGGCTTGCAGACTTCACGTCAAACGAATATGCTTCACCTTGAAAATAATCTAATGCACCTATTCCATACTTGACTACAACGATGATGAACGTGGTTAGCTCTACCGGTATAGTAAGCAAGTAGGCAATAAGCCATAATGTTAAGTCAATTATGAAATGATATAATTTTGCTAATATTTTCATTCTGTGCTATAATTTTCAGCTACATAAGTAGCTATATATTCCTTAATCTCGTTAAAGCCGTCTAACACTTCTTGATAGGTTGGGTCTGGTGTCTCATACGCCAACATAAGAGCCGAATACCATTGTCCGTCATTTACCAAGTTCATAACAGGGATTACCAATTTGTCTGTTTCGGCTACAAGCGGATTGATTTCATCTGCAGGACGACCTGCAAACTGCATGTGCATCTTAATGTCTATCTCTTCGTAATAGGATTTACCGTCTGCACGCTTTTTGTCTCTATCAATCTTAAATTCAAAAGTTCTTTTTTTCTCATCAAATTCTGCAATTTCTTCCGGTGTTGCTGTTTCAACGACTAAATTATCTATGATTTCTGGCTTGACAAAATTCGTTAAATCATCAAGTGTTTCATTTTCTTTTAACAAATAATCATCTGATTCATCTTTTATCCATATTTCGCCGTCAGATTCTAAAACATAAATTCTTTTCATAATTCCTTAATTAAGTTTGCGTAAAAATAATTATATCCATCCACTCTGTAATACAATGACTCATCACTTGTATTATTGTGATACACAAACATTCCAACCTCGTCATCTTTTTCTAAAAGCATCATTGCAGAACCGCTGTATCCGGTTAAGTCTGTTCCACCCGACACACCTCTACCAAGCAGGTATTTGAGCACGTTGTTAATTCTGATTGCAACAATCATTTTTTTACCATCTGACAAACTACTGATAGTTGCTAATCCGCCAACGTGGTAGATTCCCTTTTTCCTGACTGTAAATTTGCTTCCGTCAAAAAGATTATCATCATCAAAATCTTTTATTTGAAATGTAACCCGCGTCCACGAGCTTGATGCTAATACTGTATTTGATTTTTTCCATTGAAAAAAATGTTTTTCATCTTTTCCCATCAACACAGCTACGCCATTACTATCCGTCTGCCATATCTGTCCGGTGTTACGGACGAAATATATGGCGTTGGGTTGCCATGTGGTTGGGGTGTTGTCTATTTGTATGTGTTGCACATCTGCCATAATTAACAAGTTGTATCAATGTCTGCCCAATCAGCAGCGTCTATTATTAAAGGTTCTTTATTTTTTAATTCAAAATGAAATTCCATTCCGAATAAATTATCTGTTTCACGTCCGGTTATTTCTGAAAAACGCACGGAATTTTTATCAAAAGCATTATACAACCATTCAATAGCCGGCTGTTTGCTGTCGTAATTGATTCTGCTTAATACGGATAAGCCAATTTGTTCGGCATCGTTAATGGCTTGGTATTGTGCCTGAAAATCATCACGCTTGTCAACCTTACTAACAATGGCAAAGGCAATGGATCGTTCGGCAAATGTGCGTTGTTTGTTTCCGTCTAACTTTCCGGAATAACCAAACAACACCAAAGCCGGATAGGTTAACGCCTGCCTTTTGCGCATCTCGGTCGCCAATTCTTTTTCCGAATAACTGATAAAAGAATTAATAGCCGTGTGATTATCGGCTAATGCTTTCATATAATCGGCCAACTTTTGATATGTGAGCTGTCTATTTAGCATATTTTCTTTCTAACTCTTTTTGGTTTTTGAGTTCAACGTTAAGCAGTTTTAAAAAATCATACATATAACTGTTTTGCGTTTCATACAAATTGCCAAGCGGTTTATTTTCGCTCAACACAAACTGGTTGATAATTTCTTCAAACAATACATACTTACCGCTGTTATCCGCTGTTTTTTTTCTTTTCGGAAAAACTTGCGGAAATTGTTTTTCTATCAACACCCTGCTTCCGCCAAAAGCGAGAGCAATGGCTAATTTTGTATAGTGATCTATTTTAACCGCTTTTTCCGAAATCCTTGGTAAAGCTTCTTTAACAAACGGACGGCGCATATCGGCATCGGTAGGTTGGTCGGCTTTTGGTCGGTATAACACGGAAACCAATCTATTCAGCGCCGCTATGTCTTTTGTTTTGATCCACTCGTAAAAAAATAAGTCGGCAAAGTTGAACTCATATATTGTCAGGTTTGCCAAACGGTCAGCCGGTCCGTATAACCGGCACAAAAAACCGCATTTTACTTTTTTTGGAAACTTTGTCAATTCGTCAAGTTTGAAAATGAATTGAATATTTTCCTGAATCACCGGATCGAGTAACGGCACATTTTTTATCAATACAAAAAATTGATAAAGCTTTTTAAATGTAAATTTACCCAACATCAAAATAACCAATAACCGAAGTGTGATCAACTTCATACGGTATTTGTTTTTGAAAGTGTAAGATCCGTAAAGCTCTACCACTTTCATCACTTCTTTGAGTTGCCAATCGGTCAGCTCATTAAGTGATTTTGGTAAGTTGATATGTATGGTTTTTTCTTTCATCTGTGTAAAAATCATTTTTTCAATCTGCAAAGCAAAGGACATTATAAGCCCAAGCCTGAATTAAACTTTTGCACCGGTAATTCATAATCTGTTTCAGGAATGCTATAATCAGGAAAATCAGCAGTGTTTTCCTTTATAATTTTTAAGGCTTGCCTGAAATAATTATCGGCTGCCGTTTCTTTTTGTTCGCGTAATCTTTGCAGGTTTTTATCCGGCACCAACTTTGTTTTTTCTCCCGGTAATTCTTCCCACCGGTAAAATAATCCGGTGTCCGTTAATTCAAATGTAGTGGTGTCGGCAACCTTGGCTATCGTCATTGCTACAATGCCTTTTTGTAGTAGCTTTTTTACTTGTTTGACATTTACTTTGTCGCTGTCACCTAATAACAAATCAAGCGTGGCAGTTCCAAGCGGTGCCAATACATATTCATCTTGCACTTCTTCAATGAAGTGTTTTAAGGCTAAAAATGTTCTACGGCTTTTTTTAATAGGAAAATATTTGTCGAAAATATCGGTGCGGTTTACCAATAATTCTTTGAAAACGGTATAGCTTTCAGATGATTTCCAATCGGAAAAATCATCGGCGTTTGCTTCCATTAATATCAATGTTTCATCTATACTGCTATATGCGGAATCTGCCAAGCTGCGTTTTAAATCTTTCACTTGCCACCATTCCGCCTGTTTTATGCTTTCGTTGTTTGAAACGGTTAATCCTATATTTGAAAAATCAACGGCAATTACAGGCAACGCCAACAATAAGGCAAAGTTGGCGGATGCGTCCGATAATATTTCTTGCACATCTTTTTTAATTCCTTCCGTAGCGGTAATTATATTTTGTAATTCGGTTTTTGTAAAAATAGGCTCCAAATATTTTCGTTCTGCTTTTTTTACATACGGCAAAACCAAATCAAAATCTAATGATCCGGAAACGGAAATATATTCTTGTAATTCGCTTGTGCTGTTTATTAAATTTTCCATAACTTACATTTTTGTTTCTTTACCGGTTGGGTTTTTGTCGAGTGTTGTCAAAACGATATTCGGGAATGAAGCTTTCAGGTTTGTGTCCCAACCGTTGTAATCGCGGATGAAATCCCAAATTTCTAATGATACCATTCTGCGTGATTTGAATAAACCTGATAAAATGGTAAAAGCTTCGCGCTTGTCGGAACCGGAACCGGCACCCAATTTTCCCCCGGGAATACCGGCACCTATCAAAGTAGGATCGACCCCCATAGCAAACAATATTTCAGAGTTAGCAGCGGCGGCATCCGGCAGGTGTGCGCCATCCTTCATTTTGTTATCAATTACGTCCACTTCAATTCCTTTCACGTAGTTTCCGTTATCGTCCAAAAACTTCGGTGCTGTGATAGAACGCCCACCGGCTTTGTTACCCATAAGGTGATCATTGATAGTTTCAATCAGTTTCTTACGAATGTTTTCTTTTTTCTCAATGGAATATTCGTCCCATTCTCCGGCGTAGTATTTTTCAAAATACTTTTCGCTTATGTGAATAATATATTTCAAATGGATCTGATTGTTGAAAATATATTTTTTGAGTTCCGCAACGGAATTTGAAACTTCAAACCAACCGTTATGGTATGAGCTGTGCCAACCAACCTTTGGATAATAGACTTCGTCTATCATCGGCATATAAGTTGGAATGACAAACTTTTTAATGTTTTTCTTTTTCAAATAGTCCCGAATCTCTTCAACGGACCAATACGGATCAACCAAATTTAATTTAGGCGTGTCTTTTTCAATTGCGTCATCTTCCCAATCCGGTTTTAAATATGCGGTTGAAATCAATCCATCTTTTCCCATCGGCTTAAACCTCGCCCAAGCAGATCGCTGTCTTTTTATACGGACAATTTTTTTATAATCGTTTGAAACAATAAATTCCGGTAAGGCAAAATCCCATAATTCCAAATCGGTTATCGTTTCAAAAAAGAAACGGTTGATTTTGTTTTGTTTAAAAAAACTGTTTATTTCAGGAAAATCTTTAATATCTACCAAGGTGTGATTTTTCTTTCCTTCCTGAAAATCATCTTTATATAAGGTAAGTCCTTCACCAAAATGCGTGGCTTTCAATATTTTTAAGGCACCATTCGCCGCTCCGTTTTTTCGCAAAGCTTCTAAAAACTCCTGCGGATATTTGTTGCTGTCGCCCCAAGATACTATATCGTTTTCATTGCTTTCATCTTTAACAACGGTAGGTTTTTCGGTTTTTTTGAAAACACCAACCGAATTTCCTGCGGCATAAATTCCTTCTGATATTTTTGTAACTGCACTCATTTTAATAAACAACTTTTTGTCCGTTAAATTCTGTTATAAGCAGAATGTTTACTTTTTTTATTTCACCGGTAGCCAATTTTATATTTCGTGTCCGGTTCAAAAAGTGATTCGGATTTTTTTCGGCAACCACTTTTCTTTTATGTTTCAATCTTTCAATTTCAGACAAACGATTTTTTTTCGGCAACATCAACAAACTTGCTTTTCTATACCGGCGTAATCTTCCACCCATTTTATTTTGCTTGTTATATTCTCGCACGGCAATATTGAATTTTACAGGATTTCCGTATTTATCCCACTCGTGCATTTCCTGTAATACTTTTTTGAGAATAATTGTTTTTTGCATACACAAATATTCATCAATACATTTTCAAAAGAAAGGACAAAACAAAACAGATAAGTTTTACATATCAAATTCGCAAAATGAAAAAGCTATTTTTCTAATTTTCAAAAAAATACACTTTCAAAATACTTGTTTTATTCTCAAACCTGTGCGAAAAGTCCGCCACGCCCTAACATTTTTCTACACTTTCCTTTTTTTGAATGCAGGAAATATGAATCCTAATATAAATAAGCATCGTGTTATCCGCCAATCGGAACCATCCAACTGTCACCTGATGACAGCTTGTCTTTGTATCGCCAATAGATAGGTAAGTCAAATGCATCAGACAAATGCGTGGCGTGTTCCTGTGGAAAGTTTTTATTTCGTTCAGATGATTTATCTTTCTTAATTCCTTTGCCATCATCTTTGGCTTCGGCATATTCAAGTGAAGTAATAAGGTCCTGACAATTATATTTATTGATACGAATATACGGCAAATTGTTTTTTCCGTCTTCACGCAGCAAAGTGTTAATCAACCTGAACTTATCGGAATGTGCAGGGTCAAGTGTAGGCGGTGTTTTTATAATCACACGCCAACTTGCACTGCGCAATATCTTTGCCGCCTGCTCGGCATAAGTAAGCTTTGAGTTTGCTTCACGCTTGTTACCATTCCGATCGTAATAGAAGTATATCGTTTTGGTTTGGTGATATTGATAATACGGAATAAACTCATCCAAAAACAAATCATCTAATATCTTTGGTGATTTTACCCAAAAGTTATTCAATACCCGGAACTCCTTACCAATCTCTTGCGCCACTATCATTGAATTGATACTGGCTCCCCAATCCACGGATATAATCAAAGGCTTGTTAGCTACCAAGTCTTTATCCTGCCGGCAGTTGTAATGCTTGCGTGTATAATTCTCATTAATATCAAGTAAGTATATATCATTGTAGGTGTCTTCATAATAATGCACATCCGGATCAAGTTGCGGATAAAATCCGTTTGTTACATCTTTCGGTCTGATATTAAGAATCTCTGCGTTATAATGCATCAATGACGGCGCATTCTTACGCATCCGCTTAAACCAATCCGGTGATAAGTTATGTTTGTTTACATAAGCGTTTGCTTTTATAAACACATAATCATCCGGTTCAGCTTTGGCTGTTTCTTCCATTTTTACAAACCATTTACCTTTCTTTGTCAAAGGTGTAGATGACGCAAAGATTTCTGCATTCAATAAAGGTGATTTTTCAAAAAACACTTTTTTGGCACGGTTCGTTGTTTGCACATTATAAAATAAACGGTCAGGATCTAACAACGCAGCTTCATCACCTATAACTATGTATGAATTAAGTCCACGCCCACTATCAGGCATATCAAGAGAAACCATTGCCAAGATAGTTCCATTCCGGAAGTGTATCACATTCCGCCAAGAGTTCGGCGCTTGGAAAGGCATTTCAAATCCGAATATCTTACCGGACTTACCAACTACATAATCGATATTCTCATATAGCCCGAACATTTCCAAACCTTCTTTTGTGGATGGCAAAGTCCGGGACAAAATCTGCATATAAGTAGCTCCTACTAATACACCGGTAGCTCGTGGCATTTGACGGACAAATTCTTTTACATACCAACCAAGTATTGTTGATTTTCCGGCTCCACGGCTCCATTCCAAATATTTATTTTTTTGTTTGGAAAGCACCGCTGCCATTTGTGCGGCATTTAATTGAATAACTTTATTCATCGTCTGAAATTTCTTCGTATTCTACATCTTCCGCCGGATATTGATTGAAGTCAATAACACCTTTATTCAATTGTTCGCGCAAAGCTTTGGCAACATCACGCGGAACGGTAATCTTATAGATATGCGCTTCAATTTTTTCAGCCAATTTTTCATCGTCTAAATTTCTGTCGAAATCAAACAATTCCTTATAGCTGTCAAGCGCTTTCCGTTGCTGGTCACGATTACCATCCTTAACCGCCATTTGATACAATCGCCAATAAGCTTCACGAAGTATAATCTTAACGCCTTCTGTGTTAACAGTATGAATATCGCCAAACAAAGCCAAGGCATTATTTACATCGCGGTAAGCCTGCGCAATAGAAATGTTTTCGGTTTTGTGCAAATATTTAGCCGCCTGTCCCGATGAATATATTTTATCACGCATCAAAGAAAACGCTGTCATCCACCGGCGTTTTAGTTTCAGTTCCTTATCAGACAACACAATCTCATCATCGATAAACGAAGCTTTGATCCGGTCGAAGTGCGTCTCTTTATCAAACTTTACTCTACTTATCGCTTTCTTTGACATTATTTAAAATTTCGTTAATATCTTCTTCACTCATTTTTTTGCCGTTTTTTGTGATTTCAAACAACAATTCATTATCACGCATATACTGAACATATCTGCGGAAAGTAACATCGACATACTTCGGATCGAGTTCCATCACACGCGCATTGCGTTTATTTTTTTCGCAAGCTATCAGCGTGGAACCGGAACCAGAAAACATATCGATAACAATAAATCCTGATAAAGAATGACGTTTCAAAGCGCGCTCGGCAAGTGCGATCGGCTTTTGTGTGGGATGCACGTAATCATTCACACGATCACGGCGTTCATACCATACGTCCACTATATTTTTATAGTCGTCAAATTCTGCGGTAAAAACATCTCTGAAATTATTGAATTTCTTAACAACGAAATGTTTCTCGCCTTTTTTCCAACCGAAAATAAACGGCTCATACGTCCGGTGAAAATCAGCTCCCGGACTAAATATCATATTTTCCTTCAACCAAATAACCGTTTGTGCCAAATGCCAACCGGTATTTTTGAAAGCCGTTTCGTTTAAAACATAATTTTTCAAAGCATACCACCAATAGATAACCGCTTCCTTTTTGGTGAAATCATATAAGTTTTTCAATACATTCGTATAGAATGAAATAGCTTCTTTTTCCGTTTTGTTATCTGAAAATATCTTACCGGAATATCCGCCATACTTCGGTGAATCATAACCCAATCCGGTTCGGGATTGATAATTGACATTATACGGCGGATCGGTAAACACCATATTAGCCTTATCATTACCCATCAGTTTTTTTGTATCGCCTTCAAATTCGGCATTACCACAGAGCAGGCGGTGTTCTAAATCTTTTTCCAAAGATTTGAACACATACAAATCACCGGTATCGCTAATAGGTTTCACAGGCGGTGTAGGATCAAACTCTCCTTCTTTTTCGCTCTTATAAGCAGACGGTAAATCAAAGTCCGGCAATTCAGTAATATCCAAACCTATTTCGTCCAAATCCAAATCCGAAAAAAACTCGTCCAAAATAGCGCTGTCCCATTCTCCGTAATCTACATTTGAGCGGATATTATATTCTTTCAATTCTTCTTCGGTCAATGGACGGTTAGGAATCCGAACATCTATCAGCTCATCGCCACGGTCCAATGCCATTAAAACCATAATCCGTTGATGTCCGGCAATAATGGTGTTATCCGTATTGATAGCCGGAATTTCAACCAAGTCAAATTTTTCTAACGAAGCAATCAATAATTGCTTGCGTTCTTCCGAAAGCTTTCGCGGATTATAACCCAACGGAACCAAATCTTTTACCTTCCGTTTTTCTGTCCGCCACGATAATTTTTTGATATTACTCATCTCTCAATAATTTTGATAGTTCTCTGATATCCACTTCCAACTGCATCAACTCACGCTTTTTCTTTTCAATTTTATGCATCAATAGATTTTTTTCTTTTCCGTCCGGCAATTCGGCTGCCGTTTCCATCATCTTTTCCAAAGTTTTTTTTCGCTTACTCACCCGCACATATAAGCGTTGGCGTGTGTTAAATAATTCTTTCGGTGTAAATTCGGAATAATCAACTGCAGGTGTGGTAGGAAAAAGCTCTTTGTGTTCAAACCAATAATCAATCAACCGCCATACTTCATCGATGAAATCAAACAGCCTGATAATCTTTTCACTTATTTCTCTCGCTTTCTGCACTTCGACATCCGGCAGATCGTTTAAAATGTATTTCAGTCGTAAAGCTTCATAAAACGATTGTTTTTGTTTGATGAAAGGCTCCCGAAGTTCTTCCGGCAACTGATAAACTTTTATGGTTGGAAAATTCCGCTCAAAAGTTTTTTCGCTTGTTTTCTCAATTATTTTCGGCTCCTGTTTCGGCGGTTGCTTTTGTTCGTATTTCAAAAGTTTGTTCAACTCGTAAAGAAGCAAACCACGATTCCGGCTTTTGCGCAAAGTCCGCAGTATATGACTGCTACGTTTCGGGTGATTCGCATACAGCGCCACACCTTCTTCGTAGCTACCTTTCGATTTTATCCATTCTTTGATGCTCATACGACGAAATTGCAAACAAAAAAAAAGCTACGAAAGGACAAATAAAAACAAATGTCCGCCGTAGCTTTTCGCTTATGCACAAAACAAGCAATAAGGAAAATTATAAAGGACAAAAACAAAATATATTTTATTTGTCCGTTAGTAAAATTACACGGTATTCAAAGCCGTTGGCACCGAGAAATTTCTCAAAATTCAACGATTTCAACACTTCATACAGCTCGTAATCCTTAAAGTTACCTTCCGGAATTACTTCGCAAATCTCCACATAAAGTTGCGCCAAAGATTTCGGAACATATTCCTTATCATCTTTGGTTGCCGGTCGATACCATTTTTGGATCACTTCCGCTGCTTCGTCCTTGTAATTGAAAATATCATTCATAACAAAAACCGGATAACAAACCAAGGTATGCTATCCGGAAAAAATCTAATCTATGAAAAAAATTAACCCAAAATCTTGTTAAACAAACTCAAATCCCTGCCGGTCAGCTTTTGTTTGATCCGCTGGATGACATCATCCGGCACATTTTCAAACAAACTCTTATCGGCATTTTTGGTCAACTTGACAAAGTCCGTATGTCCGGCAAGAAAAATCTGCAAAGCCTGTGCGTCCGTCAGCTGGCGCATATCCACTTCTCCGATAGACGGAAAAATAACACGCTTACCACGCACAACTCTAAAACTTTTCAATCCTTCTTTTTTCATTATGCGTGATTATCAGCTGCCAATGTGATAGCACCTGTATAAATGGGTGAAGGTGTTCCTTCCACATTTTCGAGTGCTACTTGGATTCCTGTATCATCTTCCGGTCCTTTACCGGTAGTTACATCAGCGGTTTCCATATACACCGGATTGGTTTTGCTTCCAATCAAACGGATACGTCCGCTTTTTTCTTTCACCAAAAACACAAGCGGATTGTTTTTGTTTTGGCGTAACCATCCCAAGTTTTGTCCGCTGGTGTTCGATAAGAAAAATTCAAAAGAGTTTTTCACTTTTTTGTTTCCTTTCTTACCTACCAATCCCGATTTTACTTCACCGGTTTCAGGCATTACCATCATTTTGTAAAATCCTTTTCCACTTTGAGCTGCAAAAGTTATGTCACCTGTAACAGTCGCTAATTGTTCCAAAGTTTGGTTAGCAGTTCCAAGCGCCGGTAACTCAGGCATAGTGTCTATATCGGTTGATAAAGCTGCATAAATCTCTGTTTCACTAATACCGGCAACAAGCTCGGCATTAGGACAGTTTTCTATATTCTCCAAAGGTATGTTGTCAAAGCATCCCATAATCTAATCAATTTTAAGTTTTAACCAATGTAAATTTCCTTCAATCATCATTTCCATAGCTTCTTCATCTTCCATCCACGCTTCTTTGGTTTTGATGACATTGTTAAACCGGAACTGATCCGGCGTTCTTTCGTCCCAAACAAACTCACGTCCGTCAGTATGTTTGTATATCAATTCTTTATCGGCTTTTTTGCCGTTGCTTTTCTTTTTACCGGCTTTTGCTTTGGCTTCCGCTTCTGCCTTTGCTTTGGTTTCCGCTTCTGCTTCGGCTTTGGCAGCGTCAACCAATCCGGCAATAACTTCCGTATCTTCTTCCGGGTTAAACTCCAAACCCAACGAAGTGGCTTCTTCTATCAACTTTGCACGCTTAATGGCTTGCTTCAATTGATCCACAGTAAGAGCATCGGCATTGTCAATGCCGAGCTCCTGTGCTTTTTTTATCAAATCTTGTTTAGACATATCTTATCAGATTTTAAGCGTTATGCGGATAATATTTTGCCATAAGGTCGGCATTTCCTAAACCTTCGGTAGCATCCGTAAAGTTGGCAACAAATACAGCTTCGTTGATTAAGAAGTCATAACCAAGCCACCATTCCATAAAGACTTTCAAGGTGTAATCTTGCACTTGGAAGTCGGTGAAAGCAGGCTTGTTATAGATGTCCACCAATTTGGCAAGGTTGCCGTCAATGGTAGCAAATATCACATCGTCCGGTAAATCGGGAATACCCACCAATACGCGTTTTCCTAAACGGGTTTTGGTTTTGTCGCCTTCCTTATAAGTGGTTTTGGCACCAAACTTATCTTCGTAGTTCAAAATATAACGTTCCAAATTGTTTTCGGAAATGAAAATCTTTTTGATTTTCTTTTTCATAAACTTCGGAAGCTTACGCTCAAACTTAGTGATTTCATCCACTATATTGGTGTCTGTCAATGCGTTCAACGGAATTTTGTAAGCGGGATGAGTAGTGTCAGCCACAGCATCAGCCACTTTTTTTGCTATTCCGTCCATTGCTTTTCCAAAGGTGCCTAAATCGGCAGAATCATACTGTCCGGTAATTGACAATATTTCCAAATCGTCTTTCACTTTGTTCATCAAATCGTCCAAAATATATTTGACGATTGCTTTTTTCTTAATAGGCTTGTCTTCTTCATACAAGTCAGCCAAAGCACTCGGCAATATTTCAGCCGGAACAATCGGATAGTTCACTTTTTGGTGAAAGTTTTGAAGTTTTTTATGCTTAAATTCTGCCGTTCCAAGCGCTGTCCATTCTGCTTTAAATCCCTGCACTACGTGCGTTAGGATAGAATGAAATTGCGGAAATTCGCCTTTTACTTTTGTAATTTTTTTTGCGTGAGCATCTAACGTAGTGGTCAATGCACGAGCAAACATACCATCGATTATCTTCGTGTTGTTCTTTACATAGACATTTGCCGCTTTGGCGTAGTCTTTAATAGTCATCGTTGCCATATCTCAATCATTTTTAAATTTCAAATTCTTCTTCTAAAACATCCACTTCCGTGGCTCCTTTCGGATCTTCCGTTACAATGGGTTTGGTCGGATTGGCTCCGGCTCCTTCATTGTATTTCTTTGCCAATTCAGCCATAGCGGATATACCGGCTATCTGATCATCTCCTTCAACACCGGCAACTTCCATTGCGCCTGCAATAGCCGTTTCCAATGCCGTTAATCGTTCTTTTTCTTCCGATGCTTTTTGCTCGCCGGCAATAACTACGGCAAGTTTTTCATCGAGCTTCTCCAATTGGTCGGCTGATAAGGTGAAACCTTTCTTACCGCCCAATAACCCGGACTTCAACTTCAATTCGTCGAGCCCGAGAATACTTGCTACATTCTTGTAGTTTTTGTCTTCGCTCATATCTATATTATTATTAGAATTACTGTCTGCTAATTCATTTACCTTGGCAACGGCATCCGCCAAATTACCGATGCTGTCCACCAAACCGAGTTGCAAGGCAATAGCCGGTGATACGGCTCTGCCGTCTTTTACTTTTTCGTCCAACTGCGGACGATAGCAAAAAATTTCCGTGTGAAATTTATCTGTAATCGGGTCCAAGATTTGTTTTATAATCAAACTGCTGTCGTTGTCATCGAGCAGTTTGCGTATCTCTTCATTCTTTTTGGTGGATTGGGTAGCGTAAACCGTGTGGATTTTTCCGCCGGCTTTTTCAATAACACCAGATACATCAATCAACTCAATGTAGGTGCCTGCACTTCCGATACGGTCAGCATGTTTGTTGCTGATGATATGATTACCGGCACTGGCTATATAATAAGCCGCCGATGCCAACATTCCGTCCGTATAGGTTACCACAGGTTTTTTCAGGTTATGGATCAGTTCGGCAAATTCTGCCGTGCCAGATACCTGCCCACCGCCACTGTCAATATCTAATACAATTCCTTTGATAGCCGGATCATTATCGAGTTTAGTCAATATCTCTCCGAGTTCCTTGGTGCCTTTAGGTCCGCAACTCTGCGAATATTTCAGTATCGGACTTTTGATGCTGACTATCGCCACGCTTTGTTCAGACTTGTTTTTCGATTTCAAAAAACTGCCGTTTTCATCGGCGCTGGCATAGTGCAGTGCGTATGCGTTTTCCATAGCCGGCACTTCTTTTCCGGTAAGGATTGATAACAAATAAGGCTGCAAAGCCATAGCGGATGATTTGTCTATCATCCATTGTCCGGCAAGTAAACTGTGTAGATTAGCTACGCTCATAGTAAATCAATTATGTTACAATGATAGGCGTAGCTGCCCGGAACGGAAAGGACAAAACATTTTAACAAAAAAAAAGAGCCTAAAAAAGGCTCTTTTTTAAAAACAACAATTATGAATTAATTGTGAATGATAGTCCATTCACAAACAGTTGAAGCAGGTGGCGGTGGCGTTTGTCCCGGTTCAAACTTATCAACAATAGGTGTTATAGTAACACCTTTCATTGACACAAGATAAACGGTGTCATCGCTTTGTTTAGTTGGTTTTTTTTCTGTATATTTTAAAGAAAAACTTTCTAATTGATTACCTATTACCGTTTTAAATATCTGATTTTGCAAAACAATAATAAGTCTTTTTTTAGTTAATGCATCTAAAATATCTCTGACAGCATTACTGCTGTCAATTATTGTAAAAGAAACAGATACATTATAATTACCAAAGGCATTGTTATCTTTAAAAACAGACTTTACTTTGACATCCTCAGGTAATAATTTTAAATAAAGCTCTTCATTACCAATAGGAAGTGACAATACTTCTTTACGAAGTGTATGTGGCAAATCCTGATGATATTTATTTATATCAAACAGATACAATTCTGTATAATGCTGACTAACAACATTACTGTTACATATATTTACAGGCATAATCAAGCATTTATAATTTTCAGTTTTCTACGCTTAAAATCTTTTAAAAGACTTTCACTATTCACATCATCTTCGGTGATGCCGTAATAAGCTAAAAAATCTTGCAAGGCATAAGCATATTTTTGACCATAATTTTCATTAGCCATTAAAACAAAATGAAAAAGATCTTCTCTAAACAGATTGTCAACCAACCTGCCAAACATTCTCATTTGTCTTTTGCTGATAAATAATCCGTTGGCAGTATAGATACTTTCAGGTATTTGAACTTCAAACAAATCATTATACTGATCAATAATATTAACAGATTGATCCGGCGTTCTATTCAGCAATGCTATAACTATATAGCCAATAGCATCACTACGATTAGCAATTACAGGTCCTTTACCATACTTTTTCTGCAAATATTTCTTAATGTATCTTTTTACAGGAAAACTGATACTTACCTTAAAATCGGCCATAGTTACAAAATTTTGTAACCTTTAAGAAACCAACAAAAACAATAGCGCAAAAACTGTTTTTGTGTCATTGGTTTTTTAAAAATCACTTGTTTTTTTCAAAGATAAAAAAGATTTTTTCTAAAATGCAAAATTGTTAATAAAAAACTATTTTTATTAACAATAATATATTTCAAACAACCGAAAAACCTCCAACAAACACCTATTTTCAACAAAAATCACACTTAATCTTTGTAATAAAAAAAATCTGAATAATCGTGCAAAAAACTGTAACCTTGTAACCGCTTGTATTTCAATAGCTTGCAAAAGCTATTTTTGTGTCATTTTGTAACCGGCTGTTTTTAGGTTACAACTTTTTTGTAACCTTTTTACTCTTATTTATAAGAGTTGTAACCTATAAAATATAATAAAATCAGTAGTAGATAAATCAAGGTTACAAGGTTACAATTTTTTTTCACTTTTTTACATTTTTTTTAAAAGAACGAAAAAAGCTGTAATTTGTTAATGAATTACGATATTTTCAATAAAAACGCCACAAAGTTACAATTCATTGAAGATATGATAATTTATAAAAAAGTCCGAAAAAGACACAAAAAAAACCGGACATCCGCAGATGCCCGGTGCAAAGAATCAATCACTCGTTCGATTTTACTTCTCTTCATTAAGCTTGTCAACAAGTAGTTCAGGTGTTTCCATTATTGCGTTTAATATTTTTTCATAAAAATGTTGTTTTACGGATAAATCAAATGTTTCATTGCGTGGTTTTATACAATCATCTTTATACCTGCCTATTTCTTTTTTGAATAGTTTTATGGTTTCTTCTTCGTCAATCTGAAAAACAAGTTTTAAACAATAAAAAGGTTGGTTTTTTGCTTCAAGCGTCAATGTAATAAAGTAAGGTGCTTTTTTATTAAGATAATTGTTAATTATAGGAACACCCATAAATTTATAATCACATTTATCTTCCGATGAGAATCCGTAATGCTGCATTGTAAATCTTTCTAAATCTACAAATAAATTATTAGGCAAAATCACCTTGTCCGGATTGCGCCCGTAATCATCTTGAAACTTCCATATAATTTTAGATAAAATTTCTGCTATATTCATAATTGTTGCCTTTTAAAATTAAACTCAATTTCTTTTTTATTTAAAATATAAAATAAATTCTGTAATTCGTGAACATAATTTATTTTTAAATTTGTAGTTTCCATTTCATTTCCAACAACAAATACCATTTCAAACAAGCTTCTATCTTCATTTGTTTTTATATATATACCTGATTTATTGATAATTGGTAATAGCTCAACAATAGCAATCTCAACACATTCTCTTGTTAAAGGAATCGGTTCAATATAAGCAACGGGCGTTTTTATAAATTCCGATTCATTATTGTATTTTTTATGCGCCGGCAATGTTGTTATATAATTTGCATTGATAGCGTAAATTTTATGAGCTGTATTTTTATTGGAAACATCAGGAACAAAAATATAATTTCCTAATCTAAATTGTTTTGGATTCATAATTTATCAATTTTTGTATTTATATTTTTCAAAAAGTCCGAAAAAGCAAAAACTTCATTGAGTTGTTTTTCTGCCAATTCGTTAATAGTATCGGTATAATGATCTATAATCATTCCGGCAAGCAGTTCCGGCACCAAACGCCACAGCAAACTGTCCATCTGATGCTCGGCACCCACATTGTCAAAGTCATATTCTATTTTCTTACCCGAACTATCATACAGCTGATACACTTTTTTGGTGCTATCCTGCTGCCAATAATCCGTAGCATAGCAGATATAGTCTTCATATTTAACCGTATAACCGGCAACTCCCAATATCTTTATCTTTTGATCGGTAGTAAAATTCATAGCTTTAAAAATTAGCGGTTATAATTATATAAATAGATGTTATAAGTATAAGTAATGTTATAGCAACCACAGCAGATAGTAAGTATATTTGAATGTCAAAATTTTCGTTTTTCATGATATATGTTTTTAAATGTTTAAAATTGGCTTTATTATTGTAATTCAGTCAGTTACGTATATCACCAACTAAAAAGTAACTATTTTTAGTTGGTGATATACAACTGTTATGCACAAGCTAAAAATGAGCCGTGCTATATTCGTTGCTTATTGTTTCAAATTTTGATTTGTCAATAAATGAAACGAAAAATTCAATAACCGGAAGCGACCAAGCATCGCCAAGTAAACTACCGGCTTGATTATATGAAACCATATCGCAATAATCATCAGGGAAACCCTGTAACCTGCAAAGCTCAACTTTATTCAATATTCTTATGGTTTCATTTTCTTGTATCTTTCCATAATTTCTCGTGCATAAAGCTGGCAATATTCCGTTTATATCGTAAATTCTATTTTGATTAAAAGGTTGCTTTCCGTTACTTTCCTTACTTTCATTGATTTGGATAACATAAGGCATTGATTTTGTTAGCAATCTTTTTGTTAGTTTTTCATTGTTTTTGTAATTATTTGCCTTAATATATCTTTCCGTTAAGGTTGGAAAATGTTTTTTGTTTACACGCCCGGACACAATTATATCTTTTGCAAATATGTTTTTGCGTTTTTTTGGTATAGGAAAATCCGTTGTTTTTTCTTTAAATAATCCCTTGTATGAATATTTGATATTCGACCAATAAAAACGTTTCCGAGATTGTGGCAACCATAACAAACTATCAACCATTTGCGGATATATTCCGAGCTTTCGGCTCATAATTATAATATCTTGTTTCGGTGCAGATGCCACATTTTCCTGCAAAAACAAAACATCAGGATTGAGTTTCCTAATATGATTGAGAATATCAACAAAAACAAAGAATAAGCTGCTACGTTCACCCTTCAATCCTGCACGTTTACCGGCAATTGATAAATCCTGACAAGGCGAACCGCTACCAACAAAATCAATATCCGCCCAATTAATATCCCACTCACGCCAATTACGAATATCACCTAATTGAATTGTGTCCGGGAAGTGATGAGCCATAAGTTTGAGAGCTGCCGGCTTTATTTCACTTGCATAAGACTTGCCAATTACAAAGCCTTGATTTTTCAATGCAAGTTCCAGCGTTCCCATTCCTGCAAATAATGATAATATGTTTATCTTTTTTCGTTTCATTTATTCTCTAATCGTATAATTTGAAAGCCTGTGCATAACCCTGTATATATGTCATTTGCTCGTTCCTCACAAACGCCACATATACTTGCCGTTATCTCGACCAATTCCTTCTACCACCAAAATATTTCTTTTTGCGTTTTTCATCTACATATCTACCACCGGCTGCGGCTTTTTGTAGTAGTTCATCTGATAACCTATCATTTGGCATTATGAAACTATAACCGGAAATAGGTTGATTAGTAATGTAGGTAGCACGGACATATTCTCCGTCTGCCCATAATACGGCTACTTCTTTCAGTTTGCCGTTTTCGTAAATAATGTGTGTTTCAATGATTTGATAATTCATAGTATTAGATTTTAGGTTAATATTTCTATCTATTAATTCTTGCTGAAAAACTTGTTCAGCATAATCTTTTTCGCTTCTTAAATTTTCATAAGTATCATATAAATCTTCCGCTAAAAAACACTCCATTTCTTCTTCTGCCGTTTGCGGTTTGTGTTGGCAAATTTTACAGGAATTTTGATGCTTTATAAATTCTTGATAAGCTTCATCAATCTCTTTATCTATAACTTTTACAGTTCTCATAATTAAATGTGTTTTTGATTGTTAATTAATTCAACAAATAACCGGTAACGTTTTTTTAAATAAGGAATAGTATCAACTAATTTTCGGCCATACCAAACAGATGCGTGATCTCTATTTAACAAACTGCCAACCTGCTCCAATGTCACATATTCATTTTCATACAAATATTTTCCTATAATATGCCGAGCTTCTGACAATCTGCGAACTTTACTAATACTGCGCAATTCTACCAATAAAATATTGTTATTTGTCAAATCGTTATATTTTCTTAGCAAAAACAATAACTTTTCAGTTTTTGTAATCTTCTTTTTTTTAAATTTTTTTTTGATACTTTTTGTTTTTACGCTTGATTGCATTTTGTATTTTGTTAAAATAATATTCATATGTCCTTTCAATAGCTTTTTGCACTTCCGGGTGTGTTGCGCTACCAATCATATTACCGGATGCTACCGGCTTATTATATATCGTCCGTCCGAAAGGCTGATCTACGGCTATATACCATTTTCCACCTTCATACACTTTTCCTTTGATATATACAGTCTCGGAAAAATGAATAGGTGTTACATATACTTTTTTGTCCCAACAATATTTAAGAATCTTATTAAATTTTTCTGCATTCATAGTCCTGAATTTTAATAAGGTGCTTCATCTTCCGGAATGCCGTCAAACACCGTTCGTTCATCATCCAATTGTTTTTCTTCTTCGGCTACCTGTGCCATTAGCTCATCGATATTTGTTTCCGGTGTTTTTAGGAAAAACATTTCAACTGATTTTACTTTACCGTCTATATTGCGTTTTTTGATAATTCGTCCGGATTTATCGCGCATTTCTTTCGGGTTCAAATCATAGCCCTTGTATTTGCAATAAGCTTCCACCGCTTTTTTAAATTTGTTGGTGCCCATTTTACTGCGGGTTTCACGTCTGAAATCTTCATAAGCAACCGGACGTGGCACCAAGGTGTTCAACCTGCCGGATTGCTCGCTGAAATATACTTCCGCCCAATCTTTGAAAGCCGTTCCCATTTCGGCTATCAAATTACGCTTGCGAACATTTGCCATAGGCGGGTCTATCTTATCCGGTGTGCGCATAAAAAATTGAAGCGTTTGCGCCATAAAATTGTAAAAAGCATTCCACTCGGCTATGTCAAACTCCGTAAACAATTCCTTACCGCCAAAATCATCACTCACTTGGCGGGTTTCCAAATACTCGCCGTCCTTATTAAAATGGTAATAGTCTGAAAATACCGTAAATAAGATACGGCGAGCAGTGGACGGATCAAGGTTTTGTGGCGGATAGTTAGAAGTGCCACACATTTTGGGTGCCTTGTCAAATGGCAACTCAAACTGTGATTTATTCTTTTGGTTGATTTTCATTGACGAAGTTATGTCGCTGAAAAAGTATTGAAAATCAAAATACTGCGACATATCATCTACGAAAACATAATCCGTTTCTTCGCTCACGCCGTCATATATAAACTCGTTTTTGGTGGCGTTTTTGTTTCGTCCCGGAATATAGAAGCGGTTTTTCAATATGTATTGCAAATTCTCAAAGGTCAAAGACTTACCGCTACCTCCGTGGCTTTCTTCTACATCCGATATTTTATTGTCCATAGCAAAAACAAACCACGCTTTCTTTTTGGTTTTGTAACGGTGTAATAAATAACCGATAGCGAATATCTTATTGATCAGGTGTTGTTTTTGTTCCAAGACTTCTTCATCGTTGAGCAAAGGTCCGTCAATGGCAAACTTGTATTTTTGTTTATATTCTATCTGCTCCTTGCCGGATTTGGTTTGCAACCGCTCTTCCAACTCTTTGCGCCAATGGATACGGCTTGCATTAATCAAAAAATTGAAAAATTTATTGTCTTTTTTCAATATTTCAATATCCCAATCACCGTTGGCATCTTTAAAAATGCGAAAATGCGGGTTTTCTACAAAATTACGTTGCGTAACATTATGATCTAATATCTTGTCTTCCCACACAAAATTTTGGCTGTCATCCGGCTTAATTGTTATCAGTTTGTCGGCGGTTATCCGCAATACGAATTTCGGGAAATACCAATACTGATAATTTTTGCCGTGGTTGATGAAGTCTAATGTGCGGTAGGGTAGGCGCATCAGGTAATTTTCTTTCAGGTGCGGTGCCGTCATAATCAGGTCGAGCAGTTGCACCGGCAACATTTTGTTTTGCGCCCACTTGATCACATAATCGGCAATATCTTTTTCGTTGATTTTTTTCACGATATGCCCGGTTATGTGTATATAGATGAAATCGTCTGTTTGCGGTAGGCGGTAGCGTGCAAATCCGCTCATTGCCAAAAAATGCAAAAGCTGTGGCAAATGCAGGCGGTAACGTAGCGTTTTGGTTTTTGGTGAGATATATTCGCTCCAAAACTTCACCGGTAAGGCGTTGGTCAATATCTTGTCAAACCAACTGAAACGCTTACCGTATTTGTCCGGATGATAGAACTTACTGACAAAATCGGTAAAATCTTTCATCGGGTTGCCACGTCTGTCTTTTCGTTGCCGAAGTTCTTCCGGCAGGAATGCCGTTTTAACGTCGATATATTTAAAAGAGAGTTTGCGCGCTTGTATCAATCCGGTGTTGTCGATATCAGGCACATTGATGATTTCTTCCGCCATTTTAGACAATTTCTTATATAGCTGTTTGTCTAAATCAGCGGTTTCGCTATTGAGCCAAATCACGTTATAACCAAAGCTCGCCATATTGAGCGCATCTCTGTCACCTGACGCTATCAATATGCGATCGAGCTTTGGCGGTTCATTGTTTTTGTCTTTTTTCTTATCCGAAGTTTCTTGGTCAAAAGCCTGATCTTCTTCATATTGTTGCGTAATGATTTGAAAGCGTTCTTCCACCACGTCCAACCCAAACACAAAATCCTTCGGCTTGTCACCGGCATAGCGGAACCGGTCTTTTTTATACTTGGCCAGCGGTTGATATATCTTTTGCCACGTGCCAAAATCAAAGGCAAAAATCGGATAGTCATCGGTAGAATGAATTTGTAATACTTCTCCGTCTTTTTTTACAAACTCATAATATTCAATGCTTTTAAAGTGGTATTTGTCAGCCACTTCGTTGGTAAAACCCTTTCCTATAACTTTCAATTCCTTGTCCGAAAACTGATCCTTAAAAAAGAAATGATAATCACCGGGTTTTTCACCGGCTTTGGCTTTGCGTTTTTTATATTCCGGTTGCAGTTTCAATACGCGTCCGCCCCACGGAATTTGATAACGCGCTGCCAAACGTTTCAACGCTTCACCAAAATCAATACCTTCTTCATACATACATACATCAAACGCATTCTTTGGACGGTCCCAACTGCCCCAATCGTGCACATACCACACACCTTTTATTTCTTTTAGCGATGCTGATGCCGTTCGTTCGTCGCGTATTTTGAAATGCCTGCCTGTGCGTGCTTCCGTGTAATAGGATTGAATGATTTGCAATCCGCCGTTGGTTGCATCCAATATATCTTGTTTGATTTGGTCAAAGTTGATTTCTTTCATAGTCTATCCGGCTAATTGTTGAAGTTTTTGTTGGTAATATTTGGTGAGCTCTGCTTTGTCTTTCCAATCGGTGCGGATAACGCTTTCCAATTGTTTGGCAAGCAAAACCTTATACTTTTTTTTAAGTTTTTCTTTGAATATAGGTGTGAAAATACACTTCACATCTCGGTCAAATATAAACCGTTCCTTATGTGTGAGCTTTTGCAATCCGGTAAACTCATCGTGATATACATCATACCCTATATATTTTCCGTTGATACGGACATTTCCAAATTCGTCTATATTGAGTGTCATAATGTTGTAATTAAAAGGTGTTTTTTTATTTCTTCGTCTAACAGCTTAATAGCTGTAAAGTAATCAATGGTTGACGCAACTCGCACAGAAACCATTGTGCTTTTGTCTGTTATTTCGTTTTCTACATCCGAAATTCTTCTGTAATAAAGTTCTCTACGCTTTCTTTTCATCTGTCTTGCGTATTGTTCAAAAATCATAATCTTACATTGATAATATTCCTTGGCTGACAGCTTTTGCTATCAGACCGCTTTTTGTATATACACCGGCTTTTTCAAACAGGCGTTTTTTGTGATAGTTAAAAGTCGATACGGTGATATGAAGCATATCGGCTATGGTAGTATCTTTCATCTCTTGTAAGATGAAGTGTAGTATCTTAATTTCTTTACGGTTCAGCACGTTTCCGTCAATATCCACGCGCTTGGTGTCGAAATTAATAGAAATACAATCAGCACCG
Source organism: Flavobacteriales bacterium (assembly GCA_027065715.1). Taxonomy (GTDB): domain Bacteria; phylum Bacteroidota; class Bacteroidia; order Flavobacteriales; family Flavobacteriaceae; genus WGBX01. The sequence goes on from JAMONO010000073.1 coordinate 35,713, forward strand.
GTCAAAAAGTTTTCGCTTTCGGCTAATTTACCGTTGGCAAAGTCCGGTGTGCTGTCCAAGTCGCCATACATATAATATGTATAAAGTTCGAGTTGGCGCATTTCATTACCGGTGATAGCGGACAAAATCCGCATAGCGGCATTATCGCTGTGGTATTTTTGGCGCAATGCGTCCAAAACATAGTCCGGTAAGTCATTGAAGTAATGAATGGCACCGTTGCGAAACCAATACACCCGTTGGTGTGTGCGGTCGCCTACAAATTCAATGCTTTCGTCGTTGGGCAGAATGCCTGCCGGAATTTTTGGTTTCATAATTGTTGTTTTTAATGTTTATTTTTTTTGGAATAATTTCTCTTTTTCCGCTTCCAAGTCTTGAAGCTCTTGTAGTTTTCTTTGATAAGCTTCTAATATTGCCTTTTCTATAATAATATTATTACGAACTCCTGAAAATACGTGACGGATATAATCATCCGTGTATTCAAGCCCTTTTGTTTTAAGTAATTCTTTTGTTTTGACAATATAAAAAGGCAATACTTTTTTTATTCTATTTCGTTGACGTTTATTTATCATATAAAACTGCTATTTGTTTTTATAAAAAATGTTACTATCTTGTTACTGTTTTGATACGCAAATATAAGTCAGAAAGTTTGGATAACCAAATATTTTGACCATAAATTTTGTAAAAAACTTTATTTGTATGGATATTTCACAGAAAATCAGAGAGTTAATAGAGTATAAAAAATCGAATTTTTCACAATTTGGTAAGATTATTGGTAAATCTGATGTATCTGTTAGAAAAAATGCCACAGGCGCATCCAAACCAAACTTCGATATGTTATATTCAATTCTCAAAGCTTTCCCTGAAATATCTGCCGAATGGCTCCTACGTGATGAAGGTGAAATGCTTCGGAATATCTATCAAATAGACGATACGGATAATATGTATGTGCGTGAACGCCGAGCTATTTATAACAATGAATTGCAAAATGAACTGATAAACTGCCAAAAAAGGATCATAGAACTGCAAGATGAAGTGGCTACATTGCAAAAACAATTATTTGCAGAAAAACTGCAAAAACAAAATATTTTAAAAACAGATAAGTAAATATAAATTGAATTAGGTATGAAAAAAGTAGTTTTAATCTTGTTAATGATATGGAATTTAAGCATTTTTTCACAAGAAACAATCAATAAATACGAAATGTCATTTTTCAAAGACCTTCCAATAGAATTTGCAATCAAAGCAGGTTCATATAAAAATGAAAAAACTTTTAAATTCTATATAGAAGCCATTTCACAAGACAGCTATACAAATGATGTAGAATTAATAATTAAAAGTAAGAGTTTAGATAAATTTAAATCAAACCTACTATTATCACGTAAAAAATTCAAAGAATGGAAAGAAGTCTCTGAAAAAAATAATGTAAAAAAAGCTCTTAAAAATATAAAAGTAAAAAGAATGAATATAAATGCTCGTTTTAAAAAATACGGTGAATGGCATTATGATCATATGGTTGAGCCTATATTTAAATTTACAATTTTAAAAGGCAAACCTGTTCTTATAATTATGAATAAATTTAAATTAAAATCAAATAAAAATCAATTTATAACGAGCGATGGCTTTTATATAATTTTCACTAACGTTGATGAAATAAATGATTTTATATCAAAATTAGACAAATATAAAGCTATTAAAGTTTTATCTAAAATGAAATCTGAAAATACATTATTTAAAGACTAATTTTTTCGTTCCCGTCCCAAGTCCGTCCCAATTTTTTTATAAAAAATTGATAATGAATAAGATAAAAAATGAAATTATTTCCACCCGAGGTACAAAAAACCGTCCTGA
>JAMONO010000074.1 GCA_027065715.1 Flavobacteriales bacterium
TCAACCGATTGACCTGCGTTTTTATTGTATAAAAATCTTACTATAATTTTATGATTTTTTTAGATACGCTATGATGTTTTACGTTATATATGGTCATTAAATAAGTGCCTGAAGGTAAATCAGAAATATTTAATTTTTTTGTATTGAAAACACGTTGTAATAATTGCCCTTTCAAATCATAAATTTCTATTTTTTGCGGTGTAATAGGGGATATAACATTTATAATATTTTTGACCGGATTGGGAAATACGGAAAACATTTTTGAAAAAGAATTTTCGATAGTATGGGTATTAGTAGGGTCCAAATAATCGGGAATTCCGTTAGAATTGCTGTCCAAAGCATCTTCGGGTTCGCCGTTGCCGTTGTTGTCGGGGTGTTCGTTGCGGGTTAATATCCCATCGCCGTCATCATCGGTGTCGTGGTAGTTGGGATTTGTGTCGTTGTCGGTATCAAGGGCGTCATCGGGGTAAGCATTTCCGTTGTTATCGGGGTTTTCAAAAATAGTGTATATGCTGTCATTGTCGTCATCTATATCAAGAAAATCATAAGTGCCGTCGTTATCCCAATCCAAATAATTGTAAGTAGCATTTCCACTGTCCGGTGTAGTTTCTACTTCATCTGCTAATCCGTTAGCACCTACATTTCCTTCCAATCTTCCATCAAAATTAGTATCAGTTCCAACCGGCATATTTAAACGTCCTGATTCGGCAGTATCGAATAAGCCGTCGCCGTCAGAATCCAAATCGAAATGATTGGGGATACCGTCGCCGTCCAAATCAAAATCGGTTTCTACTTGTGCGTTGGTATCACCGATTGAATTATTGTTGTCGTCGTCATCGAGATAAACGGGTATGTCGTCGCCGTCGTTGTCCGTTAGCGGGTCTATGCCGTTGCATTCAATAAGGTCGGGTATGCCGTCGTTGTCGTCGTCTATGTCAAAATTGTCGGCTATTCCGTCATTGTCGTGGTCATTCGGGTCGGGAGTTACCAAAAATGTGATCGTTGGGTCGTCCGGTCCGCCGGGAGAATTATAATCAACATCGTCGGAGAGGTCAGATATGGTGTTGCCGTTATATGTGCAAATACCGGTGGCTTGTGCCGATACGATTCCGGCATTGATATCCGCTTGGGTTATGGTATGGGTGCCGTTTATCATTTGAGAATCGCCGGGTATTAAGTTGCTGATAGTTCCGGATATATTCAAATTGCTTCCGGTGATATTGATATTTTGCAGATTTACATTGCCCGTATTGGTTACTATCAAAGTATAGGTAATATGGTCTCCTTGATACAAGAGTTGTTGGGTATAAGGTAAATTGTCGTCAAGTACTAAACTTAATTCCGGAGCTTGCGTGATAAAGGTAATGGTGGCATCGTCATTTCCGTTTGGCGAATTAGGGTCGGTATCATCGGATATATCCGTTATGTTTTGTCCGTTGTAGTTGCAAGATGCCGTAGCCGAATTACTGATATATCCCGCTTCGATGTCGGCTTGTGTTACAACATGAGTAGCTGTAACTTGGACTTGTTGCCCGACCGATAAATTAGAAATAAAGTTGCTGATTAAAGTAGCTTGCGGGTCGTCAAGGTTGATGTCGGTTAAAGCCACATTGCCGGTATTGGAAACCGTGATAATATAATTGATTATGTCGCCTGCTGCCAAGTTTTGAGGGGTATAAGGCAATTGATCGTCTTTGGTTACTTCAATAGCCGGATTGTTTTGGGCAATGATGCTGTTGAAGAGGAAAATTGCGATAGTTGTTAAGAGAAATTTTTTCATTGATATAAAGTTATTTGTACTACAAATATAATAAATATATTAAGAATACAATCTGTTATTAAATTTAATTTTGAAAATGTATTAAAATAGGAAGCAACTTAAAAAAAGAATGGGATGGATAAAATAGATGGACATCGTAAATTTTAAGCCAAATTTTAACATTAAATTGATATGAATTAGCCGATAAAGCCGTAATTTAGCAAGTCCGAATTAAAAGTTAAGGAAATTATGATTGCAAAAAAAACAAAGCAAAAAGATTGGAACAGCATCAAAACCAACGATTCGTGGCAAATATTCAAAGTGATGTCGGAATTTGTTGAAGGTTTTGAAAAAATGAATAAAATAGGTCCGTCGGTTACCATTTTTGGTTCGGCACGCACTAAAAAAGATGCCGAACATTACAAATTGGCACAAAAAATTGCAAAAAAACTGGCAAAGGAAGGTTTTGGTATTATAACAGGAGGCGGTCCCGGTATTATGGAAGCTGCCAATAAAGGTGCCCAAAAAGGCAACGGTGCTTCGGCGGGATTAAATATTGTACTGCCTTTTGAACAAGAAGCCAATCCGTATATTGATCCGGATAAATTGGTTGATTTTAATTATTTTTTTGTGCGAAAAGTCATGTTTGTCAAATATGCACAAGCTTTTGTTGTTATGCCCGGAGGATTTGGTACATTGGACGAACTTTTTGAAGCACTTACCCTTATACAAACCAAAAAAATTGAAAAATTTCCGGTTATTTTGTTTGACAGTAAATTTTGGGGTGGATTGATTGATTGGATACAACAAAAATTGCGAGACGAATACCGGTATATAAGTCCCAATGATTTGGATTTACTTCATTTGACCGATGATGTGGACGAAGTAGTAAAAATCATTGTCGGTTTTTATGAAAAAAGACATCTCAGCCCCAATTTTTAATAAATTTTACAATCAAACAAACAAAATACTTTTTTATGAAAAATTTCACGGGTTATCTATGGATAATGTTTGCCGTGTGGCATATTTCGGCTCAAACAACAATTAAAGTTATGAATTATAACTTATTGCACTTTAATTCACAAACCGACCGAAAGCACGATTTGAAATATATATTGGACAGTTATCACCCCGACATTTTTACGGTATGTGAACTTGAATCGGAAGCAGCCTCCGACACTATTTTAAACGTTTGTTTAAATCACGATTTTGTCAATAAATACAGTGCCGCATCATTTCATTACAATGAATCGGGGTATTATCAAGACCTCAATCAGATGCTGTATTACAATCACGAGATATTTGAACTGACTTATCAAACCGTTTTACATACTTCGGTTAGAGACATCAATCATTATATTTTAAAATTAAAATCGCAAGATCCCCAACCGGTTTATATCGATGTGTATGTAGCACACTTAAAATCGAGTAGCGGCAGCAATAACGAACAGACCCGTTTAAATATGGTGAATGTTTTTACCAATGATTTACCAAATATTCCCGTAGGTCATTTTGTTATTTTTGCGGGTGATTTGAATTTGTATAGTTCTTCCGAGCCGGCTTATCAAGCGTTGTTGGATACAACCAACGCCATAGTTATGAAAGACCCCCTTGATGCCCCCGGCACTTGGAGCAATAATGCTTCTTTTGCTTACTTGCATACTCAATCGACCCATCGTTACGGCAATGACCCTTTTGTAGGAGGCGGTTTGGACGATCGTTTTGATTTCATAATGTTGTCGGAAAATATGATGCATACGCAAAATACCGATTTGCGTTATGTTTCAAATACCTATGCCGCTTACGGCAATAACGGAACTTGCTATAACGAAGCCATTACTTCGCAGTCTTGCGACGGAGGTATCTACGATACCGCTCTCAGGTCGCACTTGTATAATATGAGTGATCATTTGCCGGTTGTATTGCAACTCGAAACTTCTCATCAGTTGCAAATATCCGACCTGCAAATTGTTCAAAGTTTTTATTTGAACGGCGAAAATCCGGCTCGAAACGATGTTCGTATTGACGGAAAAGCCGATGTTTCACTTCAAATTCATATCTTTGACCTTTTGGGAAATGAATTATTGCAGATAAAAAATTACAAAAAAAATACACCGATTGATATTTCATTTTTACGCGATAATGTGTATTTTTTGCTGATAAAATATAACGATTTTACCCAATTAATCAAATTTGTCAAAGTTAGTTAAACATATCATTTTGTGGAGTTTATGGACATTGTTCATAAGTCCTGCGAATGCTCAACATACAACTTCTCAGTATTTACATATTTGTTTTGATAGTCTTGTCAATAGGCTGTATGTCAAACAAACCATTATCATTGACAATAAGTCTCAACCGATAGCTGATACCCTTTTATTGCTCAATTGGGTAAATGCTTATCGCTCAAAAAAAACGGCTTTGGCACGACGGTTTATCGAAAATTATGATTTGAATTTTCATTTTACCCGTCAAAAAAACAGAGGTAATATTCGTTTGACAAAATTGCGATATAACGGTCATCAACTCAATAATTTTATGGTAGATGACGAACTTTATAAAATACCGCTTCCAATAAATATTGCCTCTCAAACGGATACGTTGGATTTAAGCTATGAAATTAAGTTGCCAAAACAAAAATTTACCGGTCTCGGAATAGATAAGAATGGAAATATTTTGTTGGAAAACTTTTATTTTTTGCCGGTTTTTGACAAATTAAAAGCATATAGAAACATGAACATAGATGATTATCCGTCTAATCCCGTTAATTTTACGATAAACTTATGCGGATTTTCTTCTCTCAAAAAAATATATGCCAATTTTCCGTTGGTGCATAATAAATTTCAAGGCAAAATATCTCATCCCGTTATTTTATATACCGATGCGCCTTATGAAACATATCATATCGATTCGGTTGAAATAGTGATGCCGGTCAGATACAAACAAGTAAGTTTGGTGGATAAGAATTTGATAATGAGCAATATAGTTGGTTTTTTGAATCGTAAAACTACGTTTTACAAACCACAAAAATTTTTGATTACACACAAAGATTTTTCCGACCACAAAGTATATGGACCGGATTTATTGCCCAAATTTTTTAATCCGTATAAGCCAAAACTTTTGTGGGAAGCTGAAGTTTTGCATCAATTGGCTTTCAAATATTCGGAGCGTATGCAGGTTGATTCACGTCAAAATCCGTGGCTTTGGCTGGGTGTTTCGGCTTTTTTGGAATATGCTTATTTTGAAAAATATCATCCGGATATGAAACTGTTGGGAAAATTGTCCGAAAAACGTCTGATAAAATATTATTATGCATCGCAAATCAAAATGAATGAAAAATATCCGTGGTTGTATTTGTATATGGCACGAATGAACAAGGATCAAGCCTTGCGGACATCGTTAGATTCGTTAAGTAATTTTAATCGAAATGTTGCGAATCCGTTTAAGGCGGCTTTGAGTTTGGTAATGTTACAAGATCGTTTGGGCGACAGCTTGTTTCACCTCAAATTTGGCAGATTTTATCGTTTGTCGCGTTCCAAACATGTCGATGAAAATGATTTTTTTAATCAATTTAATTCGGATAAACGCCAATCGTGGTTAATAAATTACATTCAAACCCGCCGAAAATATGACTATAAGTTAATGAAAGTAGTCAAAAAAAATGATACGACATACGATTTGTTGCTTCGCAACAAAAAAAATGTATTGTTGCCGCTAACCGTGTTTGGTGTTGTCCAAGACAGTGTTTACCGATTAAAATACTTGGAGCCTTTTAAACATGATACTTTGTTGCACTTGCATACTCATTTGCAACCCGAATACATCGGTGTAAATTATTATAACAATTATCCCGAATTACAGATCAAAAATAACTATAAAAAAACCAAGAAGGGTTTATTTGCCAAATCATTGCAAATTCGTTTGTATCAAGACTTTGATAATCCGCTCAAAAACCAATTATTTGTCAATCCGTTTTTTGAATACAATTATTACGACGGTGTTATCATAGGAGCGCAAATATACAATGAAAGTTTTTTGCATAATGATTTAAATTATTCAATATCACCGAGTTATTCTACAAAAGACGGTTCGCTTACGGGTGGTTTTTCATTTTCAAACAGTCATTATTTTGAAGACTTTAAACCTTATGCCGTCAAATACGGTTTCAATTTTAAATATTATCATTACAATCATAATTTGGCTTACCGTCGTTATAATCCTTATTTGGTTTTTAAGTTTCGCAACAAATATGTGCGCAAACGTCAAGGCAGCAATTTGCTGTTTCAATATATGTATATTGACAAAGATCCGCTAAATTTTCGAACGGAAGCAGACCATTATGCGATTTTCAATTTAAATTATGCCGGTTTTGATGTCAATGTAATCAAAGATTTTTTTTACAAAACCGATTTACAATTGGCTTCAAAATTCGGTAAAATATCAGGTATGCTTCGGTATAGATATTTAAGCAACAAAAACAGACAATGGGATTTTCGATTGTATGCGGGATATTTTTTATATAATCGTACTTCAACCGATTATTTTTCGTTTGCTTTGGACAGACCTACCGATTATTTGTTTCAATACCACTACTACGGGCGTTCGGAAAGTAGCGGTATATTTCATCAACAATTTATTTGGTCGGAAGGCGGTTTTAAGACATTTTTTAAAGATCAATTTGCCAATGAATACATTATCAGCAACAATATTAATATAGGTATATGGAAGTGGTTAAATTTGTATGGCGACTGGGCTTGGAAAAAAAATAAAGACAAACCGGTATCATTTTATTACGATTCGGGTGTTCGTATCAACTTGGTGCAAGATTATTTTGAAGTGTTTTTTCCGATTTATTCCAAGTTGGGTTGCGAAATAAACCAATCCGATTACTGGCAACGGGTTCGTTTGGTATTTACCATTGATATTAACGGATTGTTTCATATGGTGCGACGGGGTTGGTATTAACAACCGGTTTATTTTTGCAATAAATATTTTATTCGTTTGTAAACAACTTTTTGTTTTCGGTTAAAAACCGGCCTGTAAGCGAAAGGAGTATAAAAATGATAAACGAAATTAAAGATATTTTACCGCCTGTTTGCACCACTTCGGGTTCAAAACGAAAAACAATTTGATGTTTTCCTTTGGGTATGCTTAGTCCTCTGAGGCTGTAATTTACCTTGTAAAACGGGACTTCTTTGTTGTCAATCGTTACTTTCCAGCCGTTTGGATAATAGTTGTCCGAAAAAACGGCAAATCCGGCTTGTTTATTGTTGCTTTCGTAAGTTAGTTTTTCGGGGTGGTACGCAATTAATTTAATAACCGAAATACTGTCTTTGTATGGCAAATAGGATAAGTCTTTTTTGTATTTTTCATTTATGACGACTGTATTTTTGTTGTTGATATTTTTTAAGTGCAAAATTTCTTCGTTTTCGTTTTTTACAAAGTCAAAATTTTCAATAAACCAAGCATTGCCGTTCGCACTGTCATTGATTTGATAACCTATTTGTCCCTTTTGGTTTTGATAGATCAAATATTTGACATTATACATATTTAATATTTCAGGATTGAGTTTGTCGGACAGATAAAAATCAAACAAATCTTGTATGCGACGCGGTTTGGCGGCATGATACCCGCCCAATTGTTTGTGAAAATATGAAGTTAAACCGTCGGTGAGCGGATTTCGTGTAAAATTCATAACCCTGTAATAAGATTTATCTTTCATTATTTCTTTATCAGCTTGGGTGGGGGTAAAAATCCGATTGAGATAATTATCACTGACAAAACTTTTTTCGTTTACATAACGTTTATCAACACCGGCAAGGTCTAACAAAACTAACAAAGACAGTAGCAGAACAGTTGTTTTGGAATTTATTTTTTGTTTTAAATTCAACCACAATACAACACCCGAAGCCAAAATAAACAAGAGCGAACGGATACTGTCGTTGGTAAGCATGGCTTTGCGGTCGGCTATTAAGGCGTCGAGAAGTCCGTATTGGGCATAATAGCTGTCAGCCGGACTTTCAAATGTAAATAAACTGCCTCCGAGCAAAATAAATATCAATAACAATCCGCTTAAACTTCCTAAGGCTATGTATAATTTTTTTTGTTTATCGCGTATGCTTATATCCGATGTAAAAAAAGCATAAAGTCCCAAAACGGCTAATACAGGCAATAAAAATTCAATCAAGACTTGTATGGACGAAACCGCTCTGAATTTGTTATACAAGGGCACATAATCAATAAAAAAATCGGTTAAAAAACTCAAATTTTTTCCCCAAGAAAGCAGCAGGGCAAAAATAAGGCTCGTTACAATCCATTTTTTATGTTTATCCTTGTAAAACAATAAACCGATAAAAGCCAAAAAAATAACTACGGCACCAATATATGCCGGAGCGGCAACAATGGGTTGCTTGCCCCAGTAAGTGCTTACATGCGATACAAAATCTTTGGCGGTGCGGCTGTCGGTTTTGTTTTGCAAGGCTTGATATAAGTGCGATTTTTCGCCCAAATTTTCACTGTTGCTCCCACCCATAAATCGTGGAATTAGCAGATTAAAGGTTTCGGCAATTCCGTAACTGTATTCGGTGATATAATCTTTTGACAAACCTTCTTTTTTTTGTTTTTTGTTACTGCCATCCGGATTAATTGTTAAAACGGATTGCCCTCTGATGCTGTATTTGACATATTCACGTGCAGGTAATATATTGGTGGCGTTCATACCCAAAGCCAAAAAGGCAGCGAGAAGCAATATACCGGTTTCTTTAATAAAAATTTTGATACGATTGTGCTTAAAGGCATCAATTAAAAAGAACAACCCCAAAAACAAAACGACAAACATCAAATAATAGGTCATTTGATAATGTTTGGTGTTTATTTCCAAAGCTACCGCCAAGACGGTCAGCACAAATCCCCATAGATATTTTTTGCGTTCAAAAACCAAAACTATTCCGGCAATTACCAATGGAAAGTAAGCTATGGCACGAACTTTTGCCAAATGTCCCACACCAATAATAATAATGTAATAGGTGGAAAATCCGAATGCCAAACTTCCCAAAATTGCCAATTTCCAATCAATTTTCATTACCAACATCAATATATAAAAACTAAAAAAATACAAAAACAGAAAATTTACGGGACGTGGTAAAAAGTTTAATAACTTATTGATTTTTAATGTGTAATCATGTGGAAAAGAAGCACCTAACAAGTAGGTGGGCATACCGCCAAAGGCTGCGTTGGTCCAATAAATTTCTTTTCCGTCTTTCTGTTTGTATATTTCGCGTTCGTGTTCCATTCCTTTTGACTGCACTATGTCACTTTGATTGAGCACTTTGCCTTGCAATACGGGACTGAAATACACAAAGGAAATGACCGCAAATATGCTTACTGCCCATAAGTGTGGTATAAAGTTTTTAAATTTTATGTTCATTATAGTTAAACTTAATCAATATATTCGGTGTAAAAATAAGAAAAACTTTATTAACAGCCATTTTATTTTTGCACCTTGCAAAAGTTCTTTTTATAACAAAACGTTTATTAAACTTCAATATAGATAGTTTTGATTTTTTTGCAATTAGTGTCCTTCATAAATTTTTCTGTTTTATTAATAAGTCGGATGGGTGAAAACTTCATAATTTAAATTATATATCACCTTCAACCAAAAGCATTTTTTTTATATTAGCTCATCATTAAAATAGTATAAAAAATGAAAAAAACAGCTTTAAATCACATACATAAACATTTGGGAGCCAAAATGTCAGACTTTGCCGGATTTGAGATGCCCATTCAATACGAAGGGGTAAACATCGAACATGAAACCGTACGCAATGGCGTAGGAGTGTTTGATGTATCTCACATGGGTAACTTTTTTGTTGAGGGCAAAGACGCTTTAAACTTTTTGCAATATATTACTTCAAACGATGTAGCCAAACTCGGTCCGGGCAAAGTTCAATACTCTTGTTTTCCTAACGAACAAAACGGAATTGTCGATGATTTGTTGGTTTATGGATTAGATGACAATAAATATATGTTGGTTGTCAACGGAGCCAATTTGAAAAAAGATTGGATTTGGATCAATAAATGGGCAAAGGACTATGAGGTGGAATTGACCGATAAATCCGATCAATACAGTATTTTGGCAGTGCAAGGACCACAATCGCCCGAACTTATGCAACGATTAGCCGGTGAAAGTGCCGATTTGAAAAATTTGAAGTTTTATACCTGGACAAAAGCCGATTTTGCCGGACATAAAAATATTTTGGTATCGGCAACCGGATATACCGGCGAAAAAGGTTTTGAAATTTATGTGCCCAATCAATATGCGGAAGATGTTTGGAACGAACTGTTTGCACGCGGTAAAGATTTGAACCTGAAACCCGCCGGGTTGGGAGCACGCGACACCCTTCGTTTAGAAAAAGGATATTGTTTGTATGGCAATGATATCGACGAAACCACTTCGCCTATTGAAGCCGGATTGGGCTGGATAACCAAATTTAACAAAGATTTTATCAATGCCGAAAATCTAAAAAAACAAAAAGAAGAAGGAGTAAATCGTAAATTGGTAGCTTTTAAACTCAAAGACAAAGGAATTGCACGACACGGATATGATATTGTCGATGCTTCTGCTAACAAAATAGGAAAGGTAACCAGCGGTACCATGTCGCCGACTTTAAAAGAAGCCATTGGTATGGGCTATGTGCCCGTTGCGTATGCCAAACCGGGTAGCGAAATATTTATACAAGTGCGAAAAAACAAATA
>JAMONO010000075.1 GCA_027065715.1 Flavobacteriales bacterium
TGAAATAATTACAGGACCTTACAATCTGGTGAGCAAAAAATTAAAACCGGGAGACAAAATAAAAATATCCAAGCCTTAAATTAAGTTCTTTTGTGAAGCTTAAAAAAAATATTAAATCCTGTACATTTGTTTTGCTCAAAAATCATATCTTTGCGGCGAAAAACAGGGGTGCTCCAAATAAACGAGCTGAGATCATACCCTTAGAACCTGAACAGGTAATGCTGTTAAGGGAACTAATATTTTGATTAAAACTTTCCCTTGTTTTTTACTTGATTATTTAATTTAATGTAAAAAACAAAAAACAATGAAAAGATTATTCATGTTATTAATGTTGGTTCATTTTAACCTATGGGCTCAAGAAACCACTATTTCGGGAAGAGTTACCGATATGTATAACGAAACTTTAAACGGTGTTTTGGTGCGGATAAAACAAACGGGGCAAAAGACAGTAACCGGTGAAGACGGAACATTTTCGTTTAATACGACACCGGCAACTTACGATTTGGAAGTCAAATTTAAAGGCTATCAAACCAAAGTCATTAAAATAGATGCCCGAAAAAATGTTTTTGTGTTGATAAAACTACAATTGCAAACCGAAACTTTGCCTACGATAGTCGTCAGTGCCGTGAAAGCAACGGCTGATATGCCGGTTACTCAAACCAATATTTCGCAAAAAAAATTACAAGAAGAAAATTTAGGACAAGATGTCCCTTATTTATTGGAATTAACCCCTTCTGTGGTAGTTACTTCCGATGCAGGTGCGGGAATTGGATACACCGGCATTAGAATAAGAGGAATCAGTCCGCAACAAATCAACGTTAGTCTTAACGGCGTTCCGCTTAACGACCCCGAATCGCATAGTGTGTATTGGGTAGATATTCCTGATTTTGCAGGCAATACACAAAATTTGCAAATTCAACGGGGGGTAGGAACATCAGGTTTTGGAACAGGAGCATTTGGGGCAGCTGTCAATTTGGAAACCGATAGAACATCAAAAAATCCCTTTGCACAAGTTCAAGCAACTTACGGAAGTTTTAATACCTCTAAAAAAAGTCTTAAAGGAAGTACCGGTTTGTTAAATAATCATTTTGAATTTAACGGACGCTATTCTCAAATACAGTCGGACGGATATATTGACCGTGCCACTTCCGATCTAAAATCTTATTATGTTTCGGGCGCTTACAAAGATCACAAAAACACTTTAAAAGCCATAGCTTTCGGAGGTCATGAAATAACTTATCAGGCTTGGTATGGGGTCGAAAAAGAAAAATTTGAAAACAATCCTACATTTAATTACGCCGGAGCAGTATATGATAGTGTGGGCAATATTACCGACTATTATGAAAATCAGGTTGATAATTATAAACAAGATCACTATCAATTACATTATAAAAGAAACATAGGTGATAATTTATATATAAACTTGACCGGACACTATACCTACGGTAGAGGTTATTACGAACAATACAAACAAGATGAAGATTTTACCGAATATGGTTTTACTCCTTACAATTTAAACGGACAAATCATAGAAACCACCGATTTGATACGTCGCAAATGGTTGGATAATGATTTTTACGGTATTATCGCCACGGCTCATTATCAAAGTATTCGTTCCAAAATCATCGCCGGATTGGCATTTAATGAATACGATGGCAAACATTTCGGACGGATTTTATGGACAGAACAAGCTTTGAATGTGCCTTATATGAAAGAATATTATTTCAATAAAGGAATCAAAAAAACCACAAGCGGATTTGTAAAAGCAATTTATAATATCAGTGAAAAACTTCGCCTATTTACCGATGTTCAGTTTAGAAAAATAAAATATGATTTAAATGGTAATTTGGATTGGCAAACTCCTTTTGGTTTACAAGACAATTTGTTGTTTGTCAATCCTAAAATAGGTTTGTATTACAAACACAACTTACAAAACCAAATGTATGTTTCGTTGGCACAAACCCATAGAGAACCTAATCGGAAAGATTACATCAATAATCCCGATAACAAACCGCAACCCGAAACTTTAAATGATGTGGAAGCCGGTTGGAAATATGAAAACGAACACCTTAAAACAGAGATTAACTTGTATGGTATGTTTTATAAAAACCAATTGGTTTTAACAGGAAAACTCGATCAGGTTGGGAGCCCCGTCAGAGAAAACATCGGTCAAAGCTATCGAATAGGCACGGAACTGCAAGCCGGCTATATGTTTTCCAAATTTATACAAACAAGTGTCAATATTAGTTTAAGTAACAATAGAAATATCGATTATAAAGTAATGGAAAACGGCACTATTGCAAACTATGGCAATACACAACTTACTTATTCACCGCGATTGATAGGAGCGGCCTTAATTGAGCTTAAACCGTTAAAAAATTTGAAAATCAAAATTGCCGAAAAATATGTAGGAGCCCAATATATGGATAATCGTAATATTGAAGCTTCAAAACTGGAAGCTTATGCTGTAACCAATATGTTTGTAAGTTACACAATAAAAAGCTTTCGACCGCTTAAAAGTATTGATATGAATATTAAATTGAACAATCTGCTCAACAAAAAGTATGCTTCAAACGGTTACATGTGGGGAGATACCCCTTATTATTATCCGCAAGCCGGATTTAATTTTTTGGCGGGTTTACAATTAAACTTTTGATTTTATAAACACAACAAACATAAAATAAATGAGACTGTTCACCTATTTGAACAGTCTCATTTTTTATGAAAAAATCCAATTTTTATTTTATCACTAATTTTAAGCTTTGTTCTTGATTGTCGTTATCTACAATTTTCATCAAATAAACACCGTTTTCCAAGTTGGAAGTGTTAATTGTGGTGATTTTGGTATCCATACCTTTTAGGTTGATAACTTGTTTTCCGGTTATATCAAAAACGGTGATTTGATTAATGTTTGCATTTTCGACAGAAACATTTACCACATTGGTAGCCGGATTAGGGAATACTTTTAAACCTTCAATGGTTGATTCATTAACGGAAGCGTTGGGATTATTCCAAACAAATATTCCTTTGTTACTGGCTTGGTCAGAAAATCCTCCGCTAAAACCAACAGCATCATTTAACATATCCAAAGAAACATGTTGTACGTTATTGTCAATAGCGGTCCAAGTAGCACCTCCGTCCATACTATATGAAGAACCGGAAGCTCCTGATGCCGAGCCAACCGATACCAACATATTTGCAGTTCCGGGAACAAATTTTATATCAGCAGCATAAACAGTTCCGGATGGAGACATTTGTGTCCAAGTAGCTCCTCCATCGGTAGAGTGGTATAAGTTAGCATCTTTGTCTGTAATCCAACCTTCATTATCATCTTTAAAAGTAATATTTCCGAAAGAACCATTGATATGTCCTCCGCCAAAATCAGGGACAGGTGTTTGAAAAGCTTGCCAGGTATGACCCATATCAGTAGTTCTAAAAATTCTACCGTAAGCCGTTGTAAACCAAAAACTGTTACCTGCTGCGGCATAGCTGTGAACATAACCATACTCGTCGGAAGCTTGAGGGTTTGGAATTGCATCTCCGGACACTTGTGTCCAAGTTTGACCACCATCATTTGTCAGAAAAATTTCATATTCACCATTTGCTCCGGGGTCTCCACATGTTAAACCGTTTTGACTGTCAAAAAAGTAAACAATGTTGGTAAAAGATGAAGAACTATTGTAAATATTACTGGCTGTAATTTTAGTCCAGTTGGCACCTCCATCGGTGGTTTTCCAAACACCGTTTGAACCAAAGTTTCCATTTTTATAAGCAGCAATATAAGCCGTATCTCCACCGGCTGAAAAGACCATGCCTATTCCGGGGTTTATGGTTCCGGGTAAAGCAATAGGATCGGTTGCAGTCCAAGTTTGACCGCCATCCGAGGTTTTAGTTATGGCAGCAATTTGATTACTGGTGTTTGCTCCGTCATAAGCAATAGCCCATGCGTTTTGAGCATCGCCTATGTGAATAAATGAAATACCTCTACTGTCAGTAGAAAAGCCTGAAAAAACTTCAGACCAACTTATTTGAGCTTGCATGGTGATACTTGCAAATAAAGCAAATGTAAAAAGTAAAATTTTTTTCATATTTAATTTGTTTTATGATTTGTAAGGTGTAAAAATATTATTTTTTTCTTCAAAATGTAATTGAAAAAAGTTTTTTTTGAGTATTCGAAGTTAATTTTTGCGAATTTATTAATTAAAAGCCGTTTATTTCTTGTTTTTTGTATTATTGATGATTATACATAAATTGCCGTTTGAAATTCGTATTGTTTTTTAAACTAATTTTGTACCATGAAAAAAAATTTAATCTACGGATTGCATCCGGTTATCGAAGCAATAAAATCGGGCAAAGATATCGACAAAGTTTTTGTGCAAAAAAAATTGCAAGGAAAAACTTTTTTTGAATTGTTGAGTTTACTGAAAGAAAAACAAATTTCTTACAAAACGGTTCCTGCCGAAAAAATACACAAATTGACCAAAGAAAATCATCAAGGTGTGGTAGCTTTTATCAGTCCGGTAGCTTTGGTTTCTCTTGAAAAATTACTTGAAAAAAATTCTCGACAATCACCGGCAACTTTTATTTTGTTGGACGGCATCACCGATACGCGTAACTTTGGTGCCATTATCCGAACTGCTGCCGCTGTTGAAGTCTCGGGTATAATTATTTCTGAAAATAACAGCGCACCGCTCAACGACGATGTGGTTAAAACTTCGGCAGGCGGAATTTTTAAAGTCCCTATCAGTCGGGTTAAACATTTAAAAGATGCTCTTTTTCTTTTGCAAGCTTATGACATAAAAATTTTTGCCGCTACCGAAAAAGCAACCAAATTGGTATATGATGCCAATTTTAAGCAAGATTATGCCCTGATTATGGGAAGTGAAGGAAAGGGTATTCAAAAATCTTTATTGAATTTAAGCGAACCTATTAAATTACCAGTGTCAAACAAAATGGATTCGCTCAATGTTTCCGTTGCTTGCGGTATTATTTTATATGAAGGTGTAAGACAACGATTAACTTTATAAAAAAACGCCCCAACCGGTTAAAACCTTTTGAGGCAGTTTATAACTAATATTCGTTATTAATTCAAATTTGATTTGTTACAAATGTATAATGTGAACCGTTCCGTTTGGTAAAGTCAAAGTTGCCTCGTCGTCACAAGTGCCGTTGCCATAGTCCAATACCGCAGTTTGGTTGTTTTTGGTAATATTTACAGTACCACTTACAAAATATCGACAAGTTGCTTCTCGTCTTAACGGATTTATTACTTCAACATCCAGTTCATTGCCATTTCTAAATACGAAATGAGCATTACCTCTTATCAAAAAAACATCATCAGCATGTATCGGTGTATTAAATCCTTCAATCCACTCTCTTATTCTCGTACCTGAACGTTCTGCAACATCTCCGTTTACAAAAGTAAAAGTAAAATCATATTGATGTGTAACTTCCGGATTGCCATTGGCATTGGATCTTTGTCTTTCAAAATTAGACCCGCCTTCAATATGAATACCATTAACATAAAAGTTATCAAATGTTAAACTGCCCGTTACCGTTCTTGCCGTTACGTCTCGCGAACGAGTTATTATTACGGTTCCGCTATAAGTATTACCATTGGGCATAGTGCAACCGTTCGGGTCAAATTGCCAAGTTATGGTAAGATTGTTTCCGTTGGTAACAACTGTTTGAGTTACACATGACGGTAGTGCATGATTTCTGTTGCCGGAAGTTGATTCAAAGGCATACAAATCTACCATGTCCAACAATCCGTCCGATTCGATGTCGGTAGCAACAACCATTTGAGCGTCTTCCTTAGTTATAGAATCGGTATTTTCATCATTTTGATTTTCTTTTTTGCAACTTTGTATCCACATTGCCGAAACAATTGCTAATAATACTAAAACACTTTTTTTCATGATTTACGTTTTTTTTAAAATTTACATAAATTAAGACTATTTAATCGTCCAAAGGTTTAATCAATATGCTTTTTTTTGGCAACTCCATATCCAAAAAAATAATTTGATGTATCTTTGTCATATATAACGCATATATGAATATTGATATTATAATTATAGTCATTTTATTGTTGCTGTCCGCTTTTTTTTCGGGTATGGAAATAGCTTTTGTCAGTGCCAATCGGGTGCAACTGGCTATCGATAAAAAAGATGAAGGACTAACCGCTTTTATCTTAAAAAAACTTACCCAAAAACCTTCAAATTTTATCACAACCATGTTGGTGGGAAATAATGTGGCATTGGTCATATACGGTTATTTTATGGGCGATTTAATCACCAAATATTTAATCCGACACATGACCCAACTCAACGATTTTAACGAACTGCTGATCAAAACCCTAATTTCCACATTGGTTATATTATTTACCGCCGAGTTTATGCCCAAAGTTATCTTTCAACTGTATGCCAACAAACTTTTACGTATTTTTTCTGTTCCGGCTTATATTATTTATATATTGTTTTGGCCGGTAACTCAATTTGTTTTATGGATTTCCAATCTTATTTTAAAGTATTTTTTCAAAACCAAAGCCGACGATGTGCAAGATGCTTTTTCCAAAATAGAATTGTCCAAATTTATTTCGCAACAACTCAAACAAGCCGAAAACAGCGAAGAAGAAACCGAAAATGAACTGGAAATACTTAATAATGCACTGGATTTTTCAGACGAAAAAGCTCGTGGAATTATGATACCCCGAACCGAAATTGTCGCTATCGAAGATACAGCGGGTATTGAACGGCTCAAACAAAAATTTATAGATACGGGTCTGTCCAAAATCGTGGTGTATCACGACAATATCGATAATATAATCGGTTATGTGCACTCTTTTGAAATGTTTAACAATCCGAAAAATATCAAATCTATTTTAAAAGAAGTACTCTTTGTGCCCGAAACCATTTCCATACACGAATTGCTAAAATTGATGAACAAGAATAAGAAAAATATAGCCATAGTACTCGATGAATATGGTGGTACTTCGGGTTTGATAACCTTGGAAGACATTATTGAAGAACTTTTTGGCGAAATAGAAGACGAACACGATAAAAATGAACTTTTTGAAAAACAAATCGATGAACAGACCTTTATTTTGTCCGGTCGTCACGAAATAGAAGATCTAAACAAAAAATACAATTTAAATATACCCGAAAGTGATACTTACGAAACATTAGGCGGATATATTTTGGATTATTTGGGCGAAATACCCGAAGAAAATGAAGAATTTGACATCGACGACAAATTTCACATCAAAATAAACAAAGCCAATCAAAAACAAATACAAAAAGTTGTATTAAAAAAGCTGTCTTGATAACTGTAAAACGAATTTGAAGCCGAACAATGAAACTTAAAACCACCTATTATTGTCAAAACTGCGGTGCCCAATATTCCAAATGGATGGGACAGTGTTCCGCTTGCAAACAATGGAATACCATTGTAGAAGAAGTTGTGTCAAAAAAAGACCCCCAATCTCCAATAAAAAAGAATCTATCAAAATTATTGAAACTCAATCAAATAGACACAAACAAAGAATATCGCATCGCAACCGGAAACGATGAACTTGACCGTGTATTGGGTGGTGGGATAGTGCCCGGAAGTGTCATTTTGTTAGGCGGAGAACCCGGTATCGGCAAATCGACACTTATGTTGCAAATAGCTTTGCAATTGCCTCGTCAAACCTTGTATATTTCGGGAGAAGAAAGTCCTAAACAAATACGAATGCGTGCCGAACGAATCGGTATAAACAACGAAAATATGAAGTTGTTGTTTGAAACCAATACCCAAAAAATATTACATGTCTTGTATGAAGAAAATCCCGATATCGTTGTAATCGATTCCATTCAAACTTTGCATACCGATTTAATAGAATCGTCAGCCGGAAGTATATCGCAAATACGCGAAACAGCTTCCGAAATTATTCAATATGCCAAACAAACCAACACACCGGTCTTTATTATAGGACATATCAATAAAGAGGGACAAATAGCCGGTCCGAAAATATTGGAACACATGGTCGATACGGTTTTGCAATTTGAAGGAGACCGCAATCATTTGTTCCGTATTTTACGTGCCCAAAAAAACCGTTTTGGTTCTACACACGAAATAGGTATTTTTGAAATGTATAACAAAGGACTGCGTCAAATAAAAAATCCGTCCAAATTACTATTAACTTCTCATGAAACCGAACTCAGCGGAACTGTTATAGCCGTAGCTATGGAAGGTATTCGTCCGCTGTTGGTTGAAGTGCAAGCCTTGGTGGGAACCGCTGTTTACGGCACACCGCAACGCACTACCACAGGCTACGATATCAAGCGTTTACACATGATATTGGCTGTGCTCGAAAAACGCATGGGTATCAAATTATCGACCAAAGATGTTTTTTTGAACATAACAGGCGGAATCCGAATTGATGACCCGGCTATCGATATGGCGGTGGCAATGGCAATATTATCTTCAAACAACGATTTGCCCGTACCGGCTTCTTGGGCTTTTGCCGGCGAACTGGGACTGACCGGCGAAGTGCGCCCCGTTACCCGTATCGAACAACGTATATCCGAAGCCGAAAAACTCGGATTTGAACGAATTTTTGTATCCAAACACAACAAAATAAACCCGAATGATTTTCAAATAGAAATCAATCAAATAGCCGAAATCAAGGGTTTGAAGATTTTGGTATAATTGTCAATAAATCCATTTTTGACCGGCAAGTGCTATGCCTATACCGAGTATTGCAGACATAATAACAATTGGCAACAAAGCTTTTTTGTCGTCTTTAACCACAATCCATAAAATAGGAACAGCAGCCAACTCGGCTATTATAAGTCCTTTGAGCCAAACCGCCATATCCCACGATACAAACGGTATAATCAAACCTAAAAAAACCCAATGAAAAAATGCCGAAAAATTGACGTTTTTATCCATTTTTTGTAACCACATGGGTATGACATCGATAAAACCGGCAACCATGCCTATCATTAAAGCGATAATTAAATTTTTCATCATATTAAAGTGTTAAAAATCAAACGATTAAAATTAGTAAATAATATTTAATAATCGATATTTTTTTTTAGTATTTTTGTAAAAAAATCCGATATTTTGAAATTTTTTCACGCACTTTTTGTTATACTTATTATTTCATGTCAAACCGACAATTACACAAAAACAACAATAGATTATAAAAGTAAAACAAAAGGCAGTTTTAATTACCTGCCGACTTCTACTACCGGACAAGTGGTAAATCATGACTATTACAGTTTGTCTTATAACGAAGCTTACGAAAACTCGGAATGGGTAGCTTATAGTTTATCACCCGAACAACTGAGCCGACAACAAATAGAACGTCCGTATTTTGTTCGCGACCCCAAAGTAACAACTCGATCGGCACATTACAAAAATTATTATCCAAACGGCTACGAAAAAGGACATTTGGTGCCTGCTGCCGATATGCGCTTCAATGTAGATGCTTTTGACGATACTTTTTATACTTCCAATGTCAGTCCTATGGATCACGATTTTAACAGCGGTATTTGGAACAATTTGGAAAAACAAGTGCGGTATTGGACAAAACGTTACGGTAAACTTTATATTGTAACCGGAGGAATATTACAACCCGGACTGGAACGTATCGGGTATGAAAAAGTAGCCGTACCCGATTATTTTTATAAAATCGTATTAGACTACAAAAAAAATAAAAAGCCACGTATGATTGGCTTCGTTATTCCGCATAAAAAATCACAAGAGAACTTACAAAAATATATCGTTGCAGTCGATAGTATTGAAAAACTAACCGGTATCGATTTTTTCCCTGCCTTGCCCGACAGCTTGGAAAACAAACTGGAAGCCGGCAAACACCCCGAATTGTGGAAGTTTGTACACTTTGAAAACTGGCAAAATCATTGATTAAGAATTTTTAAAAAATAGTAATCAATTTAGGTTTGACAATTTAATAACAATCCGAAGACAATATTCGGTCATGGCTTTGTTGTTCTTTATTTTAATTGTCATCTTCCTATTTTTTTTGAAGCATCGGACTTTTAGAATTTTATTTATAAAAAAACCAAAAAATTTTCGGTTTTTTTATAAATTATCATTAGTGAATAAAAAACATTTATAAAAAGACTGTTAATTATATAAAAAATCTATAACTATTCTTAAATTATTTTATAAAGCATGGTATTTTTGTTAATATAACAATAAAACAATGAAAAATATGAATAAAACAACCAAAATGCCTCTGTTGGGTGATAAATTTCCCAAAGCAAAAGTTCAAACCACACAAGGACCTATAACCCTCCCTGACGACTACGAAGGCAAATGGTTTGTATTGTTTAGTCATCCGGCAGATTTTACACCGGTATGCACAACCGAATTTATTGCCTTTGCACAAAAATACCAAACCTTTAAACGACTCAATATCGAACCCATAGGTTTGTCGGTTGATCAAGTATTTTCTCACATCAGTTGGATAGAAAAAATA